>NZ_JBJIEP010000036.1:0-33747 GCF_046557955.1 Shinella agrisoli | reverse complement strand
GGCCACCGCCAGCGGCTCGACGGCATCGTCCGTCTCCACCAGCACCGCCCGGTCCGCGCCCATCGCGAGCGCCGTCCGCAGCGTCTCCTCGGCCTTGGCAGGGCCGATCGACACCACCACCACCTCATCCGCCTTGCCCGCCTCCTTCAGGCGAAGCGCCTCCTCAACCGAGATCTCGTCGAACGGGTTCATCGACATCTTCACATTCGAAAGCTCGACACCCGAGCCGTCCGACTTCACTCGGATCTTTACGTTGTAGTCGACAACACGCTTGACTGGTACGAGGATCTTCATCGGTTCCTTCCTTCATCTGCCCGCGAGGGAAAATGCGCCTTTCAGGGGCGCCCTGATTGTCGGTTGGCGACATCGATACGCGTTTTTTCCCCAATTACAATGCGCCACGGGTTCCTCCCCACCTGAAAACGAAAGGCTTATAAATTACCTTTACGTCCACGTCAATTTTCTTGCCACGATGCGGTCATCGCCCCCAATGGGTGGGCGGAACGGAGGGACGCGAAGCCGCCTCCTCGACGGGAACCGGCGCCGCCTCCGCATGCCGCACGGCCTTCGGCGTCACGATGGTGCGGTCGAACAGCGGCACGCCGCGCCGCCGCAGGAAGACGACGAGGATCGCGCCGGCGACGATGCCGCCGACATGGGCGCCCCACGAGACGCCGCTGTCGCCGTCGACCACCAGCATGTAGAACTGCTGGGCGATCCAGAAGGCGAGCGGAATGACCGCCGGCAGCGGAAGGGGAATGCGGAAGAACACCAGCACCCAGACGCGCACCTTGGGATGCAGCAGGAAATAGGCCGCCACCACGCCCGAGATCGCGCCCGACGCGCCGATCAGCGGCGCCTCCGAATCCGGCTGCACGAGGCCGTGCACCAGCGCGCCGGCCGCCGCGCAGACGAGATAGAAGAGGAGGAAGCGGAAATGCCCGAGCGCGTCCTCGACATTGTCGCCGAACACCCAGAGGAACAGCATGTTGGAGGCAAGATGCATGAAATCGCCGTGCAGGAACGCATAGGTGATGTAGGTCGCGTCCTCCGGCACCAGGATCAGGCTCGGCTCCAGGTCGGCGAAATCGAAGACCACGGCCGGAATGTAGCCGAGGCCGACCACGGCCGCGTCGGAAAAGGCCTGCGTCGAGGCAAGCCCCGTGACCAGCCAGACGGCGACGTTGACCACGATCAGGCTGATCGTGACATATTGTACCTTGATGTATTTCAGGGAGTTCGCGTCATGCAGCGGTATGAACATGGATTCCCTTCCCGGCCCGGCATTTCTGGCGCAGTTCCGGACGCAAATCGCTGCGCACCTTTACTGGAACTTGCCCAGGGCAAGCTTACCTGTTCTGCCCCGGAACCCACAATATGTCCGTGCGGCCCTTGTCGTTCACCCAGCGCGCTGCGACGAAGAGGAAATCGGAGAGCCGGTTGACATAGGCGACAGCCGCGGCCGATACCGCCTCTCCCGCGCTTTCCTGCAAGGCGACGATCCGCCGCTCGGCCCGGCGCGTGACGGTGCGTGCCAGGTGCAGCGCTGCAGCAGCCGGCGTGCCGCCCGGCAGCACGAAAGAACGCAGCGGCTCCAGATCCGCATTGAGCTGGTCGATCTCCCGTTCCAGCCGGTCGACCTGCGCCTGGACGATGCGGAGCGGCTCGTATTCAAGCTTGCGTCCGGTATCGGGCGTCGCGAGGTCCGCGCCGAGGTCGAACAGGTCGTTCTGGATGCGCATCAGCATGCGGTCGAGCGCCGGATGGTCGGCAAGCTGCTGGCGCACGAGGCCGATGCAGGAATTCGCCTCGTCCACCTCCCCATAGGCCTCCACGCGAAGGTCGTGCTTCTTGCGGCGCGGCCCCGCGACGAGGCCGGTCGTGCCGTCGTCGCCCGTGCGCGTATAGATCTTGTTGAGCTTGACCATCACCCGCGCCCGCCGCCCGTGATCCAGAGGGTCAGCATGATGAGGACGATGGCGATCGCCTGCAAGAGCACGCGAAGCTGCATCAGCTTGTTCGAGGTGTTGCCGCTGCCGCCCTTGGCCATGTTGACGAGACCGCGCACGAGCACGATGGCGACGAGGCCCATGACGAGCAGGGTCATGAAGGTGAGGAAGGAAGACATGCGAACATCCGGTTTGATTTTTGTCAGCCCTATTCAAATAGGGAATTCGGCGCAAATAGCACGCATTTTCAGGCGCAGGGCCTGCGGCGCCGCGCCGCGTCAGCCGAGCCTGCCGATGATCCGGTAGAAGAGCGAGGCGGGCAGCAGCTTCTTGAGCAGCGCGCCCTGCCTGGCCGGCGTCGTCACGATATAATGCGGCCGCGGCGCCTTCGCCGTCAACGCGTGACGCAGGACGGCATGCACCGCCTCCGGCCCGAGCTTGCCGCGCGCCGGCTTCGATTCGCCGCGCAGGCGCCGCATCTGCCGGCGATATTCCTCCGCATGCACGGAGTTTTCGAGGTCGATATGCCGCTCGATATGCGCGATGGCGTTGGCCGTGAAGCGCGAGGCGATCGGCCCCGGCTCGATGAGGCTGACATGCACGCCCGAGCCGGCAAGCTCCATGCGCAGCGTCAGCGACAGGCCTTCGAGCGCGAATTTCGAGGCATTGTAGGCGCCGCGCCAGCGATAGGGCACGATGCCGAGGATCGACGAGCATTGCACGATGCGGCCATGGCCCTGCCTGCGCATCACCGGGATCACCCGGCGCGTCAGGTCGTGCCAGCCGAAGACATTCGTCTCGAACTGCAGGCGCAGCGCCTCGACCGGCAGGTCCTCGACGGCGCCCGCCTGACCGTAGGCGCCGTTGTTGAAGAGCGCATCGAGCCGCCCGCCCGTCCGCTCCAGCACCGTCTCGGCGACGGCCGCGATTGTTTCCGGCTTGGTGTAATCCATCTGCAGGGCCTCGATGCCCTCGGCTTCGAGCGGTGCCAGGTCCTCCCTTCGCCGCACCGTGGCGAAGACGCGCCAGCCCTCCGCCTTCAGCGCGCGGGCGCAATAGGCACCGATGCCTGAAGAGCAGCCGGTGACGATGATGCTCGGCGGAGCGGTCGTGCTTGGAGAAGACATGGCGGTTTCCTGTACAAATCTGCAACCGTTTCCCATATTCACGACCAGCAGACAATGAGAGACGGCCGGCGACGGCCGCGAAGGAACTGGACATTGCCGATGCCGACCGCCATCCGCATTGCCTACAAGGTCGTCTTCGACGCGATCTGGCACTTCTCCGAGGACGACGGCTGGGCGATGGCGAGCCACGTCGCCCTGTCGACGCTGCTGGCCATCTTCCCTTTCCTGATCTTCGGCACGGCGCTCGGCTCCTTCCTCGGCGCGGAGCAGTTCGCCGAAACCGCCGTGCATCTCATCTTCGACACCTGGCCGGAATCGATCGCCGAGCCCATCTCCCGCGAGGTCGTCGCCGTGCTCACCATTCCACGCGGCGGCCTGCTGACGGTCTCGGTGCTCGCCGCCGCCTATTTCGCCTCGAACGGCGTGGAGGCGCTGCGCGTCTCGCTCAACCGCGCCTACCGGGTGGCCGAGACGCGCTACTGGTACGTCACCCGTCTTGCGAGCCTCGGCTTCGTCATCGCCGGCGTCCTGGCGCTCGCCGTCATCAGCATCGTGCTCGTCGCCGCGCCCCTTGCCGTGCGGGCAACGGGGGATTGGCTGCCCTGGCTTGCCTATGTCTATTCCTGGGTGGAGAGCTGGGGCCTCTTCGGCACCGTCCTGGTGCTGCTCGTCGGCCTGCTGATCGCCCATCTTTGGCTGCCGGCCGGCCGCCGCAAGATCGCCGACGTGCTGCCGGGCATCCTGCTGACGCTGCTCGCCTGGGGCATCGGCGCCTATGCCTTCGCCTCCTATCTCGCCACCTTCGCCAATTATGTCTCGACCTATGCGGGCCTCGCCTCGATCATGATCGCGTTGGTCTTTCTCTACATCGTCGGGGCGATCTTCATCATCGGCGCGGAGATCAACGCCGCGCTGATGAAATACCGCGTCAAGCACCTGATCCTCGACCGGGTGCGCGGTGTGAAGAAGCCGGTCGTCGAGGAGGTCTCAATGGAGGACGAAGCCATAGCCCGCGAGCAGGGCGCGAATACCGGCAGGTGAGACGCCCTTTTGCCGATAGGCGGCGATCCCGGTGTCCTGGTTGCTCTTGGAGAGCTTCCGCCCGTCCGGCCCCGGCACCAGGCCATGATGGGTATAGACGGGCGCCGGCAGGCCGAGCAGGCTTTGCAGGAGGCGATGCACCGCCGTCGCATGGAAAAGATCCTGCCCGCGCACGACGTCCGTGACGCCCTGCTCCGCATCGTCGAGCACCACGGCGACATGGTAGCTCGCCGGCGCATCCGGCCGCGAGAGGATGACATCGCCCCAGCGCTCCGGCCTGGCCGTCACGATGCCCGTCTCGCCCTGCGGCCCCGCCCCCGCCTCGGACCATTCAAGCACCTGCGGTACGAGCGCACGGGCCTTGTCCATGTCGAGCCGCCAGGCATGCTGCCGTCCCGCCGCGATCCAGGCGAGCGCCCGGTCCCGGTCGAACGTGCGCTCCTCGGTCGGATAGAGCGGCGCGCCGTCCGGATCGCGCGGCCAGGTGCCGCCTGCCGCCTCGTGCACCTGGACCCGCGCCTTCACCTCGCCGCGGCTCAGGAACCCCGGATAGAGCACGCCCATCGCCTTGAGGCGCTCCAGCGCCTCGCCGTAAAAGGCAAGATGCTCCGACTGGCGGCGTACCGGCCTTTCCCAGTCAAGCCCGAGCCAGGCGAGATCGCGGTAGATCGCCGCTTCGAATTCGGGTCGCGAGCGAGCGGGATCGATGTCTTCCATGCGCAGCAGGAACCGGCCGCCGAAGGCCGCGGCAAGGTCGTGGTTCAGAATCGCCGAAAGCGCATGGCCGAGATGCAAAAGGCCGTTCGGGCTCGGCGCGAAACGAAAGACACGTTTTTTTGACAAAGGACTTTGCATGAGGTCTTCTGGCACCAAGAGGCGTATCGCGTCACACGTTGATTTCTCGCATGTTGTAACCGCAAAACCGCTGCACACTTTTGCGCAACATGCATAAGCGCAAGGGCCGGTCGGGACAATGCGATTGCACATGATCAGGACGGATGCGGACGTCGCGGCGGGTCTCGTCGACCTCGCCCTGCTCGACGCACGCCTGTTCACGGTCATCGACAAGGCCGGTCATGTGCCGTTGCGCCGCCTCCCGCCCGGCTACCGCGGCCTTGCCGGCATCATCGTCGCCCAGATGGTCTCGCGCGCGAGCGCCGATGCGATATGGCGCCGGCTGGAGGAGGCTGCAGGCGACATCACGCCCCACCATATCCTCGACCTTTCCGACGAGCGCTGCCGCGCCGTCGGGCTGTCGCGGGCCAAGGCGGAGACGCTGCGCCGCGCGGCCGAAGCCGTCGACCGCGGCGAACTCGATCTCGATGCCGTCTGCGACATGGAGGCGGCCGCCGCGATCCGCAAGCTGACCACGATCAAGGGCATCGGCCGCTGGACGGCGGATGTCTACCTGCTCTTCTGCGGCGGCCATCCCGACATCTTCCCGTCCGGCGACATCGCGCTGCAAAACGCCGTCGCGCATGCCCTGGGCCTTGCCGTGCGGCCGAGCCCCCAGGAACTCGACCGCATCGCCGAGAGCTGGTCGCCCTGGCGCGGCGTCTCGGCCCGGCTGTTCTGGGCCTATTACGCGCGGGAAATGCGCCGCGAGGTGGTTCCGGTGCTGGAAGGCTGATTCTGACGAAATACCTTGTTTTCGCTTTTCCTTTCCCGCTTCACAATGCTGTAACAACGGGCCTAATATAGAAGGGCAGATGCCGAATCGCTCAGGAGACGCCCTTGACGATTTCTGTTTCACCACAGGCCCTGCCAGCCCTTGTACTGAATGCTGACTACAGGCCGCTGAGTTATTATCCCTTGTCGCTCTGGTCCTGGCAGGACGCGATCAAGGCCGTGTTTCTAGACCGCGTAAACATCATCGCCGAATACGACCATTCGGTTTCCTCCCCCAGCTTCACGATGCGCCTGCCGAGCGTCGTGTGCCTGAAAACCTACGTGCAGCCCACACGCCACCCGGCCTTCACCCGGTTCAACGTTTTCCTGCGCGACAAGTTCGAATGCCAGTACTGCGGGTCGCCGGACGACCTGACCTTCGACCACGTCATCCCCCGCGCCCACGGCGGCGAGACGACCTGGTGCAACGTGGTCGCGGCCTGCTCCCCGTGCAATCTGAGAAAAGGCAGCAAGCTGCCGAAGCAGGCGGGCATGTTCCCGCATCAGAAGCCCTACCAGCCGACGGTTCAGGATCTGCACAACAACGGGCGACTGTTTCCACCCAACTATCTGCACGAAAGCTGGATGGACTATCTCTACTGGGACGTCGAACTGCAGCCCTGAAGCCTGTCGTCCAGAACCGCGAAACGGTTTTGCAACGGCACGCACCGCGACAAGGCTGCGGACATCAAGCTTTCGCCGAGCGCGCGCCCGAAAAGGCGATCGCGGCGAGGATGAGGCTTGCGATCACGTTCCAGCCGGCGAAGGAGAGGCCGAGGAAACGGAAAGGTGCCTGCGTGCATGATGGGCCATGCTTGGCATTGAGATCGGCGAGCAGGTCGCCGGCATTCTGCGTCACGCCCTGCGCCGACGTCGCGCAGGTCGCCGGCCCCTCCCAGAAGGCCCATTCGACGCCCGCATGATAGATGCCCATGCCGGCGCCGACGAGCATGAGGATGCCGGCGACGGCAAGCAGGAGGCGCGTGAGCCAGGCCGGCCCGCCGAAAATGGCGGAAAGGAGGGCCGCGACGGCGACCGGAATGCCGTAATAATAGGGATCGCGCTGCAGCAGGCAGAGCGCGCAGGGAATGTAGCCGCCGATATGCTCGAAGGCGAGCGCACCGCCCACGGTCGCCGCCATGCCGAGCGAAAGAAGGCCTGCGGATGCCTTGCGTGAGAGGTCGAGATATGCCGTCATCAGGATCGTCCAATCGGGCCGGGAAACATGCCGGCCGAACGGCGCCGAGTTCTATCAGGTGGCACGGCATTGTAAATGCATCGCACGGATAAGTGATCGTGTTCCGTCACCGATTTGCCGGTTGCCGCCCGTCGGCGCATCGTGTAAACGGCGATGGTTGAAAGTACCGTGCCCCATTGGCGGAACTGGTAGACGCGCTCGACTCAAAATCGAGTTCCGAAAGGAGTGCTGGTTCGATTCCGGCATGGGGCACCATTTCGACTTGAGAATCCCCTCTCGGATCGTCGCTCAAGGCAGCAACGCCCCCGTTAGCCGCGCATCTCCCCTATATGGCCCCTCTTAGGGCACGACTCTCCGCCTTCCTGATGAAGTAGAAGAGGATCAGGTCGTTTTCGAGAACATGTTCCAGAATTTTGATTTCCCGCAGGACGTCCGCGAGTTCCAGGAACGGAGAGCGAACCGGGGAGAACGAGATGGCCGTCTCGTCGACTCCAAGCAGTTCCGCAACATCGATCGCCAGCTGCGCATCCTTCTCGTTGGCGCTGAAGACGGTGAACTGCGACAGCGCATCCAAGGCTGCCGAGACGCCGTCGCGGGATACTTTATCGGTGGGGCTTGCGGCGACGAGCTGGTGCGTGAACGGGGACTCGAAGAGCGCAAGGATGTCTTTCGGAGCGGACCTGATCTTCTGCCTGACCGCGTCGTAGTCGGTAAGGTTCGTATCGGCGAAATAGGCCATTGCCGGTTCGAAAAGGATCTCGTCCCGCTCCGAGACGAATGACAGGCGGCGGCGCTTGAAGACGGAGATCGACCCCAGGCGAATTGCCAGTTCGTAAAACGGATCGCGAATGGACGTTATTCGGATCGTATCCTGCGTGAAATACTGCTGGACACTCTTCAACATCACCCGTCCGCTGACATAGGTCGACGGCTGGTTGACGATTTCAAGCATCTGCCGGACGGTTTCGCTTCCGTACTTTTCCGCGCCGGCGGCGTAGAACTGGAAATACGGCTTCAGGCTTCGGTCAAACTCCTGATGCGGTGCGAACTGGGTTTCGAGGCGGAAGATACGTTTGCGAATATGAACTGCGGGCAGCAGGCGCCTGTAGATTATGAAGCCGCTTTCGGCGTCGGCAATCTCTATGTCTTTCGCGCCCGCAAGGCCCGGTATCTTTTCCTCATCCAGCCTGAAGCCGACGATGCCGGTCTCGTGATGCTTGTGGTCATAGGGGCCGGAGAGAAAGACGTCGCAGGGGAGCGGCCCGAACGTACTGCCCTCGCAACGAACAACGATCTCCGGCTTTGCGGAGAAACCGTCCGGGATAAGGTAGCCCTCAATTACGGAACCGGAATCAGTATAGACGTTGAAATACATCCGGACCTTTGCCTCATGTCGCTGCGATCGTATCAGGAAGCCTTCATTGCCACTTGCAGCAGATTAACCCGGATTGTCGAGCGCGTCGCTTATCATCGCGCCCATATGGGCAAGCTGGGCGCCGGAATGCGTACTCGTCGCATTCGATATCTGGAAGGGACGGAACTCACCGGGTTTGCGCAGAACGACGTCGAAACTGATCCGGTACTGCAGCGTGGCGATCTGCTCCATAACAAACTGTTCTTTCAGGTCTCGCTCATAGAGCTTGCGGAAGATATCGGCGTTCGTGTTCCACTTGTGTCCGAACTGGCTCGCGTCGCCGCGTGCATTCCATGTATATTCGTAATTGGGCAAAATGAGCCCGATGCCGCCGCCGGGCTTCAGAAGCGTTCCCCAATAGCGCAGGATCTCCATCGGATTCGATACGTGCTCCAGCATGTGGAGCGCGACGATATAGTCGAGACTTTCCGGCTTGAAAGGCAGATCTTCGGGGTTCGCCAAGAATGCATCGTCGAGAAAGGCATGATGCTCGCCGCTCGCGCTGCCCGACTGGCTTTCGCGCATGATGTCGACTGGCGTGATGTAGCGGCTGATCCTGCGGTCCCCACAACCTATGTTAAGCCCGTTCAGGAATTTCAGGTCATAGCCCGCGGGGGCCGCCCGTAAGACCGCCTCCTCTTCGAGGCGCTTGATAAGAAGCGCCTCCTCCGGCAGGTAGAGCACCATCGAGTTTGTCTTGCGCGCGAATTCCTCCCGGCTTTTGGCCGTAAAGTGGGACATGATCCTTATGTTCTCGGCGGCAGCTATGAAAGAAAAGTCAAGTTTCTCCAAGAGAATGGCTTCATCCTCTGCCGTCATATCTCGTTGGGGGATAAGGTTCTGGGCCGATCGCGTGACGCCCTTGTATCTCGCTTCCAGCAATTTGAGCAGCCGCGCTATCATTCCGGTCTTCCATGTCTATGCCTCGTGCTAAGCGCTAACGGACCTTCGATCAAGTCGTTAGTGGGGCTGCGCCGTGCTGGAGCCGTTATTCCGAAGAAATTAGGCTCTTTCGCGCGGATGCTTGGATATGGCTCACTTCCTTGATTAAACACAGGCGCAAACATCATTTTAGCAGGAACAAATTTTGCAGAGCCGCATTTTAGGGATTGCAGTTGCAGACACCCCCGGATGCGGCTGTGAAGGGGGACCCGAGAGCGATACGCACGCTCTTGGGTCTCGACCGCTCGGCTTCGTCATATCGCGAAACCGGTATGCGTCCCGCATGGTACTATAGCGAAACAAATCCACTGGTTCTGCGTTTTCCGCCAAACCAGCCAAGGGAGCGAGCCATGGTGTTCAAGGAAGGTACCTTCAAGGGCGAACCGCCCGAGCATTTCGACGGCCCGCATCCCGCCTGGCTGGAAACGGCCGTGGCGGACGCGCTTTCGGTGGCTGGCGACGTCGACGCATCGGATATAACCGTGACCTGCGAGGGTACGCGGATCGTATTGTCCGGCAGCGTCAATTCCCCGCAAGAGGCGGAACGCGCGACGGCCATCGCCGCCTCGGTCAAGGAGGTCAGCGAGGTCGACAACCGGCTCTCCTGGCTCTGACGCTACGAAAAGCCGCCATTGCCGTCACCCCTCCGGAATGCTAGGTGCAGTGCAGCAAACTGGAGTGATGCCGGATGCTCGCCGAGAGATCGACCTATGACGCGCTGTACGGGGATTTCCGCTGGCAGATACCGGACAGGTTCAACATAGGCACTGCCGTCTCCGACGCCTGGGCCGCGCGCGAGCCCGGCCGCATCTGTCTCCAGCATTTCCTTCCGGATGCTCCGCCGCTTTCCCTGACCTACGGCGAGCTTTCTGCCCGCTCCGACGCCTTTGCCGCGGCGCTCGCGGCAGAGGGCGTGCGCAAAGGCGACCGCGTCGCCATCCTCCTGCCGCAGGGTTTCGAGACGGTCATCGCCCATGTGGCGATCTACAAGCTCGGCGCCATCGCCCTGCCGCTTGCTTTGCTCTTCGGCGCGGATGCCCTGCTCTTCCGGCTGAAGAATGCCGAGGCGAAGGCGATCGTGACGAACCGCTTCGGGCTGGAGCGCCTGCGGCCGGTCCGGTCCGAGCTTCCGACGCTCAAGCTGACGGTGACGACCGAACCGGACGAGGAGGCCGACGCCAAATCCTTCCAGGACCTCGTCGCCCGGCACGCCGGCCCCTTCGAGGCCGTCGACAGCGGCCCGGACGATCCGGCAATGATGATCTATACCTCCGGCACCACCGGGCCGCCGAAGGGCGCGCTGCACGGCCATCGCGTGCTGCTCGGCCATGTGCCCGGCTTCCAGATGCATCATGAATTCCTGCCGCAACCGGGAGACCGCATCTGGACACCGTCGGACTGGGCCTGGGCGGGCGGCTTGCTGAACGTGCTACTGCCCGCGCTCCTGCTCGGCGTTCCCGTCGTCTCCTCTCCCGGCCAGAAATTCGATCCGGACATGGCCTATCGCATCATGCAGGACATGGACGTGCGCAACGCCTTCATTCCGCCGACGGCGCTCAGACTGATGAAGGGGATCGCAAGGCCTCGCGAAAAATACCGGCTCAACCTGCGGACCATCGGCTCGGCGGGCGAATCGCTCGGCCGCGAGACCTGGGAATGGGTGCGTGATACGCTCGGCATCACCATCAACGAATTCTACGGCCAGACCGAGTGCAACATCGTGCTGGGCTCGATCGGCAAGCTCGGCGTATCGCGACCGGGGCCGATCGGCAAACCCGTGCCCGGGCATGTGGTTGCGATCATCGATTCGCAGGGCAAGGAAGTGCCCCGCGGCACGGTGGGCCAGGTTGCGGTGAAGCGGCCGGACCCCGTCATGTTCCTCGGCTACTGGAGGAACGAGAAGGCGACGGCGGAAAAATTCATCGGCGACTGGATGACGACCGGCGACCTCGGCCGGATGGATGAGGAAGGCTACGTCACCTTCTTCGGCCGCGATGACGACGTCATTACCTCCTCAGGCTACCGGATCGGCCCGAGCGAGATCGAGGATTGCCTTGCCGGCCATCCGGCGGTGCAGCTTACCGCTGCCGTCGGCAAGCCGGACCCGGTGCGCACCGAGATCGTCAAGGCCTATGTGGTGCTGCGCCCGGGCCACATCCCCTCGCAAGCGCTTGCCGACGATATTCGCGAATGGGTGAAATCGCGGCTCTCCATGCACGAATATCCGCGCGAGGTCGATTTCGTCGACTCCCTGCCGCTGACGACCTCCGGCAAGGTCATCCGCCACCTGCTGCGCAAGCGCGCTGCCGAGGAAACCCCTTTCGCCGCCTAACGGCGGGCCAGCGACCTGATCTTCTCGCGCAGCAGCCGCGCCACGTTGCGGGTATTGCGGTAGAGGTGGAGTTGGGTCGCAACCTGCCGCACGTCGCGGTCGCGGTTCTGCTGCAGGCCGATGACGAGCGTGCCCATGTCTTCGCGTTCCTCCCAGAAGCGGCTCATCACCGGATGGTCGGGTACCGCGCATGAATCCGAGCGGGCGATATTGGCATCATCGAGGTGCCACTCGGTCAGTTCCGCCACGAGCAGTTTACCCGGCGAATATTTCGCATAGTCCTCGTCGTAGGCCGTCTTCCACGTATAGGCCTCGCCGCCGGCCAGGAAGACGACCATGGACGCGATGGCGCGGCCGTCGAGATCGAGCGTGTGGATGCGCACGCCGTCGGTTTCCGCAAGATTGGTGATCGCCTCGCGGGCGAAGGCGGCACGGTAGCGGTCGTTGATCATCGCCGTGCGGCTCCGGCCTTTCCAGCCGGCAGCCTCGAGCAGCAGGAACTCCTCCATGCGAAGACGGATGTCGGCCGGCTGGCGGGCGACGTTGTAGCTGAGCGCCCCGAGCTGGTCGAGCTTGCGCCATTGCCGGCGCAGCTCGCGGAAATGCTCGGGCGATATGGCCTTCTGCAGGTAGGTCTGGCCGTCAAGCAGGCTTTCCAGCATCGGCCGGCGATAGACGTCGGTGACCGTGACCGGCAGGTTCCGGCCGATCGCGACGGCGCGCACAAGCTGCGCGAAGGGACCGTTGAGGCGAAGGTCCGGCAGGACGAGGATCGGCGGCAGGCCGCTCCCGGTGCTCCCGAGCGCCTCCAGCAGGCTGTCCAGCGTTTCGGCAGCCTCCTCGGCATCGACAAGCGGCGTGCCGAGCGGGCCGAACGGGTTCGACCAGGCCCGCAGGATGCTCGAGCCGATGGAAAAGCCCGGCTTTTCGATGGAGAAGGGCATCAGGAACCGCATGCGGCTGCGTCCGCCGCTCTCGTCGCGGATGACGGAGAGGCGCACGGTGCGGTCTTCGAGCCGCGGCATGGCGGGCGCAAGGAAGCGGCCGGTGAAGAAGACGTTCGGCTCCATGACGCGGTTCGACAGGAAATCGAGCTCCTGCTGCAACTCGTAGCCGGCCGTCGCCGGGTAGAGAGCCAGCGTGCGGCCCGGACGGCCGACGGCGATGCGCAGGTCGGCCGGCGGCTGCGCGAGCGGGGCGGCCGGCGGGATAGCGGCCTGGGCGCGTCCTGCCGCAATCGCATGGTCGAAGCCGTGGCTATCGGTCATGATGGTCCATCCCGTTGATGAGGCCTGCATTCACCGGATTGGCGAAGGCGAAGAGAATGATCGAGAGTTTTCCGCGGACGACGAGATGCAGGAGCAACGCCTCGACGACCATGGCGCTGGCCGTGGCGATCGCCGCGCCGGTCACGCCGAAGAGCGGAATGAGCGTGACGTTGAGGCCGACATTGGCCGCGAGCGCCACGGCATAGACGATGGCGCAGAGCCGCTGTTCGCCGGACATGGTGAGCAGCACTTCGCCGGGACCGACGAGCGCCTTGGCGAGGATGCCGGCAAGAAGGATGGCCATCAGGCCATGGCCCGCGGTGAAGGCCGGGCCGAACAGCGACAGGAGGAAATGGCCGAGCGCGAGCACGCCGAGGCCCAATGCGAGCGACGGCCAGAAGCTCCAGCGCACCGTCTCGCCGGCAAAGCGCGCGAGCGCCACGCGGTCGCCCGAGGCGAAGAGAGCGGAGAAGCGGGGCGCAGCGGCCGCCTTCACCGAAAAGAAGACGAAATGCACGAGCGCCATCGTCTTCGCAGCCGCGAAATAGATCGCCACGCTTTCCGGATCGAGAAAGAGGCCGACGACGATGACATCGGAATTGGTGAGCAGGAAGCCGAAGCCTTCGATGACGAAGATCGGCAGGGCCGTCTTGATCCAGAGGGAGATTTCCACCTTGCGCGGGCCGGCGACATAGCGCTTGCGGAGCCGCCAGACGATACTGAAGAACTGCGAGACCGTGGTGAGATAGGTGGCCGCAAGCGCAGCGACCATCGCGGTCAGCGCCGTATGCGGCGCATCCATCCACACCGCCAGCACCATGAAGGCGAGGATCAGAAGCGGGCGGATGATATAGGTGGGGCTCAACGCCACCACGGCCCAGCTATGGGCACGCGCCGTGCTGTCCAGCACATCGCCGAGCGCGATCATCGGCATGCAGAAGAGGCCGACGAAGAGCGGCACGACGTAGTAGTCCGCAAAGCTTTCGTGGAAGAACCAGAGGATGAGAAAGCCAAGGGCCGCGAGCGCCGTCGAGGACAGGATGGCGAAGACGCGGGCCGTCGAGGTGAGGCCGCGGATCTCCGCATGGGCGCTGCGGCCCGCGTAATCCGGCAGGAAGCGCACGACGGTGGTGTGGAAGCCGAGGCAGGAGAGGTCGCCGCAGATGACGACGAGCGCCCAGACGAAGACGAAAATGCCATATTCGAACTCGCCCATCACGCGCGCCAGGATGATCTGCGAGATGAAGGCGATGGCGGCGCTGACGACACGGATGGCGAAGGTGATGAGCGCCATGCGCTGGGCGCGGTTGCGCGGGTCGTCGCCAGCGAGCGCGAGGGCAAGGGCGCGCAGATGCGGTTCCGCCCTGCCGCGCAGGCCTGCTGGCAGCAACTTCTCCGCCGACTGAATGACCGCCATCAACACAGGAACCCGAACGCTACGCAGAACTGAACGAAGGCCAGTCTTGTCAGATCAGGGTTAACAAAGGGTTGGGCGCGGTTGCAGGCCTCTTCCCGCCAAAGGAAAATGCCGCGCGAAGGCGGCTACCAGACCTGAAGGGGATGAGGTCCCGCCGCCCTCCCCTTTGTCATGCCCGGCATGACCCGTGCATCCATACCGCTTGCTAAGAGCGATCCCCGGCTCGAAGCCGAGGACGATGTCGGATGAGGGAAGACCTCTAACCGGTCAGGCCTGCTCGAAGGCGCCGTGGCAATGCTTGTACTTCTTGCCCGAACCGCAGGGGCAGGGTTCGTTGCGGGCAACGCGGCCCCAGGTCGAGGGATCGTTCGGGTTGCGGTCCTCCGGCCCGGCGGCCACGGCCGCAAAACCGCTGCCTTCGCCGAAATCGTCCTCGCCGGTCGTGCCGTCGATGTGGTGGCCCTCCATGGCCGGCGGCACCGGCGCCGGAGCATCGGCGGCCTGGCGTACCAGCTCGACGCGCATGAGCTGCGCGGTGACCGTCTGGCGCAGGTTCGCCAGCAGCGCCTGGAAGAGCTCGAAGGCCTCGGCCTTGTATTCCTGCAGCGGGTCGCGCTGGGCATAGCCGCGGAAGCCGATGACGGAGCGCAGGTGATCCAGGTTGACGATATGCTCGCGCCACAGGTGGTCCAGCGTCTGGAGCAATACCGAGCGCTCGACATAGGCCATGATTTCCGGGCCGAAGCGCTCCGCGCGGGCTTGCGCGGCCTCGTCGGCGGCCGCCTTCAGGCGTTCCAGGATGTCCTTCTCGTCGATGCCTTCCTCCGCGGCCCAGGCATCGATCGGCAGGTCGAGGTTAAGCTGTTCGAGAACGCCCTTCTTGAGGCCTGCGACGTCCCACTGTTCCGCATAGGCATTTTCCGGGATGTGCAGGCGGACGAGGTTTTCGACCACCTCGTGGCGCATGTCGGCGACGATCTCGGAAAGGTTCTCGCCGTCCATCAGCTCGATACGCTGCTCGAAGATGACCTTGCGCTGGTCGTTCAGCACGTCGTCATACTTCAGGAGGTTCTTGCGGATGTCGAAGTTGCGCGCTTCGACCTTCTTCTGCGCACGTTCGAGCGCCTTGTTGATCCAGGGATGGACGATCGCCTCGCCCTCCTTGAGGCCGAGCTTCTGGAGCATGGAGTCCATGCGCTCGGAGCCGAAGATGCGCATCAGGTCGTCCTGCAGCGACAGGAAGAACTTCGAGCGCCCGGGGTCGCCCTGGCGGCCGGAGCGGCCGCGCAGCTGGTTGTCGATGCGGCGGCTTTCATGGCGCTCGGTGGCAAGAACGTAAAGGCCGCCGGCGGCGAGCGCCTGCTCCTTCAGCTTCTTCACCTCGGCGACGATCGCCTCGCGCTTGGCGTCGCGTTCCGGGCCCGGCTCCATGTCGGCAAGCTCGCGCTCGAGGCGCATGTCGAGGTTGCCGCCGAGCTGGATGTCCGTGCCGCGGCCGGCCATGTTGGTGGCGATGGTGACGGCGCCCGGCACGCCGGCCTGCCCGACGATATAGGCTTCCTGCTCGTGGTAGCGGGCGTTCAGCACCTGGAAGTCCTTGAAACCGGACTTCTTCAGGCGGTCGGCGAGGTATTCGGACTTCTCGATCGAGGTCGTGCCGACGAGGACCGGCTGGCCCTTGGCGTTGGCCTCCTTGATCTCGGCGATGATGGCCTCGTACTTCTCCTCCGCCGTCCGGTAGACCTCGTCGTCCTCGTCGCGGCGCTGGATCGGCAGGTTGGTCGGCACTTCCACGACGTCGAGGCCGTAGATGTTGCCGAATTCCTCCGCTTCCGTCGCCGCCGTGCCGGTCATGCCGGCAAGCTTCTTGTACATGCGGAAATAATTCTGGAAGGTGATCGAGGCCAGCGTCTGGTTTTCCGGCTGGATCGTCACCTTTTCCTTGGCCTCGAGCGCCTGGTGCTGGCCTTCCGAATAGCGGCGGCCCGGCATCATGCGGCCGGTGAACTCGTCGATGATGACGATCTCGTCGTTGCGGACGATGTAGTCCTTGTCGCGGGTGAAGAGCTTGTGGGCCTTCAGCGCGTTGTTGATGTGATGGACAATCGCGACGTTCTCGACGTCGTAGAGCGATTCGCCCTTGAGGAGGCCGGCCTGGCGCAGCAGATTCTCCAGCTTCTCCGTGCCGACTTCGGAAAAGTTGGCGGAACGCTGCTTCTCGTCGATCTCGTAGTCCGCCTCGTCCAGCATGGGGATGAAGGCGTCGATCGTCGTGTAAAGGTCGGAGCGGTCGTCGAGGGGGCCGGAAATGATCAGCGGCGTGCGCGCCTCGTCGACGAGGATCGAGTCCACTTCGTCGACGATGGCGAAGAAGTGGCCGCGCTGGACCATCTGGCCGCGCTCGTACTTCATGTTGTCGCGCAGATAGTCGAAGCCGAGCTCGTTGTTCGTCGCGTAGGTGATGTCGCAGGCATAGGCGGCGCGGCGCTGGTCGTCGTCGAGGCCGTGCACGATGACGCCGGTCGAAAGCCCCAGGAAGCCGTAGATCCTGCCCATCATGCCGCTGTCGCGGGTGGCGAGGTAGTCGTTGACGGTCACGACGTGCACGCCCTTGCCGGCGAGCGCGTTCAGGTAGACGGGAAGCGTCGCGACGAGCGTCTTGCCTTCGCCGGTCTTCATCTCGGCGATCGACTTCTCGTGCAGGATCATGCCGCCGATGAGCTGGACGTCGAAGGGCCGCAGGCCGAGGACGCGCAAAGCCGCCTCGCGGGCGACCGCGAAGGCCGGCACCAGGATGTCGTCAAGCGTCTTGCCGGCGGCGAGCTGCTCGCGGAATTCCTGGGTCTTGGCGCGCAGCGCGTCGTCGGACAGCGCCTTCATCTCGGGTTCGAGCGCATTGATGGCGTCGACGCGGGGCTTGTAGGAACGGACGCGGCGATCGTTCGAGGAACCGAACAACTTGCGGGCTATGCCGCCAAGGCTGACCATCAGGATGGTCCTTTCTTTATGGGCACCCGGCGCGTGACAGGTCGCACGATGATTTGCGCGCAAAGCCGTGAAACGCCCGGAAACTGTTCTGGACGCGGGATTGCGTGACAGATAAGAGGGGGGTCGAATGATGTCAACGGCTCAGGCGGTTGCACAACTGCCACATTCTGGTGGTGTTGAGCCGTCTGGCACCGGATATCGACCCGATTCCGGCGAGGATGTGAAAGGTCTTTCGATATGTTCAAGTACAGCAAGCTCGCAGCAGTCGCCCTCATCGCGGTTGCCGCCGCCGGCAGCAATGTCCGTGCACAGGACGCCGCCGCCGATCCGGTCGTCGCCAAGGTCGGCACGGTCGATATCCACGAGTCGGAGCTGAAGCTCGCGATCGCCGGCCTCGACCCGCAGCTCGCCAACCTGCCGGACGAGCAGAAGCGCGTCGCCGCCCTCTCCTCGATCATCGACGTCAAGCTGCTTGCCGCCGACGCCAACAAGGAAGGTTTGCAGGACACCGCCGACTTCAAGCAGCGCCTCGCCTTCCTGACCGACCGCGAACTGCACAACGCCTATTTCAAGAAGCACGTCGTCGATGCCGTGACGCCCGAGGAGGTGAAGGCACGCTACGACAAGGAAGTCGCCGCGCTCACGCCGGAAGACGAGATCCGCGCCCGCCATATCCTCGTCAAGACCGAGGAAGAGGCCAAGGCCGTGATCGCCGACCTCGACGCCGGCAAGGATTTCGTGGAGATCGCCAAGGAAAAGTCGACCGACCCGAACAAGTCGGAAGGCGGCGACCTCGGCTATTTCGCCAAGGGCCGCATGGTGCCGGAATTCGAGAATGCCGCCTTCGCGCTGGAAAAGGGCGCCTATTCCAAGGCGCCGGTGAAGACCCAGTTCGGCTTCCATGTCATCAAGGTCGAGGACAAGCGCAAGCAGCAGCCCCCGGCGCTGGAGCAGGTCGAAGGCCAGGTTCGCCAGCTCGTCATGCGCGACAAGTACCTGGAGCTTCTGGAAAAGGCCAAGGCCGAATCGCCCATCGACATCCAGGACTCCGCGCTGAAGACCGCCTATGACGCGGTCAACAAGCCGGCGGCCGAAGGCGAGGGCGAAACCGCGCCGGCGACCGAAGGCCAGCAGTAAGAACGCCGATGGCCCGGCGCTTTTTTCGCCGGGCCTTTCTTTGACGCAGGGAACAAAGATGTCCGGTTCGATCTCTCCGCTTGCCCCCAAAACCTACGCCGACATGCCGCCTATCCGCGGCGTGCGCATGGCGACCGCCGCCGCGGGGATCAAGTACAAGAACCGGACGGACGTGCTGATGATGGTCTTCGACCGGCCCGCAACGGTCGCAGGCGTCTTCACCCGCTCCAAGTGCCCCTCGGCGCCGGTCGATTTCTGCCGCGCCAACCTGCCGGGCGGCCGCGCCCGCGCCGTCGTCGTCAATTCCGGCAACGCGAACGCCTTTACCGGCCGCCGGGGCCGCGAATCGACGAGGATGACCGCGGAAGCCGCCGCCAGGGCGACCGGCTGCAGCGAAAGCGAGGTCTTCCTCGCTTCGACGGGCGTGATCGGCGAACCGCTCGACGCCACGAAATTCTCCGGCGTGCTCGACAGCCTCGCGGCTTCCGCCAAGGAGGATTTCTGGCTCGAAGCCGCCAAGGCCATCATGACGACGGACACCTATCCGAAGGTCGCCACGCGCACGGCCGAGCTCGGCGGCGTCCCCGTCACCATCAACGGCATCGCCAAGGGCGCCGGCATGATCGCGCCCGACATGGCGACCATGCTCTCCTTCGTCGTCACCGACGCGGACATTCCTGCCGCCGTGCTGCAATCGCTGCTCTCGGCCGGCGTCGGCCCGACCTTCAACTCCGTGACCGTCGACAGCGACACCTCGACCTCCGACACGCTGATGCTCTTTGCCACCGGGGCCGCCGCCGCCGACGGACAGAGGCCGGTCACGGCGGACGACGCCACGCTCGACGGTTTCCGCGCCGCGCTCAACGACCTCCTGCGTGACCTCGCCCTCCAGGTCGTGCGCGACGGCGAAGGCGCACGCAAGATGGTCGAAGTCACCGTCGAGGGCGCGGAGAACGACGCCGCGGCCAAGCGCATCGCGCTCTCCATCGCCAATTCGCCGCTGGTCAAGACCGCGGTCGCCGGCGAGGACGCCAACTGGGGCCGCGTCGTCATGGCCGTCGGCAAGTCCGGCGAGATGGCCGACCGCGACCGCCTCGCCATCTGGTTCGGCGACGTGCGCGTCGCCGTCGACGGCGAGCGCGACCCCGCCTATTCCGAGGAAGCGGCGAGCGCCGTCATGAAGCGCGAGGACATTCCCGTCCGCGTCGAGATCGGCCTCGGCAACGGCCGGGCGACGGTCTGGACCTGCGATCTCACCAAGGAATATGTCGAGATCAACGGCGACTACCGCAGCTAGAAAACTCCAGAGGCGTGCGCAGCGGTTTGCGCCGGAACTGCAAGAGACGAGGCCCCGGGCAGCGTGACCCTTTCCGGACAGAAGACGACGATGAGCGATCTCCCCAAGGTGCGGCGGCTCGAGGCCGTCGGCTTCCGCGCCTGGCCCGCCGCCTCCGTGCTCTATGACGGAAGCTGGCTCTGCCGGCTGACCGCCGGCCATCCCTCGCGCCGGCTGAATTCCGTCAACCCGCTCGACCCGTCCGACACCCGCGACATCGAGATCCGCCTTGAAAAGGCGGCGAAGCGCTTCGCCGACTACGGCCGTCCCCTGCTCGTGCGCCAGACGCCGCTCGCACCGGCGAAGCTCATCGCCTTCATGGACGACGCGGGCTGGGCGGATGTCGGCCGCACTATCGTCATGATGGCCGATCTTGCGAACCTTCCGCGTGACGAAGGCATCGACCACCTGCCGAGCCGCGATGTCGGCCGCTTCGTCGATGCGCGCATCCGTGTGGCGGGCGACGATCCGGCGCTGAAGCCCGGCCTCACCGAGATCATCAACGCCATCAAGCCGGAAGCCGGCCTCTTCATCTTCGAGGAACCGGGGTTCGGCCCGACGGCCGTGACGATCGCGGTGCAGGACAACGACCTTGCCGGCATTCTCCAGCTCGGCGTTGCCGAAGAGCGGCGGGGCCGCGGTCTCGGCACCGCCATCCTGCATGCGAGCCTGCGCTGGGCGAAGCTCAAGGGCGCGCGTCACGCCTGGGTACAGGTCGAGGCGGACAATGCGGCGGCGCTGGCGCTCTACCGCCGTGCCGGTTTCCAGGACGTCTACGAATACAGCTACCGGGGGCCCGACGCCGCATGACCGAGACCATTGCGAAACCCCGCCGCATCCTTCTCGTCGCCGCCTGCGCGCTCATCGATGCCGACGGGCGTATCCTTCTGGCACAGCGTCCCGAAGGCAAGGCGCTCGCGGGCCTGTGGGAGTTTCCCGGCGGCAAGGTGGAGCCGGGCGAGACGCCGGAGGAGACGCTGATCCGCGAGCTCGAGGAAGAGCTCGGCATCCGCACGAAGGTCGCATGCCTGGCGCCCCTGACCTTCGCCAGCCACACCTACGACGATTTCCATCTCCTGATGCCGCTCTACATCTGCCGGCGTTTCGAGGGCACCGCGCAGGGCCGGGAGGGGCAGGCGATCAAATGGGTGCGGTCCAAGGCATTGCGCGACTATCCGATGCCGCCGGCCGACGAGCCGCTCATCCCCTTCCTGATGGACCTTCTGTGAGCGGTTCGGCAGGGATTTACCCTCATTTTTTCAGTCTCCATTAAGCAATCGTTTAGCACCCTCGTTCAAATAATGCCCTGAACGTTGCAATGCCTGCGAGACCCTGTGATGCGTGACGAAGACTTCTGGAAAACCGTTCAGGAGAAGGATTTCACGCCGGCCGGCGATACCCGGACCGGCGCGCTCAATCTTGCCCTGCTCTTCGGTACGGCCGTGATCGCACTTGCCCTGGTCCTGACGCCGGTTCTTTCCGCAAAGACAGACAAGCGCATGATGGCGAACGTGCCGGACGAGTTCGATATGATCTCGACGGGCTCGATCCCGACGGAGGGCACCAAGCGCTATACGGTGCGCCGCAGCGTGCTGCAGGAAATGCCCGGCGCCGTCTGCATCGTCAACGCAAACGGGACGAGCAGCGGCTGCTGAAACCAGACAGACACTCAGGTGCGCGGGCACGCGGGAGAGCGGGAATGATGACGAGACTGCTGAAATCATTCCTCGCCGATGCGAGCGGCGCGACCGCGGTGGAATACGGCCTGCTCGCCGTGCTCGTCTCCGTCGGCATGCTTGTGGGCCTCACGGCCTTCAGCGACAGCCTCAACAACACCTTCATGCTGCTCAGCAACAAGATCGAGCCGAAGTAGCGCGCTCAGCCGCGCCCTGTCTGCTTCAGCGCGTCGGCAAGGCGCATCGTCGCCGAACCCGGCTTCAACGGTTTCTGCTGGCTCTCGTGCGGCGCCCAGCCGGATACGTAGATGACGGAAAACGTCGCGCGGATGCGCCCGTCGGGATCGCAGAAGCGCTCCGCATAGAGTTCCGCCGCCCGCAGCAGGATGCGGCGCGCCAGCGGCCGGCGGCTGCGGCCGGAAAGCGGATTGGCCATGCCCATGGCGCGCAGGTCCTTCATGAGCGGAAAGATCGAATCGTAGCGCACCGTATAGCTCTCCTTGTCCGTGACCGGCAGCGCGAAGCCGCCGCGCTGGAGAAGCGCGCCGACGTCGCGCACGTCCGGAAAGGGGATGACCCGCGGGCTCGCCCCGCCCGTCATCTCGCTCTCCGCCGCCAGCAGCACCTCGCGCAGCTCCTGCAGCGTGCCGCTGCCCGGAATCGCCGCGAGGAACAACCCGTCCGGCTTCAGCGCGCGGCGGATCTGCACGAAGACGCCCGGCGTATCGTTGGTGAGGTGCAGGGCGAGCGGCGAGACGATGAGGTTCGCCGATTGCGGCTCCAGCGGCACCGTTTCGAGCGGCGAGACGGTCACCGCCTCCCCCGGGCCGGCAAATCGCCGGTCACTCTCGACCCGCTCGACGGTATCCACCTTGCCGGTCTGCATGATCGCCCGCGCGACGGCGCCGGTATGGCCGTGCAGTTCCACGGCGCGCTCGAACCGGCGCTCGATGACGCTGAGCCGTTCGGCAAGTTCGCGCGCCACCACGTTGAGCAGGAAATCCGCCGGCCCGTCGCGGAGCGCCCGCAGCCGGTTCTTGTCGATCAGGGCGTGGTCGAAGAGCGTTTCCATGAGGCGGGTCCCGTTCGGAATTCCTTCGCTTTGGCCGTTAAGACCGACTATTGTCAACCGCATGGGCGAAATGGAGGCCGAGGCATTGCCGGCAGTCCCGCTCCGGCAGGCATTCGCCCGCCGGCTGCGTGGCCTTGCGGGCGTGGCGCTCGACATCGTCTATCCGCTAGCCTGCGCCGGCTGCGGCGTTCTTCTGGGCAGCAAGGCGGGCCTGTGCCCGCATTGCTGGTCGAAGCTCGCCCTCATCGAGCGCCCCTATTGCGAGATCCTCGGCACCCCCTTCTCCCACGACCTCGGCCCCGGCATCCTCTCCGCCGACGCCATCGCCAATCCGCCACCCTTCGACCGGCTGCGTTCCGTCGCGCTCTACGACGATCTTGCCCGTGTGCTCGTCCATTCCCTGAAGTACCGCGATCGCACGGACCTCGCCCCCATGATGGCGGGATGGATGCTGCGGGCTGGCGACGGCGCCGTCCAGGCGGCGGATTTCATCGTTCCCGTGCCCTTGCACCGCGTCCGCCTGCTGTGGCGCAAGTTCAACCAGGCGAGCGAGCTTGCCCGCTCCCTCGCGGCGCTTTCCGGCAAGCCCGTGCTGATCGACGCCGTGCGCCGCACGAAGCGCACCCGCCGCCAGATCGGCCTCGGACCGCGCGCCCGCGAGGAGAACGTGCGTGGCGCCTTCTCCGTCACGCCCGAGGGCCGCGAGGCGCTCTTCGGCCGCCATGTCGTGCTCGTCGACGACGTCTATACGACCGGCGCCACCGTCTCCGCCGTCGCCCGCGCCCTGAAACGTGCGGGCGTTGCCGGCATCACCGTTTTGACCTTTGCAAGGGCGCTTCCCGGACCTATATGAAAGGCAAGTTTTTCCAGCTTTGGAGCAGCAACGCATGGCTTCGGTCGTCATCTACACGCGTCAGTTCTGCGGCTACTGCAGCGCCGCGAAAAAACTCCTCGAGACAAAGGGCGTGGCCTTCGAGGAGCACGACGCGACCTACGCGCCCGAAGTGCGCCAGGAGATGATCAAGCGCGCGGGCGGCCGCAACACCTTCCCGCAGATATTCATCAACGGCCGCCATGTCGGCGGCTGCGACGACCTGCATGCGCTGGAACGCGCCGGCGAGCTCGATCCGCTGCTGGCGGCCTGAGGAGGGATATAGATGACCGTCACGATCGCCGCCCTCCAGATGTGCTCCGGGATCGATCCCGTCCGCAACGTGGAGACGATGCGGCGCCTCGTGCGCGAGGCGGCCGCCAAGGGCGCCGTCTATGTCCAGACGCCGGAAATGACGGGCGCCGTCCAGAAGGATCGCGCGGGGCTGCGCGCCATCCTGCGCCCGGAGGCCGAGGACCTCGTTGTCGCCGCTGCCGCCGGGCTTGCCGGGGAACTCGGCATCCATGTGCATGTCGGCTCGACGGCCATCGCGCTGCCGGACGGCAAGGTCGCCAACCGCGGCTTCCTCTTCGGCCCCGACGGCGCGCGCATCTGCACCTACGACAAGATCCACATGTTCGACGTCGACCTCGACAACGGCGAGAGCTGGCGCGAGAGCGCGGTCTATTCGCCGGGCGCCGTCGCGCGCATGGCGGACCTTCCCTTCGCCAGGCTCGGCTTTGCCATCTGCTACGACGTGCGCTTCCCCGAGCTCTTCAAGGCGCAGGCGCAGGCCGGCGCCGAGGTCATCTCCGTTCCGGCCGCCTTCACGCGCCAGACGGGCGAGGCACACTGGGAAACGCTGCTGCGCGCCCGCGCCATCGAGAACGGCGTCTACATCATCGCCGCCGCGCAGGCAGGCGCGCATGAGGACGGCCGCGAGACCTTCGGCCATTCGATGATCGTCGATCCCTGGGGACGCGTGATCGCCTCCGCCGGCGGCACCGGCGAAGCGGTGGTCATCGCCGAGATCGACATATCCGCCGTCAAGGCCGCGCGCGACAAGATACCCAACCTGCGCAACGGACGCGCCTTCACCCTCGAAACGGTGGGCGTGCCCGCGAAGGGAGGCGTTGCCGCTTGATCCGCTACGAGCTTTCCTGTGACAACGGGCACGCCTTCGAAGGGTGGTTCGGCTCGGCGGACGATTTCGACCGCCAGCAGAAGATGGAACTCGTCTCCTGCCCCTCCTGCGGCTCCACTCATGTCGCCAAGCGCCTGATGGCGCCCGCCGTCTCCACGGCCCGCAAGAAGGAACGCCGTCAGGAGCTCGTCGTGCAGGCCGGCCAGCGGGAAATGATGAACAAGCTGCGGGAAATCGTCTCGATCATTCGCGCAAATTCGGAAGATGTCGGCGACCGCTTTCCCGAGGAGGCGCGCAAAATCCATTACGGCGAGGCCGAGCAGCGCGGCCTGATCGGCCGGGCGACGCCAGACGAGGTGCGCGACCTGCTGGAAGAAGGGGTCGAGGTCGCCCCGCTTCCGCTTCTGCCGGACGACACCAACTGATGCGCGGCCACCACCTCGCCATCTACAATTTCGGCCTTCACGTCGACGATTACGAAAGCCCGCGCGTCGAGGGGTTTCGCCTGCGCGAACCCCTCAACTTCGAGGCGGCGAACCGGGCGGAGGGCTTTGTCGGCCGTTCGGGCTACGACGACGTGCCGGGACCGGAAAGCTGGGGCCCAAAGGTCTACCCCCGCTTCATCGAGAACAGCGGCTTTGCGGATGCGCCCTCCTCGCTCTCCCTCTGGACCGGCATCGAAGCCCTGATGGCCTTCACCTATAGCGGCGTGCACGCCGATGCGCTGAAGCACGCCCGCAACTGGAACCAGCGGCAGGGCTGGCCTCCGCTCGTGCTCTGGTGGGTGCCGGAGGGTGCGCGGCCCGTCTGGGCGGATGGCGCCGAGCGGCTGGAACACCTGCACGACCACGGTCCGGCACCGCGTGCCTTCACGTTCAAGGCACCCTTCTGTCCCGACGGCAATCCCGTCGCCATCGACCGCGACGGCGTGAAGGCGGCTGCCGGACGCAACGCGGCCGGACAGGAGGAGCTGCTGGCGATCGCGAAGACGCTGAAACCGTGATCAGACCAATGCGCGGCGCGCCACCAGCATGTAGTTCACGTCCATGTCCTTCGACAGGTTCCACTTGTTGAGGAGCGGATTGAAGAACACGCCGGTGCGGTCGGTGACCGTCAGGCCGGAAGCCGTGAGCGGTTTTTCGATCTCTTCCGGGCGCACCAGCTTTTCGTACTGGTGGGTGCCGCGCGGCAGCCAGCGCAGCACGTTTTCCGCCGCGAAGATCGCCAGCGCCGCCGCCTTCAGCGTGCGGTTGATCGTGGCGACGAACATCACGCCGCCGGGCCGCACCATGGACGCGCAGGTGGTGAGGAAGAAATCGACGTCGGAGACGTGCTCGACCACTTCCATGTTGAGCACAACGTCGAAGGTCTCGCCGGCTTGCGCCAGCGTCTCGGCCGTCACCGCGCGATAGTCGACCGGAACGCCGCTGCCGGCGGCATGGGCTTTCGCGATGCCGATGTTCTTTTCCGACGCATCCGCGCCGAGCACATCCGCCCCCATGCGCGCGATCGGCTCGGACAGGAGGCCGCCGCCGCAGCCGATGTCGAGGATGCGAAGGCTTTCGAGCGGACGATGCGACTTCGGGTCGCGGCCGAACTGGGCGCAGACGAGATCGCGGATATAGGCGAGACGGACCGGGTTGAACTTGTGCAGCGGGCGGAATTTGCCCGTCGGGTCCCACCATTCGGCGGCCATGGCCGAAAAGCGGTCGACTTCGGCCTGGTCGATCGTCGTGCGGGCTGCCTCGCTCATGGCTCGTCTCCTTCGCGTCCGTGTATTCCGTGAAGTCGGCTTCCACACGGCGGATGTCAAGAGGGCGAAGTGCAGCGGCTCAGCCGATGCGCGTCGCCGCGAGCCGCTCCTCGTCGAGCTCGATGCCGAGGCCGGGCGCCTCGCCGAGCACCAGCCAGCCGTTCTCGTGCCGCAGGGGAGTGGCGAGCGGATAGTCGCGGCGCGCCTCGCTCCATTCCGGCGCATCGTAGGGATATTCGAGGAAGGGCGCATCACCCACACCCGCCGTCAGATGCGCATTGGCGAGCACGCCGATGCCATTCGTCCAAGAGTGCGGGGTGAAGGCGACACCCGCCTCGCGCGCCTGGAAGGCAAGCCGCCGGCAGCCGGTGATGCCGCCCACCAGCGCCACGTCCGGCTGGATGACGTCGACGGCACGCTCCTCGATGATGTCGCGGAACTCGTAGAGCTCGCGCGTCATCTCGCCGCCGGCGATGCGGACGTCCGTCGCCTCCCGGAGCGCCTTCATGCCCTTGCGGTCGGAGCGGTGCAGCGGCTCCTCCATCCAGTAGATGCCGAGCCGCTCCAGCTCGCGCGCGACGGCCAGCGCATCCTTGAAGGTCCAGGGCAGCGTCGTATCCCAAGGCATGCGCCAACCCTGGTTGCAGTCGACCAACAGGTCCAGCCGGCCGCCGACGCGGGTGCGGATCGCCTCCAGCGCCTTGACGTCCTCCCGCCAGCCGCCGCGGCCGCCGGCGGAGGAGGAAAAGCGCACCTTCATCGCCGGGAAGCCTTCCGCGGCGTAACGCTCGGCCTGGTCGGCCATGGCGGACGGCTCGCGCAGCACGCCGGAGGAGGCATAGAGCCGAACGCGGTCGGCCCGCCCGCCGAGCGCGCGCCAGACCGGCTCGCCCGTCACCTTGCCTGCAAGGTCCCAGAGCGCGAGGTCGAGCGGCCAGCAGCGGCCGTAGTGGAAGTTGATATGCGACAGCACCTCGTAGTGGCGCTCGAGATGACTCGGATCCTCACCGACGAACAGATCCTCGTGCCCCTCGAACCCCTTCATCAGGTCGCCGGAACCGATGCCCTCGCGGCCCGCATCGTCGCGCACGCGCACGATCGTCACGTCGAAATGCCGGCGCACCCGGCCGTCCCAGCTCGCCTTGAACGGTGGATCGAGCGGCAGCCGGTGATGGCTGATCCCGATGGAAACGATCCTGCTCATGTGCCCTGCCTCCTCCCGGCTCAGCCGAACTGCTGCCAGATCGTCTTGTAGTCGCAATACTTGTCGACCGCGTGCACGGAACGATCCCGTCCGAAGCCCGATTGCTTGAAGCCGCCGAAAGGCGTGGCGAAATTCGACATGTCATAAGTGTTGATCCAGACCGTACCGGCATGGAGAGCCTCGGAGAAGCGGTGCGCCAGGTCCATGTCGCGGGTGAAGACCGCACCGGCAAGGCCGTAGATCGTGTCGTTGGCGATGGCGAGTGCTTCCTCCTCCGTGTCGAAGGCGATGGCTGCCAGCACGGGCCCGAAGATTTCCTGCCGGGCGATGTGCATGTCGTTCGTCACGTCCGTGATGACACCCGGCGAGACATAGTAGCCGCCCGTCTCCGACAGCACCCGCTCGGCGCCGAAGACGCGGCGCCCGCCGTCCCTTTCGCCCGCGGCGATGAGGCCGAGCACCTTGTCCATATGCTCCGCCTCGATCAGCGCGCCGATCTGCGCCGCCGGCTCGAAGGGATGCGCCAGCGTGATCTCGCGCTTCACCACCGTCTCGATCTTCTCGATCAGCCTGTCCTGCACCGGGCGCTGCACGACGAGGCGGGTCGCGGCATGGCAGGTCTCGCCGGAATTGTAGAAGCAGCCCCAGGCGGCCGCGCTCGCCGCCGCGTCGACATCGGCATCCTCGAAGACGACGAGCGGCGACTTGCCGCCGAGCTCCAGCGCCACGCGCTTGAGGTTCGACCGGGCCGCATAGCCCATGATCAGCCTGCCCACCTCGGTCGAGCCGGTGAAGGCGACCATGTCCACGTCCATGTGCAGCGCAAGAGGCTTGCCGACCTCCTCGCCGAAGCCGGTGACGACGTTGAAGACCCCCGCAGGCAAGTCCGCCTCGACGGCAAGCTCGGCGAGCCGCAGCGCCGAAAGCGAGGATTGCTCGGCCGGCTTCAGCACCACGCAATTGCCGGCCGCGATCGCAGGCCCCAGCTTCCAGGCATCGATGATCATCGGATAGTTCCACGGCGTGATCGCTGCGACGACGCCGAGCGGAACCTTCCTGACGAGCGCCCGCGCCGCCGGTCCCGTCGGCGCGACCTCGTCGTACATCTTGTCGATCATCTCACCGTAGTACTGGATGCCGTCGGCACACAGGCGCACGTCGACACCGAGCGAAGCCTGCACCGGCTTGCCGACATCGAGCGTTTCGAGCAGCGCCAGTTCCTCGCCATGGGTCCGGATGAGATCGGCCCAGCGCAGCATGATCTTCTTCTTTTCAAGCGGCTCCCTGCCGCGCCAGATACCGCTGGCGAAGGCCCTGCGGGCGGCGCCCACCGCATGGTCGACATCGGACGCATCGCCCCGCGCCAGCACGGCCCCCGGCTGGCCGTCCATCGGGCGGATACGGGTGAAGGTCCGTCCGGATGCGGCGGGCTGCACCCCGCCGTCGATGAAATGCCCGCGCACGAGCGGCAAGCCGGCGAGGCGTTCTTCCCAGTAGGCACGGCTGTGCTGCGCGGTCATGGTCGTCCCTCAAAGCGTCTTCGGCAGGGCCATCATCGCCGCTGCGAAGGCGGCGATATCGGCATCGGAAACATCGCGGATCGTCGCGCGGCGCATCGGCCGGTTTTCCGGCGCGCGCATCTCGCGGGCGAGATCGTCGGCGGCAAGGCCTGCAAGGGCCCCGGGCAGCGCGCGGACGACGCCGCAGCGGTCCATCAGGTCGCTGACGAAGCCGGGCAGCATCGCCGCATCCGAAAGCCCGCACGCATGCGCCGCGGCGGCAAGGTCGGCCGTATCGGCCTCGATGAGCCAGGGCAGCGTCGCCTCGAAACCGAGCGCCGTGGCGAGCCCGTGATGCACCGGCGCAAGGCCAGCAAGCGCGTGGCTTATGTTGTGAGCGATCGCCGTGCCGCAATTGTCGATCGCGATGCCCGCATAGCAGGACCCGAGCAGCACCTTGCCCCGCGCTTCGAGATCGTGGGGGTTCTTCACCGCCGTCTCCAGGGTCTCGGTCAGGAGGCGCAGCGCGGCATGGGCATAAAGCACGGCGCCCGCATGGGCATTGCGGTTGGTCGCCGCCTCGAAGGCATGCACGAAGGCGTCGAGCCCGCACCAGGCCGTCAGGTTCGCCGGCAGCGACACGGTGAGCACGGGGTCGAGCAGCACGAGGTCCGCCTTCGTCTCCGGCCCCCAGATCCAGAGCTTCTTGCCCTGCGGCCCGGCGAAGATCGTCGTTGCCGAGGTTTCCGCGCCGGTGCCTGCGGTGGTCGGCACCATGATCTTCTTCAGCGGCTTTCCGGGCAGCGGATTGGCGGCAAGCGCATAGTGCATCGGGTCCTCGTCCGCCGCCGCGGCGCAGGCCGCGATCTTGGCGATGTCGAGGGCCGAGCCGCCGCCTATGCCGACGACGAGGTCCTTGCCGCGGCCGGCCGCCGTCGCTGCCTGCACGTGGGCAAGTTCCGGTTCGCCCGCGAAACCGGAGAAGACGTCCGCGGATATGCCCTCCGCGGCGAACCGGACGGCAAGGCGCTCGCCGAAGCCGTTCCCCGCAAGGAAGCCGTCCATGACGACGAGCGCGTTCTGCGCGCCGAGCGCGCGTGCGCAGGCGGCGATGGTATCGTGGACACCCTCTCCAAAGCGGATGTCGGGCACGAAAGACGTTGCGAACTTCACGAAAAATCCCCGGATTGACGTCCGGAACGGTGCATCACGATTTCAGATTCTCAAATCCTTGGATTTTTCGGGTTTTTTGATAACTTCAAATCATGAAAGCCGCCATGCTCGCCCATATCCCGCTTGAAGCCTTCCGTGTCTTCGACGCCGCCTGCCGGCATATGAACTTTTCCCGCGCCGGACGCGAGCTGAACATCACCCAGGCCGCCGTCAGCCGCCGCATCAAGGGCCTGGAAGGTCACCTCGGCACGCAGCTGTTTGCCCGCAACGGCAAGAACCTCACCCTCACCGCGCGCGGCGAGCGGCTGTTCCAGCGCGTACGCGCCTCGCTGGATTACCTGGAGGAAAGCCTGGAGCCCTTCCGCACCGGCGCGGGCCAGAGCATCTCGCTTGCCGCCAGCGGCTCGGTCTCGCACCTATGGCTGGGCCCGCGCCTTCGCGGTTTCGCCCGCGACAATCCGGAGGTCGCGATCCGCCTCGTCACGTCGGACAGCCCGGCCGACCTCGCCTCGGAAAACAATGACCTCGTGATCCTCTATTCCTCCGGCGAGCACCCGCGCTGGGAGCTGACGCCGCTTCTTGCCGAGGAACTGGCACCGGTCGCCGCACCGGCCTACATCGCCCGCAAGGGGCTCGATGCCGCGGCGATCGGCCCGGCCGACCTCGCCGGCCTCGACCTCATCGACTACGAACGCTTCAACGCCAACTGGATCTCCTTCCGTCCCTGGCTGGAGCGCGTCGCGCCCGAGACCTGCCGCCGCATGCCGCTTCCGCGCCCGCATCTCGTCTTCTCCACCTACGCGCTTGCCATAGACGCGGCCCTCGGCGGCGACGGCGTGGCGCTTGGCAGCCTTGGCCTCATCGCTGCGCAGCTTGCCGAAGGCTCGCTCGTGCGGCTCGGCGGAAAAAGCCTTGTCACCGGCTACGGCTACCATCTCGGCCTGCCGAAATTCCGCGCGATCCCGCCGGAGGTGCGGAGGCTGCACGAAAGCCTGCTGGCCTCCCGCACCGAGCCGTGACGATACCGTGATGGCGCACCGCTTGCAGGCACCATGCTTGTGGCCTATCAGAGGCGGAAGATGGACGGGCCGGCAGGTTTTCCCGGCTTCCGGAAGCTGCCCATCGTCACGGCAACGGCGCGGTTCGGCATGAGGGAGCGTAGGCAAGGCAGATCCGGCTTGGTTGTCTTCGGGCTCTTCGCATTCGTGCTGCTGGGCGCGATCGGCGCGACCGTGCTCCTTGCCAACGACTACCGCAACCTCAACCTGCTTCTCGCCCGCTTCGGCTACGATCCTGTCGACGTCACCCCGCGCCGGCGCGAATTGCGCCCCTACGAAATGAAGGGCAACCGCCTGCCGCGCCCGAAAGGGTTCATCTCGGAGCGGCTCATCACCCCGGTCACGCCCAGCCAGGCGAGGTTCGTGCGCACGATCCGCAAGGCGCCGGAAGCGCTCTGCGAGGCACTGCGCCAGGGCGGCTTCGACAATTCCGGCTGGAAGACCGGTCTTTTCGACAAGGGCAGCTGGGAGTGCCAGTCCTACCGCGAGTTTCCGGACCCGCATGACGGCGAAAGCGGCCCCTCGTCGGTCTTCCTGTCGATCAGGGGCGACGCGCAAACGCGTGTCTCCTCCTTCCGCATCAAGCTCAACATCGAGAATCCCGCAACCCAGGCACGCGTGACCGCCGCCGTCATCCAAGCAATCGAGATTTTTCTCGACGAGGTACGCTGGCAGGAATCCCCCGACATATTCGCCGGTATCCGCGCGCTGAAGGCGTTCGACATCGTCCGCTTCGGCAATCGCATCCAGCTCAAGAAGGAATTCGGCGAAACACCGCGTTTCAACTTCATCATCACGCCCGACCGCACGCAGAACCGGAATTCCTATCTGCCCGACTACTTCGACCGCGCCCGCTGGCTGCCGCTGCCGGAGAAACTTTGAGCCGGGTCGTTGAAGACAGAGGCAATTCCGGCGACGATGCGCGGCATCGGCATGGAGTGCATATGGCGGCGACCACCGCAGGCAGGCGAGCAGGATCACGCGCGGCGGCGCTTGCCCTGCTGCTGCTCGCCGCAGTCCCGGCAACAGCGACGGAGTTGAATCGAGGACCGGCCTCCGACGATCCGATCTGGACCGACAGGCCCGTCCGCATCGACCGGCGGAAACAGCGTTACGAAAGGCTCGCCGTCCCGCTTCTCCCGACCCTGCTCCGCATCCGCGTCAGCAGCCGCGTCAACGTCCTCGACAGCGCCTCCTTTGAAGACGGCGGGCGTCTCTATGTGTTGACGGACATCGTGCCGGTCGATCCCAGCCGGTTCTGCCGCGGCGCAGCCGGCGCGATTGCGGTTTGCGGCCAGCAGGCAAGGATCGCCCTGAGATGGCGGATCGCCAACCGCACCCTCTCCTGCAAGGAGGATTTCCGCGGCGGCCTCGTCTCCTTTCTCACCTGCAGGTCCGAGGGAAAGGACGTGGCCGAAGCGCTCGTGGCAAGCGGCGCGGGCTGGGCCGCGACACCGCGCCTCTACGCGGCGCAGGAGAAGGCCATGCGGCAGGGGACCGGCATCTGGATGGACCAGGAATGCCTGCGGCTTCGCAGGTGCCCGCCCGGTTCAGGACGCTAGCTCCGTACCGCAAGCCGGCATCACTTTACCGGTTCACGCAGCCCGTCTTCCCCGATATGACATCGACCATGACCGCTTTCCAGCCTCCTCTGCACCGCCGCCGTCTCGCCATCCCGGCCGATCGGCCGCTCATCTACGCGATCGGCGACGTGCACGGTTGTCATGATGCCCTCCTGGCGCTGGAAGAGCGGATTCGCACCGATGCAGCGGACCATGCGCACCTGCGCCCGCTCATCCTCTATCTCGGCGACTACGTGGACCGCGGGCCGGCCTCGAATGCGGTGATCGAGCATCTCGCTGCGGAGCGCCACTCCGACGGCATCGAGCGCATCGCCCTTTGCGGCAACCACGACGACACGTTCCTGAAGTTCATTTTCGATCCGCAGCAGCACAGGCGCTGGCTGGATTTCGGCGGCGATGCGACGCTCCGCTCCTATGGGCTGGCGCTCCATGACTATCTTGACCGCGCGGATGGCATGGAGGTGCTCGGGAAAGACTTGCAGGCCCGCATCCCCTCCCATCACGTCGCCTTCCTGCAGAACCTGCCGGTCGCGCTGCTCAGCGGCAAGCGGCTTTTCGTGCATGCGGGCATCCGGCCCGGCGTGCCGCTCTGGCGGCAGGAGGACCACGACATGATCTGGATTCGCGAGCCGTTCCTCAGCGAGGGACCGGGCCTGCCGGTCACGGTCATCCATGGCCATACCGCCGGGCTTGAGCCGGTCTTCGGCAAGGGCCGCATCTGCATCGACACGACCTGCTACGCGACCGGACGCCTGACGGCGCTCAAGGTCACGCCGGAGGGTGCGACCCTTCTCCAGGCCGGTTCCGGCGGAAGCGTGCACCCCCGATTTTGATTGTCTTCATCCTCTTCCGAATTCGTCTTCGATGCGGATGATGTCGTCTTCTCCGAGGTAGGAG
>NZ_JBJIEP010000035.1:0-37742 GCF_046557955.1 Shinella agrisoli | reverse complement strand
GTCGAGGCTGTTGAACTCCATGTCGAGCCCTTCCTCGCTCGACTTGCGGGTATAGATGGCGCAGCGCTGGCGGCGCGGAACGACCGCGACGGCTTCCTGATGACGGCTCATCGGTCGTCCCTCCGTGCCTCGCGTAGGCCGAAGAAGCGATAGCCGTTCCACTGCGTGCCGGTGATCGCCCGCGCCACCGCCGACAGCGACTTGAACTTGCGCCCCTGCCAGTCGAAGCCGTCCTTCATCACCGTGACGGTGTGCTCCACCCCGTCCCATTTGCGCACGAGGCGGGTGCCGACCACCGGGTTGCGGGAATCGGCGATGATCGTCTTGCGCCCCACCCGACCGTCGATTTCGTCGGCCAGCAGGTCCAGCGTCCGCCGCGTCTCGCGGGACAGGCCGCCGAGGGTCAGTTCCTGGACCCGGTAGCTGAGCCTCAGCTCGAGGTAACTGCGGCTGTTGTTCGGAGCGGGGGTGCCGAAGAGGCTTTCCCACTTCGCCTTCAGCTCGACCACCGTCATTCGCTTCAGCGCTGCAAGCTGCGTGACCACGCTCGCGTCCGCCGCATCGCGGTTGCCCGGTTGCCATGGCGCAGCGTCAGTCTTTCTCTTCGTTCCTGGCATTATTGCCCTCCAACTCGGTTGCTCGGTTTGCGACGACCAACACGGCGTTTGAGGGCGAGAATGTCGAATGAACTGTCTTCGCCAGGTGCAGATAAAGAACTGGACTGTTCCGGCAGTATACGCCTCAGCCCCGCGGCAAGAATGAACGCGAGTTCATCGAGGCGTTCGCCCGTCGACAGACGGACGGGCTGCAGCGGGTTCGGGCCAGATCGGGCGTCTTGCATGAGACCGTTCGCAACAGAAGATGACTGGCGAAACGGTAGTCGCAAAACGACGATACGCAAGTATATTCAACGTGTTATCGAGTTTCCGCGCAATCATTCGAAGCGCGCCGCAGGGGTCGGTGTGCCGTCTCCTCCGTCCTCGCCGTTGATCCCATACGCTAAGTAGCGTATCAATCCGCTCATCCGCGAAGAGGCGTATCCGCGGCATCAGGGACAGATAAGGTAGGACAGCAATGTCGGCTCAGTCCGTGACATTCGGTCAGGCAATTGCGAAGGCCCGCAAGGCCAAGGGCCTCAGCCAGAAGGAGCTCGCAGCGCTCGTGAAGAAGGAGGAAGGCGGCGGCCCGATTTCGCCGCAGTACCTCAATGACATCGAGCATGACCGCCGGAGCCCCACGTCCGATCACCTGATCAAGCAGTTTGCAACGATCCTCGATGAGGACGAGGGTTACCTTTTCGTGCTGGCCGGAAAGATTCCTGATGACGTGCGACAAAAGGCGAAGGATCGAGATAAGATTGTGAAGAGCTTCGCGAATTTCAGAAAGAACATCACGAATTGAGGTAGTCGCCTTGGTTAGGATGGTGCCCGACAAGACTGGACGGTTCGCAGAGAGGCCACACTACTCCGCCCAAGAGCTTGACCGCGAGTGTGAGCGGATTGTCTCCGCCCTCTTGCGCGGCCGTCGTGGCTCCGTCGATTTTCCTGTACGGACGGATGATCTCGAAGTGCTGATTGAACAGCACGAATCGGAGCTCGATGCTTACGCCGATCTATCGGACTTCGGTGACGACGTTGAAGGCATGACCGAGTTCTTCCCGGAAGGAAGAACGAAGGTCTCCATCTCGGAGAAACTGGCCAACGACTCGCGGCGGGAGAATAGGCTGCGGACGACCCTCGCCCACGAGTTTGGGCATGTGTATTTCCACCGTCACCTCTGGGCGGAGAAGTTCATCGCTCGGCGTCTGTTCGATCGCAAGAGCATCGAGAACAAGGCCATCTGCAAGCGCGACAGCATCATAAGCGCGTCCCAGTACGACTGGATGGAATGGCAGGCTGGATACGTCAGCGGGGCGATCCTCATGCCCGCGACTCAGCTGCGCCGCCTTGTCTCGGATTATTGCGAGCCGCGAGGACTGCACGGCTCGATACACCAGGCCTCGGAGGATGGCTGCGCACTTATCCGTGCAGTCATGGACCGATTCGCGGTCTCAGAGGATGCCGCGCGAGTCCGCCTTTTGAAGCTGAGCCTACTGGTCTCCTCCAGCAGCCAACCCTCTCTTTTCTAGCAGAGAATCCGTCAATTCGCGGAAAAGCGTATTTTTTCGATTGACTCCGCGCGGGCACTAAATACGCTTATTAGCGGATTAGCAACTCTGCGGATGCACCACGAAAGGAGACCAGCGTGACCGCTCTTTCCGCCTTCCTTCGCAAGACGCCCGGCGAGGCGCTGCGCGAATACTTCGACCGACCGGAAATCGGCCTCCCTACAGAATTTGACTGGCCAGCATCGGACGCCGATCTTTCCGGACCACTTCTCGCCGCCATTGAGAAGTTGTCCCGCGTTCAGCGCGACCGCATCTCGAACGACGCCGAGCGCGTCCATGCCCTGTCCGACGAGCCGGGCCAGGCTGCGATTTACAGCGTCGCGGAAGATCCCGCCTTCCTAGACGGACTTGCCAACCCGCACGCGCGGTCGCTCTGGATGTTCCTGAACGCGCAGGACCGCTTTCGCCATGCCGAGGAAGTCCGCTTCACGGAGGACCGCCGGCGCGGTCGGATGTGGGCCGGCTACATGACCGATGCCGGCTGCGTCGTGCAGCGCGACGCGCCAGCCCGCCATGCCTTCGTTTCCGCGATCAAGGAGTTCTCGGGCGCCGCCCATGCCCATGTCGACATCTTCGACCGGGTGAGGACGACCCATGAGGGCGACGAATGCGACCTCGTGCAGGTGACGATCTACCGCGAGGGACGGCCCGACGATCTGCTGCGCTTCGACGATAAGGGATCCCTCGTGCGGCAGGCTTATCGTCCCGTGTTCGAGGCCGCGGTGACCTATGAGCCCGCAACAGGTGGCATCGAGGTGATCGCCAACGACAAGGTGACGCGGAGCGAGATCGTGAAGGCGACGGTCACGCACCTCCTTGGCATCGAGTTCAGGGAGAACCGCCTGCCCCTACGGTGGTACGACCTTTCCGTGCTGCTGACGCCGTACGACTTCCCGGTCGACCCCGAGGACGGGATCGAGGGTGTCGAGGTGCGCGAGCTGCGCCTGATGCCGATCGACGACAGTGATTTCAGGGTGACGCTGGAGAAGCCCGCGCGCGCTGACGAAACGATATGGGCGAAGGCGGAAGAGAAGTTCGGAGATCGCACGCCCCTGAGCGAAGGGTACGTCGTCACGCGGGCCAAGATCGCCGTGAAGCTTGCCCGGCGCCCGGGAGGTGACAGGCGGCGCACGCTGACCCTGACGATCACTTGGCCGCATGGCTGCGATCTGAAGGATCGCACCGCGGCCGAGCAGATGATCGGCGAGAAGTACCTTCGGCGCTGGGGGATCCTGGTTGATGACCTGTAGCTCTTCGAGGATTGATCTCGCCGCCCGCCGGCTGCTCTCGTCCATCGCCGGGACCCGCGACGCGCGGGTCTCGGCCATGGCCCTCGCCCACAAGCGCGGCGCCGGAAAGCAGCTGATCGAAGCGGGACTGCTCGTGCCGCGCGGCAGCACCATGGCCGTCGTCGCCGAGGACGATCTAGACGACACCCCGACGTCCGTCATCGTTCACCCGATCACGGGGCGTCATGGGCATCTCAGCAATGAGGCGTGGCAGGATGAGCACTTCACTGCCCGTCGCCGGGTCTATGCGCTGGACATGTCGGCCACAGCCCGGCGAGTGGCCGCCCGGCTCGACTGCTCGCTCGGTGATGACCCCGTGCCATCCCTTGATGGTGCGGTGATGGACTTTGGGACGGCGCGGCTGCCGAAGCGCAGGGCGCGCGCTGGGATCTGGGTCGCCCGAGGTCTGACGGCGCCGGCGGTTTTTGAGGAGTTCCGTCAACTCGTCACGCGCCGTCCCCCCGAAGGCCTGCGCGTGGTCCTTTTCCTCGATCCTCCGGATCGGCATCGCCTCAGCTTCATAAGGGGCCATGAGTTCGTCGCGCTGGCGGATGTCGTCGATCACGAGGATGGCCTCGCTGTCGCACCGGAAGTCCTGGCCGCACGCCTGCTGAAGGGGCCTTCGCACAAAGGGCCCGTCTGGGTCTCCGGCGATGGCGGCGTGCTGATCGTGCATGGCACGTGGCATGAGTTCACTGGCGGTAAACAGAAGATCGCCGTGGCCATGCTCGCCGAAGCCTGGCTGGGCGGCGACCCCGTGCTGCCCGTCGCGCGCATCCTGGAGGAAGCCGAGTGCGGGCCATCGGTGAAGCGATTGAAGGATCTCTTCGGTGGCCACCCCACCTGGCAAGAGGTGATCAGAGAGAGCGGATCCAACTGCTGGCTCGAGGTGTGACACTGAAAGCCTCTCGAAACTAGGCCGTCCTTCGGGGCGGCCTTTTTGGTTTTTGGCCACTCGGACTGCATTCCTCCCGTATCTCCTCCCTGGCTCCTCCCCGGCTCCTCCCCCGGCCTCGTCCATCGTCTCCGCAGGTTTTCGACCAAAACCGAAGGAGAATCAGATGGCTACGAAACACCTCAACCAGATCGACCTGGCTGCGCGCTGGAACATCAGCCACCGCACGCTTGAGCGCTGGCGCTGGACGGGCGAAGGCCCGCGCTTCGTCAAGCTCGGCGGTCGCGTCGTGTATCGCCTCGAAGACGTCGAGGAGTACGAGCGCGAGCAGATCCGCGCGAGCACTGCCGACCACCCCAGCAAGCCTGCGGCGTGAGGGGGCGGTGATGACGATCTCCAACCGCATTTCCCTCGATGAGCTCCTGCGCATGGCCGTCGGCGACATCGCCGCTCTGCCTGCCGAACAGCTCGCCCTTCTGCAGGACGAGGCCGCGGAGGCGCTGCGTCGCGCCAAGACCGTCTGCGACTGGCTCGATGGGGCCGTCGCGCTCAAGTACGGCGATCGTGCCCACGCAACGCGCCAAGCCGCCGGCAAGGACACCGGCACGGTCCGCTTCGATGACGGCGCGGTCACCGTGATCGCCGATCTGCCGAAGCGCGTCGACTGGGACCAGGACAAGCTCGCCGCTCTCGTCGAACGCATCCGGGCCAAGGGCGACGATCCCACCGAATACGTCGATGTCGCGATCAAGGTGCCCGAGCGCAAGTTCGCGGCCTGGCCGAGCCACATCCGCTCCGCCTTCGAGGACGCGCGCACCGTCCGCACCGGCAAGCCCAGCTTCCGGCTTTCCCTGAACACCGAGGTGACGTCATGAGCATCACGAAGAAGCTCGCGGTGCTCCGCGAGCACCATTACGGGCTGGACAAGCTGCCCGAGACCATCCGGGTGCCGGCCCTTGGCGAGCGTCGCGACGAGACCGTCAAGCCGGTCGGGGCGGCCTCGATCGACGACCTGGCCTTCGCCCTCATCGGGCTGAACGAGCAGGCATCGGCGCTCTACCGCGAGATCGATGCGGTGCGCACCCTCCACGACGAGGCCCGCAAGGCCGGCGCGCTGGGAGTGGACGTCGCGATCGACGCCCTGATCGCGGCGAAGGGAGGCAAGTGATGGCCCTCCCGATCATCTCCGCCGATCAGCGGCTCGCCGAGCCGCGCGGCATCAAGGGCACGATCTTCGGCAAGTCCGGGATCGGCAAGACCTCGCTTCTCTGGACGCTCGACTCCGCCACCACGCTGTTCATCGATCTGGAGGCGGGCGACCTCGCCATCGAGGGATGGTCCGGCGACAGCGTCCGCCCGCGCACATGGGCCGAATGCCGCGACTTCGCGGTCTTCATCGGCGGCCCCAATCCGGCGCTGCGGGACGACCAGGTCTACAGCGAGGCCCACTTCGCGGCGGTGTGCGAGCGCTTCGGCGATCCGGCTTCGCTCGACCGCTACCACACGGTCTTCATCGACTCGATCACCGTCGCCGGGCGGCTCTGCTTCCAATGGTGCAAGGGGCAGCCCGATGCGTTCTCGGAGAAGACCGGCAAGCCCGATGTCCGCGGCGCCTACGGCCTGCACGGCCGCGAGATGATCGCGTGGCTCACGCATCTGCAGCACACGCGGGCGAAGAACGTCTGGTTCGTCGGGATCCTCGACGAGAAGCTTGATGACTTCAATCGGCGCATCTTTCAGCCGCAGATCGACGGCTCGAAGACCGGCCTCGAGCTGCCCGGCATCGTCGATGAAGTCCTGACGATGGCCGAGATCAAGGACGAGTCCGGCGCGCCGTACCGTGCCTTCGTCTGCCAGACGATCAACCCCTGGAACTTCCCGGCGAAGGATCGATCCGGCCGTCTCGACCTGATCGAGGAGCCGCATCTCGGCCGGCTGATGGCCAAGATCCGCGGCCCCGTGAAGCCCGCCTCCGAGCGGCTGGCCTATCGCAGCCCGCCCCCGGCCGCGACGGCGCCGACCTCCGACGCCCCCACCCATTCCGAAAACGCCTGAACGAGGAGACCCCAGCCATGACTGGATCCTGGAACGACTTCAACGACGCCAAGCAGAACAGCAACATCATCCCCAAGGGCACGGTGGCCAAGGTGCGCCTGACGATCCGTCCGGGCGGATTCGACGATCCGGCGCAGGGCTGGACCGGCGGATACGCCACGCGGGGGACCACCGGCTCGGTCTATCTCTCGGGCGAGTTCACGGTTCTCGAAGGGCCCTACGCCCGGCGCAAAATCTTCACCTTGATCGGGCTCTACAGCCCCAAGGGCCCGGACTGGGCGAACATGGGCCGCAGCCTGATCCGCGGCATGCTCAACTCCGCGCGCGGCATTTCGGACAAGGACACGTCCGCTCAGGCCCAGGCCGCGCGTCGCATCAGCGGCTTTGCCGATCTCGACGGCCTGGAGTTCGTGGCGCGGATCGACATCGGCACCGACACCAACGGCGAGGAGAAGAACGAGATCCGCGCGGCCGTGACGCCGGATCACAAGGACTACGCCGCTCTCATGGGTGGCGTGCCCGGTGCGGCACCGCAGCCGCAGGCTCAGCCTTCCCAGCCCTCCATGCCCCAATCTTCAGCACCGGCGGCGGGCACGCGCCCGTCCTGGGCGCAGTGAGGCGGCCATGCTGCTGCGTCCCCGCCAGAAGCAGTTCGTCGAGCGCAGCGTCCGCGCGCTCGGCGAACACGGAAACACCCTCGGCGTCGCCCCGACCGGAGCCGGCAAGACGATCATGCTCTCGGGCGTCGTCGGTCGCATGGTCGGCGAAACCCCGAAGATCACAGGCGCCAAGGCCTGCGTGCTCGCCCACCGCGACGAGTTGACCGCTCAGAACCGCAGCAAGTTCGGCCGGGTGAACCCGAAGATCACGACCTCGGTCGTCGATGCGAAGGAGAAGTCGTGGGCTGGACAGGTCACCTTCGCGATGGTGCCGACGCTGGCGCGCGCGGGCAATCTCGACCAGCTGCCCGCGCTCGACCTCCTGGTCATCGACGAGGCGCACCACGCGGCCGCCGACAGCTATCGCCGCATCATCGACACCGCGCTCCAGCGCAATCCCGAGTGCCGGGTCTACGGCGTCACCGCGACGCCCAACCGGGGCGACAAGCGCGGTCTGCGTCCGGTGTTCTCCAACGTCGCCGATCAGATCCGGATCGGCGAACTGATCGCCTCCGGCCATCTCGTGCCGCCGCGCACCTTCGTGATCGATGTCGGCGTCCAGGACCAGCTCACAAAGGTGCGCCGCACGGCCGACGATTTCGACATGGCCGAGGTCGACGCGATCATGAACCGTTCGCCGGTCACGGACGCCGTCATCCGCCACTGGCGGGAAAAGGCGGGCGAGCGCCAGACGGTGGTGTTCTGCTCGACCGTGGACCACGCGCGCAACGTGACGGCCGCCTTCAACGCGGCCGGTGTCGCCGCCGGGCTGATCCACGGCGACATGGCCGATGCCGATCGCAAGATGACCCTCGACGCCTACGCCGCCGGACAGCTGCGGGTCGTCGTCAATGTCGCCGTCCTGACCGAGGGCTGGGATCATCCGCCGACGGGCTGCGTCGTGCTGCTGCGGCCGAGCTCCTACAAGTCGACCATGATCCAGATGGTCGGCCGCGGCCTGCGCACGGTCTCGCCCGAGGAACATCCAGGCGTCGTCAAGACCGACTGCATCGTGCTCGACTTCGGCACGTCGACCCTGCTGCACGGATCGCTGGAGCAGGACGTCGACCTGGACGGTCGCGAGCCCTCCGGGGAAGCGCCGACCAAGGATTGCCCGGACTGCGGCGCCATCGTGCCGCTCGCCACCACCGAATGCCCGCTGTGCGGTCATGTCTGGGAGCGTCCCGAAGGCGGCGAAGCAGCGCCGCTCGGCGACTTCGTGATGTCCGAGATCGACCTGCTGAAGCGGTCGAGTTTCCGTTGGTGCGATCTCTTCGGCGACGATGCCGCGCTCATCGCCAACGGCTTCAATGCCTGGGGCGGTGTCTTCTTCCTGAACGGCCGGTGGTACGGCATCGGCGGTCTGCAGAAGCAGCGGCCTCATCTGCTGGCGATGGGCGAGCGCACTGTCTGTCTGGCGGCGGCGGACGACTGGCTCAACGAGCATGAGAGCGACGAGAGCGCGCACAAGACGCGCCGCTGGTTGAACCAGCCGCCCACCGACCGGCAGCTCGCCTTCCTGCCGCCGGAGTACCGGCAGGACTTCGGGCTCACCCGCTACCAGGCATCGGCGCTGCTGGCCTTCCGCTTCAACCGCGACGCCATCCGCTCCCTCGTCTTCGGGGCGGCCGATGCCGCGCCCGAAGCAGCCATAGGGAGGGCGGCATGAGCCATGGCATCTGTTTCCCCCACCACGGCCGAGGACCGGCGGCGGCTCTGGCATCCGCGTGGAACGCTCTGTGCTGTCTGCCGGCGACCCACCCGTGGCTTTGGCTGGTTCGACCCGGTGCGGTCGAAGCAACCGCGCCCCTCGGTCTGGTTCTGCTCGATGGCCTGCCAAGGCTTCTGGACGCGCTTGGCGCGGGAGCGCTGGGCCATGGTTGATCTCACCGAACAGGAGAAGGCGGCGATCCGCGCCGCCATGAAGCCGGTCGCCGAGATCATGGAGGAAATCGGCTGGCAGGCGCGCTTCTCCGACCTCACGGAGGCGCAGGTGCTCACGCTCATCAAGGTCGCCGTCGGCGGCTTCCAGGACGCCATGCACGCCATGGCAGCCGACGCCGACGCGGAGGTGCCGTTCTGATGCTCGACTATAACCACCGCCCCACCTGCGCCGAACGCATCAATGCGGTGATCGACGAGGCGATCACCGCTAAACGCGCGGCGGTTGCGCCCAGGACCTACCTCGGCGGCTCCCGCCTTGGACACGGCTGTGAGCGGGCGCTCCAGTTCGAGTTCGCGGGTGCGCCGAAGGATGAGGGCCAGGAGTTCTCAGGCCAGACTCTGCGGATCTTCGAGATCGGACACGCGCTCGAAGATCTTGCCATCCGCTGGCTGCGCGGTGCCGGGTTCGATCTCTATACCCGCAAGGGCAACCGTCCGGACAGCGAGCAATTCGGCTTCTCGGTCGCGGGCGGACGCATCCGCGGCCATGTCGACGGGATCATCGCCGCTGCTCCCCAGCAGCTGGGCATCGGCGTTCCCGCGCTCTGGGAATGCAAGACGATGAACGCGCGCAACTGGCGCGAGACCGTGGCCAAGGGCGTGGTTGTCGCGAAGCCCGTCTACGCGTCCCAGATCGCCCTCTACCAGGCCTATATGGAAGCGCAGGTCCCCGGCATCGCCGAGAACCCGGCGCTCTTCACGGCGATCAACAAGGACACCGCCGAACTCCACCATGAGCTCGTGCCGTTCGACACGAGCCTTGCCCAACGCATGAGCGACCGTGCCGTGCGGATCCTTCAGGCGACGGATGCAGGGGACTTGTTGCCGCGCATCGCCACGACGCGTGATTTCCACGAGTGCCGGATGTGCCGGTGGGCGGAACGCTGCTGGGGGCTGCCGGCATGAGCGGGAACAAGGTCGTCTCCCTCGATGCGTGGCGCGACTTCAACGACGCCGCGCCGCAGGCCGATCCGTTCGACATCGAGCCGGATCCAGAGCAGATCGCCGTCTTTCTCGACGTCGTTTTCGGTTACTGCGAGGGCTGGGTGCCCCTGCGCGGGTTCGTGGACAAGGGCCAAGGCATCGACGGTCGACCCCACAACGCCTGGATCGAGATCGACGACAGTTTGCTGGAGAAGGCGGTTTCCTTCGCCGGTTGGGCAGCACGCGAAGGGGCGGCCTTCTATGTGGTGCCGGGAACGGTCGCCGAGACCGGCAAGGCCAAGGCCGCCGATGTCCAGCAGATGCAGACGGTCCTGGTCGACCTCGACGCCGGAGACATTGCGGCCAAGCTCGACCACCTCATCCGGCATCTCGGCGAGCCGACACTGCTCGTCGAAAGTGGCGGCCGGACGCCGGACGGTCTCGACAAGCTGCATGTCTGGTGGCGCTTGAGCGAACCGGCCGAGGGCGAGGACATCGCGCTTCTCTGTCGGCTGCGCGGCGACATCGCGGTCAAGGTCGGCGGCGACACGCATTTCCGATCGGCCCACCAGCCGATCCGCCTGGCTGGTTCGGTCTATCACAAGGGCGGGTTCAAGCGCCTGGTCAACATCCGCCGCCACAGCCCGCGGATCGAGGTCCATCTGCGCGACTTCGCGGAAGCAGTCGCCGACATGCCGCCGCTTGCCGGGGTCGGATCGGAGCCAGGCCCCTCTACGGACAAACCGTCGATCACCGATGTCCTGACGACGCCGGTCCGCGAAGGCGGATCGGACGATTGGACCCGCTTCCAGGGGGCGAGCGCCGCGATCGGCCACTACGTCCGCATGGCTCATGAGGGCCGCATGAGCCGCGACGACGCGTGGGAGGCGATCTGCCAGTACAACGCCGCCCAGCTCCGTCCCAGCTGGCCGCTCGAACGTCTCGCCTCGGAAGCACAGCGCCTCTGGCGGCTGCACGAAGAGCGCCATGGGCCGGCCCTCGAACGGATCGCCGTGCCGCCGATGTCCGCGCTGCCGGTTTTCACGCTCGGCGCACTGCTCGACGACGTGAGCCCGATGCCCGACGACATCATCGCGCCGCGTTTGCTGACGCCCGGCGGGATGCTGGTGCTCGGCGGCGCGCCCAAGGTCGGCAAGAGCGACTTCCTGATCAGTCTGCTCGTCCACATGGCGGCGGGGGTGCCGTTCCTCGGCTTTGCACCAAGCCGGCCGCTACGGATCTTCTATCTGCAGGCGGAGATTCAATACCACTATCTGCGGGAGCGCCTTCATGCCATCCGGATCGAGCCGGCGCTCCTGGCCGCGGCGCGCGATAATCTCGTCGCTACGCCGAAGGTCCGCATGCTGCTCGACGCCGGCGGCGTGGGCCTGACCATCGCCGCGGTTCGCGCCCACTACGGCCAAGGCGCGCCCGATATCCTCTGCATCGACCCGATCCGCAATCTCTTCGATGGCGGTCCGGACGGCGGCGGCGAGAACGACAACGCCGCCATGATGTTCTTCCTGCAGGAGCGGGTAGAAGCGCTGCGGGACGCCGTAGCCCCGGATGCCGGCCTGATCCTCTGCCATCACACCCGCAAGATCACCAAGAAGCAGCTCGCCGAGGATCCGTTCATGGCGCTCTCGGGCGCGGGTAGCCTCCGCAGCTTCTACACCTCCGGCGTGATCATGCACCGGCCCGACGAGGACCGACCGGAGCGGATGCTGCATTTCGAGCTCCGCAACGGCCCCGGCATCGAGCCGATGATCATCGACAAGGCGGACGGACGCTGGATCGTGATCGATCGCTCGGAGACAAGGCTCGTGCGTCGCGAGTTCGGCGAGAAGCTCGACGCCGAGCGCGCACGCAAACACGACGTGATCCTTCAACTGCTCTTCGATGAGGCCGAGGCCGGCCGGCTCTACACCGCGCTGCAGTTCGCCGAGACGTTCGAGAATCAGGCCGGGCTCGGCGGAAAGGATACGATCCGCGAACGGATCAGCGTGCTGGCCACGAAGGGTTTCATCAAGTTCGTTCGCGATGGCGCGCCGTTCGGTCTGCCAATCTCGCGCTCGAAGTTCGGCTATCTCTGCGTCGAGGGCATGACGTTCCCGACCGGAGAAGAGACGGCGGACACCGACACAGGCGAGCTCGTGTCCGTCCGGATCCCGGTTCTTCCCAGCCACTACAAATGTCCGCACAGCGGCGCGGCGCTGCCGGTCGAAAACCCGCTCATCTGGGTCTATCAGACGCAGGAGACCTCGTGATGCACCGGCTCACGTCGTCTACGCGGACTTACGCAGATTCAAGTTGTGGCAAGTTGGGACAAGTTGGGCAGTCAGGTCCCCAACTACTTTCGCTGCACCTAGCAAAGCCGCGCACCGTCCCGACGTCTCGCGCACATTCAAGTTGGGAAAGCCCGTCACAACTACCTTGGCTCCAACGCGCTCCGCTGCGCGGCCTTTCGCAGATTCAAGTTGGGAACGCGACCCACGCCATGGGCCGTCCCAACCTCGATTTCCTCAACAGTTTCAGCATGTTGATGCGATCTCGAAGTTGTGGGGGTGAAACCCACCCCCTTCGGGGGTGGGGGAGACCCGCGCTGAGCGGGTTCTCCCACTCCCACCCCCGGGGGGCTTCACGCGCGCGGTCGCCGCGCCCCGCGTCTCCTCACCGACATCAGACGAAAAGGACCCATACCATGAGCCAATGCCCGTCACCCATCCCTAGGAGCGCGCGCCCTTCGGCCCCGGTCATCGCCACATCTGCGGGCGGCGCCATTCTTGCCCTCGACCTCGGCACCACGACAGGCTGGGCGATCCGCGGCCCCGACGGTCTCATCAACAGCGGCACCATCTCGCTGCGTCCGGGCCGCTACGACGGGGGCGGCATGCGCTACCTGCGCTTCACCAACTGGCTGACCGAAATCGATCGGCTGTCCGGGCCCATCGCAGCGATCTGGTTCGAGGAGGTCCGGCGACATGTCGGCACGGATGCCGCACATCTCTACGGCGGTTTCCTGGCGACGTTGACCGCTTGGTGCGAGCGTGAGGGCGTCGCCTATCAGGGCGTTCCTGTCGGCACCATCAAACGCTTCGCCACGGGCAAGGGCAACGCTGGCAAGGATGCTGTGCTCGCCGCGATGCGCCAGCGCGGGTTCCAACCCGCCGACGACAACGAGGCCGACGCGATCGCGATCCTGCTTTGGGCGATGGAGACCCGGGGAGGTGTGCTGTGAGGTGGACGCCGAGCCTCGTCGAGGAACGTCTCGCGGAAGCGGCCATCGTGCTCAAGCGCCTGCCCGAACCCCGGCGGCAGGGATATTTCAGCGTCTGGCCGGAGGTCATCCATAGCTTCGCCGACAAGGTCGGACAGGAGCCAAAGCCGATGCGCGTCATCCCGTCACCCGCCGCGATCAGCCGGATGGAGGAGACGCTCAGCTGGACGGTGGGGCTCGATCCGATCGACGGCAAGATCGTCTGGCTGCGCGCCTACGGCGAGCGCTGGAAAACCATCTGCTGGACCGTCGGATTGCAGCGCTCGGCGGCGCACGAGCACTGGCTCTATGCGCTCTGCGTGATCGCATGGCGGCTTAACCAGCGCAAAGTCCCCCGTCTCCGGTCGCGCCGCTACGTGATTGAAATGGTCAAAGGGGCTTGCGAGGACCCGACCAGTCACCCCAATTAACTTCTTGTCCGTACGTTGTCCGTATGATACAGAAATTGGGACAGGAGATCAGCCATGCCCGTAGCCGAAGCCAAGTCCGAACGTATCGAGGTGCGCACCACGCCGACCATGAAGGCGCTGCTGCAACGTGCAGCCACGTTTTCGCACAAGAACGTGACGGAGTTCCTGCTCGAGGCGGGCATTCATGCCGCCGAGGAAGCGCTCGTCGATCGGCGCATGTTCCGGCTGGATGACGCCCAGTGGCAAGCATTCCAGGATGTTCTCGACCGCCCCGTCCAGAGCAAGCCGCGCCTCGCCAGACTGCTCGCCGAGAAGAGCGTGCTTGAGTGACGGCGGAGAACCAATCGTTCTCTGCCGTCCAAAAGCTCGATGCCTCCCACGACGTCGACGGGTTTGATTGCGGCAAGGAACCTCTCGATCGATTCCTGCAACGCCACGCTCTGGTCAACCAGAAAGCGGGCAGCGCTCAGACCTATGTCGTGTGCCGCGGGGAACAGCGTGTCGCGGGCTATTACAGCCTCGCGGTCGGTGCTGTCGAACATGCCGAGGCACCCGGTCGAGTCAGGAAGGGGCTTGCCGGTCATCCGATCCCGGTGATGCTCCTCGCTCGTCTTGCCATCGACCGGGCCGAGCAGGGAAAGGGGCTGGGCAAGGCGTTGCTCAAGGATGCACTGCTGCGCACGGCTCAAGCTGCCGACATTGCAGGTATCCGAGCGCTGCTCGTGCATGCCAAGGACGATGAAGCGCGCGCCTGGTATGAGCAGTTCGACTTCGAACCGAGCCCGACCGATCCCTATCACCTCTTCCTGCTGATGAAAGATCTGCGGGCGCTTCTCGGCGAGTGATCGCAAGCTCGCGAAGCGAAGCGGAAAGTGTCCGCCGGGCACTTTTCGAAGAGACGAAAACCCCGGTTTTTGGGTAAATTCTGGCTATCCTCGGGAGAAGCGCGCGCGTCGCGATCACGAGCGCCCGGATCCTTTCGCTGGAACCGATCCAAATAAAGGATCCGCACTGATCCTTTCGTAACGGATCGGTGCCCATTCACGCCAACATCGCCTGAGCATTCGAGTTCACGGGTCCTTCCTGGCGGAAATCGTATGCTGGCGGGCGAGGCGCGATGGATCACCAGCGACAGGGCCGGATTTTTGGGAAGCCACCCGGTATCCGGATCCACGCCAATCCCGAGAAACCACCAACGAACACGCGCCTGATGGCCGGACGCCCGTCGCGCCCGCTGGAGCCCGCACGGAGTCCAGCGCGGTCTCCGGAGTCCAGGACCACAGTTGTCCACTTCGATCCACGGACCCATCCGACCCATGACGCTGAGCTTCGCCCCTGAGCGGATCGAGACCTGGCCGCTTTCGCGCCTCCAGCCTTACGCAAAGAACGCAAAGGTGCACGGCGCGGACCAGGTCGCCAAGATTGCCGCCAGCATGGCCGAGTTCGGCTGGACCGTGCCCTGCCTCGTGGCCGAGGACGGGGAGCTGATCGCAGGCCATGGGCGCGTGCTTGCCGCGACGCAGCTGGGGCTCACCGAGGCGCCTGTGATCGTGCTCGGGCATCTGACCGAGGCGCAGCGCCGGGCCTACCGCATCGCGGATAACAAGCTGACGGAACTCGGAAGCTGGGACGAGGCATTGCTGTCCGCCGAGCTGCAGGGACTGCTGGCCGAGGACTTCGATCTGTCGCTGGTCGGATTCTCCGACGGCGAACTCGACAAGCTCCTCGCGCTCGACCCGGACGGAGACGATGAAGACGGCGGGGCTGGCGGCTCGGTTCCGCCCGTGACCATACCCGAGCCGCCGCGCAATCCGGCCTCCCGCAAGGGCGATCTATGGATCCTCGGCGATCACCGGCTGCTCTGCGGCGACAGTACGAACCATCAGGATGTACGCCGTCTGATGAACGGCGAGCGTGCGGTCCTGTTCGCCACCGACCCGCCGTATCTCGTGGACTACGACGGCTCGAACCACCCGACGCGGAACAAGGATTGGAGCCAATCCTACGGCGTCACCTGGGACGACAGTTCGCAGGGCGCGGAGCTTTACGACGGCTTCATAGCCGCCGCAGTGGCCGAGGCGATCACCGAGGACGCCGCCTGGTATTGCTGGCACGCGTCCCGCCGCCAAGCGATGCTGGAGGCTTGCTGGGAGAAGGCCGGCGCCTTCGTCCATCAGCAGATCATCTGGGTGAAGGACCGCGGCGTCCTGACCCGGTCCCATTACCTTTGGAAGCACGAGCCCTGCTTCATGGGCTGGCGCCGCCCGAACCGTCCGCCGAAGGTCGCCGAGGAGACGCTGCCCTCGACGTGGGAAATGCCGTCCTTCGCCAAGGATGAGCGCCCCGACCACCCGACGCCGAAACCGCTCGACGCCTTCGGGATACCGATGCGCCAGCATGTGGCTCGCGGCGGGCTCTGCTACGAGCCGTTCTCAGGCTCCGGCTCACAGATCATGGCGGGCGAGGCCAACGGCCGGCGTGTCTTCGCAATGGAGATCAGCCCGGCCTATGTCGATGTCGCCGTGGAGCGCTGGCAGGCGGAGACTGGGCGCGATGCAATCCTCGACGGCGACGGTCGAACCTTCGCCGAGGTGAAGGACGAGCGGCTCAGTCCTGCTTCAGCCGAAACGGATGCAGCATGAAACAGAGCCGTGCCATGTCTCTCGTCGAGTCCCTTGCCAACGTCGCCGTCGGCTACGGCGTAGCGGTGGTGACCCAGATCCTGATCTTCCCGATTTTCGGTCTGCACACGACGCTGGCGCAGAACCTCATGATGGGAGCCATCTTCACGGTGGTCAGCATTGGACGTTCCTACGCGCTGCGGCGGCTGTTCGAGGAGATCCGGTTGCGTCATGCCAGATGAAAATCGCCGCCCGGATCGGGCGGCGGTATCGAGTTTGGAAGATGTATCGCCTTCAAGTCGGCGGGAGGCTGTACACCCGCCCGCGGTCATCAATCTTCTCGGAGGCCACTTCGAGACCGAGCTTTTTCTTGAGAGCGCCCGCCATCGCGCCGCGCACCGTGTGCGGCTGCCAGCCGGTGGCCGCGACAATCTCTGCGATGGTCGCACCTCCCGGCGCGCGAAGCATGGCGATCAGCGTGGCCTGCTTGGTGCCTTCTCGCGATATCCGCGCCTTGGGCGCTTCCGTCTGCTCGGCGGGGGTGTCCGGCGCGCTTTCAGGCGCGGTGCTGGTGCCCTCGGGCTTGATGCCAATGGCGGCGAGGCCTGCGTTGGTCGCCACCAGCGTGGTGCCGTGACCGTCCCCGGTCTCGCGCCAGACAAGCTCGCCCTTGCGGACGTCGGCATCGACTTCCTCGATGAAGCCTTTGGCGATCATCGTCTCCACCACCTTGGTGGCGGCGCCTCCGCGCAGGGAACCCGGAAGCGGCAGGACATTGTGACTGTCGCGTTGAGCGGCGGCGCTGAGAATTACGGCTTGCGTGTCGGTGAGCTTGGTCATGGGGTCGTCTCCTTGGATTGAACCGCAACCGTCGCGGCCCTTCTACGACCCCAAGCCGCGCGGCACGGCGCGGCCGGAGTTCAGGCAGGCGCAGGATTTCACCCGGCGTGCTCGCCCTCGCGGAACGCCATGTCGGTGATCTCGCGCAGCTTGTCGCGGTAGTGGCTCAGGGAGCCGACATGGCCCCAGTTGATCTCATCGGGATTGGTTTCGAAGTGGTCGTCGCTGAGCGCCTTGAGGCGTTCCAGCATGCTGTCGATCTCCAGCTTGGCGGCGATGAAAGCGTCGAGTGCCTTCGAGTTGTCGGTGGCGCGTCGGGTCATCTCTGTGGCTCCTCGTGGCGAGTTGCAGCGTAGTCTTGAAAGCCACGTTCGCTCTGTCCGAACCGCTTATCAACTCGATAAGCACCTGAATCTGAACAATAATCGGAGAACGCCATGCAGGGGCTGAGCGAGCGCCAATACGCCGCGCGCGTCGGTCTCTCGCGGGGCGCGATCCAGAAGGCTAAGGCGGCGGGACGGCTGGTCCTCCATGAGGATGGCAGCATCGACGCAGAGGCGAGCGACACACGCCGGGCGGCGATGACGGACCCGTCCAAGACCCGGAAACCGCCCGCGCCGAAGCTGAAGCCCGTCCCTGAGGCGGCCGTGTCCGCCGTTGGCGACACTCTGCGGGAACAAGGGCTTGCCGCGCCACCCGTCGGCAGCGGCACGACCTTCCTGCAGGCCAAGACCGCGAATGAGGTGCTGAAGGCCCAGGAGCGGCGCATCCGGCTTCAGAAGCTCAAGGGAGAACTCGTCGACCGCGCCCGGGCGGTTGCGGTCGTGTTCCGGCTGGCACGCGAGGAGCGCGATGCCTGGGTGAACTGGCCGGCGCGCGCGGCGGCGCTGATGGCGGCCGAACTCGGCGTCGAGGCGGCCGCCATGCAGAAGGCCTTGGAGAAACATGTACGCGCCCACCTCGACGAACTCGCCGAGGTCCGGTCCGAATTCCGGTGACGAATATGGCCTGAGGGATTTCGAAGGCGCTGCTGAGATCCTGCGCGCCTGGGGCAACGGGATCCGACCGGATCCCGACCTCACCGTCTCGGAATGGGCGGACCGGCACCGGATGTTGGCGTCCCGCGCTTCGGCCGAACCGGGGCGCTACCGCACGATGCGAACGCCCTACATGCGGGAGATCATGGACCGGCTGTCGCCCGGCAACGCGGCGCAACGGGTCGTGTTCATGAAGGCCGCACAGGTCGGGGCGACGGAAGCCGGCAACAACTGGATCGGCTTCGTGATCCACCAGGCGCCAGGCCCCATGCTCGCGGTCCAGCCGACCGTGGAACTGGCCAAGCGCAACTCGCGCCAGCGGATCGACCCGCTGATCGACGAGAGCCCGGAGCTGCGGGAGCGGGTCAAACCGGCCCGATCCCGCGACGCCGGCAACACGATGCTGTCCAAGGAATTCGCGGGCGGCATCCTGATCATGACGGGCGCGAACTCGGCGGTCGGGCTGCGCTCGACCCCGGCGCGCTACATCTTCCTCGATGAGGTCGATGCCTATCCGGCCTCGGCTGACGAGGAAGGCGACCCGGTGACCCTGGCCGAGGCGCGCTCATTGACCTTCGCCCATCGGCGCAAGGTGTTCCTGGTCTCGACGCCGACGATCCGGGGGCTCAGCCGCATCGAGCGCGAGTTCGAGGCGTCCGACCAGCGGCGCTACTTCGTGCCGTGCCCGCATTGCGGGGCGATGCAGTGGCTGAAGTTCGAGCGGCTGCGCTGGCAGAAGGGGCGGCCAGAGACGGCGGAATACATCTGCGAAGGCTGCGACAGAGCCGTCGCGGAACACCACAAGACGGCGATGCTGGAGGGCGGCGAATGGCGGGCGACCGCCACGGCCGCCGATCCGACCACGGTCGGGTATCACCTCTCGGCGCTCTATTCGCCGATCGGCTGGCTGAGCTGGGAGCGGATCGTGCGGGCATGGGACGCGGCACAGGGGTCGGACGAGGCGATCAAGGCGTTCCGCAACACCATCCTCGGCGAGACATGGGTCGAAACCGGCGAGGCGCCGGACTGGCAGCGGCTCTACGATCGCCGCGAGGCGTGGCGGCCAGGCATGGTGCCAGCGGGCGGGCTGTTCCTGACGGCGGGCGCGGATGTCCAGAAGGACCGCATCGAGGTCGATGTCTGGGCCTGGGGCCGAGGACTGGAGAGCTGGCTCGTCGATCACGTGCGTGTAGAGGGCGGGCCGGACCGGCATGACGCTTGGGACCAGTTGACGGCACTCCTCGACCGGTCGTGGCCGCATGAAAACGGTGCGCACCTTCGGATCGCGCGGCTCGCCATCGACACGGGCTACGAAGCCCCGGCCGTCTACGCCTGGTCGCGCAAAGTCGGCTTCGCACAGGTCGCGCCAGTCAAGGGGCTCGAAGGCTTCAATCGCTCCAGCCCGGTCTCCGGCCCCACATTCGTGGATGCAACCGAGGGCGGGAAGCGCCTGCGTCGCGGCGCCCGGCTCTGGACGGTGGCCGTCTCGACCTTCAAGGCCGAAACCTACCGCTTCCTGCGGCTGGAGCGCCCGACAGCCGAGGAACGTGCCGAGGGCGCGGCGTTCCCGCCCGGCACGATCCACCTGCCGACATGGGTCGAGAGCGAGTGGCTGAAGCAGGTCGTGGCTGAACAGCTTGTGACGGTGCGCACGAAGCGCGGCTTCGCGAAGCTTGAATGGCAGAAGCTGCGCGAGCGCAACGAGGCACTCGATTGCCGGGTCTACGCCCGCGCGGCTGCCTGGATCGCGGGCGCCGACCGCTGGCCCGTAGAGAAATGGCGCGACCTCGAGGACCAGCTCGGGGCGACGCCCACCGATAGCGATCCCGCCGGGCAGATCCACCGGCCGGGACAGGCACCCCAAGGCAAGCGCCGTTCCGACTGGATCGGGCGGCGGGAAGGATGGTTCTGAAATGACCGACTGGACCGAAGCCGAGCTCTCGGCACTGCGCCGGGCCTATGCCAGCGGCACGACCCGCGTCAGCTATGACGGCAAGTCGGTGGATTACGGCTCGGCGGAGGATCTGCTCGCCCGCATCCGCACCATCGAACGCGCGATTGCCAGTGTGGGGCGGCCGCTTCCGATCGCCGGACTCGCGGGCTTCTCGCGCGGGGATCGCTGATGGCGGCGAACTGGTTCGACCGCGCCATCGCTTCGGTCGCCCCTCGGGCCGCCGCGCGGCGTGTCCTGGCGCGACAGGCTTTCGAGACGCTCGCGCGCGGCTACGAGGGCGCCGCGCGAGGACGCCGCACGGAGGGCTGGCGTGCACCAGGATCCTCGGCTGACACCGAGATCGGCGTGGCCGGGGCGCTCTTGCGCGACCGCATGCGCGACCTCGTCCGCAACAACCCGCATGCGGCCAAGGCGGTGGCGGTGCTGGTGAACAACATCATTGGCGCGGGCATCATGCCGCGTGCCGCCAGTGGGGACGAGGCGCTGGACCGCCGCGTCGACGCGCTGTTCGAGCGCTGGACGGCGGAGTGCGACGCCGACGGCCAGCTCGACTTCTACGGGCTTCAGACGCTGATCTGCCGTGAGATGGTCGAGGCCGGCGAAGTGCTGGTGCGCCGCCGCCTGCGTCGCGCCGTGGATGGCTTTGCCGTCCCGCTGCAATTGCAGGTGCTGGAGGCCGACTTCCTCGACGCCACCAAATCCGGCGCGCTCGGTGCGGGACGGCTGGTGCAGGGGATCGAGTTCGATCCGCTCGGCAAGCGCAGGGCCTACTGGCTCCACGCCGAGCATCCCGGCGACGTCTTCGGCGCATTGCAGAACAGCCTGCAGAGCCGGCCGGTCCCGGCGAGCGAAATCGCGCATGTCTATGAGAAGCAGCGCACGCAGGCGCGCGGCGTTCCCTGGGGCGCGCCGGTCATCCGCGCCCTTCGTGATCTCGACGATTATGAAGTGGCCGAGATCGTGCGCAAGAAGACCGAGGCTTGCGTCACCGCCATCGTCTTCGGGGATGACGAGGCGCAGCAGGGCATCGCGCCCGCCGTGGTCGACGCCGATGGCAACCGGGTTGAGCAGTTCGAACCGGGCCTCATCGCATACGCACGCGGCGGAAAGGACATCCGCTTCAACCAGCCGGCCGCCACCGGCGGCTATGGCGAATACAAGCGCGCGAGCCTGCATACGATCTCGGCCGGGTTCCGGGTGCCGTACGAACTGCTGACGGGCGATCTCAGCCAGGTGAACTACTCCTCCATCCGAGCGGGGCTCGTCGAGTTCCGTCGGATGATCGACGCTGTCCAGTGGCAGCTCTTCATTCCGATGCTCTGCACCCCGGTCTGGCGCTGGTTCACCGAGGCCGCATGGGCCGCGGGACAGATCCCGACGCCGGACGTGCCGGTCGAATGGTCACCGCCCAAGTTCGAGGCGGTCGATCCGCAGAAGGACGCAATGGCGAACCTTCTGGCGATCCGCTCGGGAACGATGACACTGGCCGAGGTCATCGCCCGGCAGGGCCGCAATCCCGACGCCGTGCTGGCGGAGATCGCCGCGACCAACGCCAAGCTCGACGCTCTCGGGCTTGTGCTCGACAGCGACCCCCGCCGCGTAACCAAGACCGGCAGCGCGCAAGCGAGCGACCCGGCAACCGATCCGGAACCCGACCCGGGGCAGCCGGACACCGCCCAACAGGACTGACTTCATGGACACGATGATCGAACTGCCGGCACTTCGCCGGTCGGCGGAGCTTGCGCCGAACACCGTCGACAACGACGCACGCACCGTCGAGGTGATCTGGTCGGCGGGCGCGCGCGTCCGGCGGGCGAGCTTCTTCGGCGAGCCCTACGACGAGGAACTCAGCCTCGACCCTGCCCATGTGCGCCTCGACCGGCTGAATGCGGGCGCGCCGTTCCTGAAGGTGCATGAGATCGACACACTCGACGCCGTCATCGGCTCGGTGGTGCCCGGCTCGGCGCGGATCGAGAACGGGCGCGGCATCGCCCTGGTGCGGATCAGCGAGCGGGCCGATGTCGAGCCGATCTGGCGCGACATCCAGGCCGGGCACATCCGGGCGGTCTCCATCGGTTATCAGGTCCACCGGTTCGACATCTCTAAGCCCGATGGCTGTCGCGAGCTCTGGCGGGCGGTTGACTGGACTCCGTTCGAGATCTCGGCCGTGCCGGTCGGCGCCGATCCTGCCGCGGGCTTCCGCGCCAAGGGCGAACACCACGATTGCGTCCTCCATCGCCGGGACGCCCCCACTGAGCAAGGAGCATCCCCGATGACGGAGAAGACCCAGACTCCGGCCCCGACTGAAGAGGTCGTGGCCGACCCGACAAGCGAAACGGCAGCGACCGAGGAGACCACCATGACCGACGAAAAGACCGGCGCGGCCGAGGCGCAGGCCCATGCCACCGACACGCGCAGCCAGCCCGGGCCCTCGAACCAAAGGTCCGCGCCAGCGAAACCGGAAGCGCCCGACACCGAGGCTGTCGCGACCCGCGCCCGCGAGGCGGAGCGCGACCGCGTCTCGACCATCTACGATCTGGTGGGCCGTTTGAACCTCGAGCGCAGCTTCGCCGAGGATCTGGTGAAGCGCGGTGTCGGTGTCGACGAAGCTCGCCGCCTGATCGTCGATCAGGTCGTCGCGAAGTCGGACGAAACCCGGACCTTCGGCCAGGTGTCGGTCCCGCTCGGCGGGCGCGACGAGCGCATCACCCGCCGCGACGCGGTGGCGAACGCGCTGCTGCACCGCTACAGCCCGACGCTCTTCCCGCTGGAGGACGCAGCGCGTCAGTATCGCGGCATGACGCTCTTGGAACTCGCCCGCGAAAGCCTCGGCAATGTCGGAGTCAATACCCGCGGCCTGTCGCGCGACGAGGTTGCGACCCGCGCCCTGCATTCGACCTCGGACTTCCCCGAGATCCTCGCCGCCGTCACCAACAAGACCCTGCGGCAGGCCTACGAGGCCTATCCCCGGACCTTCTCACTCTTCTGCCGCCAGGTGCTCGCCACCGACTTCAAGGCGATGCACCGGGTGCAGCTCGGTGAAGCGCCGCAACTGCTGGAAGTCGGCGAGAGCGGCGAGTTCAAGCGCGGGACGCTGGGCGAGAGCAAGGAGAGCTACAAGGTCAAGACCTATGGCCGGGTGGTCGCGATCACCCGCCAGACGCTGATCAACGACGATCTCGACGCTTTCACGCGCATCCCGGCGATGTACGGCAACTCCATCGCCCAGCTGGAAAGCGATGTCGTCTGGGGGATCATTACCGCGAACCCGGCGATGGCCGATGGCACGGCGCTGTTCCACGCCAACCACAAGAACCTCGCAGGCACCGGTGCGGCGCTGGATGTGAGCAGCGTCGGTGCGGCACGCGCCGCCATGGCGAAGCAGACCGGGCTCGACAAGAAGACGGTGCTGAACATCCGTCCCGCCTTCCTGATCGTGCCCGCCGCGCTGGAATTGAAGGCCGAGCAGCTGGTCGCCCAGAACCTCGTGCCCGCCCAGAGCGGGAATGTCGTGCCGCAGTCGATCCGCACGCTGGCACCGATCAGCGAGCCCCGGCTCGATGCCGCCAGCGAAACCGCCTGGTATCTGGCGGCGAGCCCGAACCAGATCGACACCATCGAATACGCCTATCTCGAGGGCCAGCAGGGCGCTTACATCGAGACGCGCAACGGCTTCGACGTCGACGGGGTCGAGATCAAGTGTCGCCTCGACTTCGGCGCCAAGGCCATCGACTGGCGCGGCCTCTACAAGAACCCGGGCGCATAACGCCCCCATCCCGAACCCTGACATCCGGGCGGTCCTGACGGGCCGCCCGTTTCCGTTTCCGCGAAAGGAACCCCGCCGTGAAAAATTACGTCCAGCCCGGCAACACCATCACCCTGACCGCGCCCTATGCGGTCACCTCCGGCGACGGCCTGCTCGTCGGCTCGATCTTCGGCATCGCGGCTGGCGCCGCCGCCAGTGGCGAACCCGTCGAGGCCGCGCTCGTCGGCGTCTTCGACCTGACGAAGGTGGGCAGCCAGGCCTGGTCCGTCGGCGCAAAGGTCTATTGGGACGATACCAACAAGCGCACCACGACCGTCTCGACCGACAACACGCTCATCGGTGTTGCCGTCGAGGCCGTGGCGAGCGGCGCGAGCGACACCATCGGCAGGGTGCGCCTGAACGCGAGCTTCTGATGAGTGCTTTCGTCGCCGCGCTCAGTGCGCTCTTCGCCGATCCGAACATCGGTCGGGATGCTGTCTACATCGTTGACGGCGGCGTGCCCGTTCCGGTGCGCATCGTCGCCCGACGGGCCGATACGATTACCGACTTCGGTGATGCGCGGCTCTGGTCGGAAACGACGCGGGTCGACCTGCGCGTGACGGAAGTAGCCGAGCCCCGGCCTGGCGATCGCATCGAGATTGGTGGCGATACCTTCCTCATTCAGGGTGAACCCGTCCGCGACCGCGAGCGGCTCGTCTGGACAGTGGACCTGAGGCCCGCATGAGGTTCGGCGTCAACATCGTCGGCGATATCGTCCGCCTGATGGAAGCAGAGGTGAAGGCCGGGGAGAAGGCCGTCACCACGGCGATGCGCGACGCCGGGACCGGCCTCAAGACCGCCTGGCGCGCGCAGATCACCGGCGCGGGTCTCGGAGCACAGCTTGCCCGCACCATCCGGTCGGAGCAGTTCCCGAAAGGCAGGACCAGCCTCAATGCGGCGGCACTGGTCTGGTCGAAGGCGCCGGTGATCGTCGGCGCGCACGACACCGGCCCGCTGATCCGCTCGAAGAACGGGTTCTGGCTGGCGATCCCGACGCCTGCGGCGGGCAAGTCCCTGCGCGGCGGGCGGATCACTCCCGATGAATGGGAACGTCGCACCGGCTTGCGCCTGCGCTTCGTCTATCGCCGGATGGGTCCGAGCCTGCTGGTCGCCGAGGGGCGACTGAACAAGAAGGGCCGTGCCGTGGCATCACGGTCGAAGACCGGCCGGGGGCTGACCACCGTTCCGATCTTCCTGCTGGTCCCGCAGGTGAGACTGCCGAAGCGGCTGGACCTCGAGCGGGATGCGGAGCGGGTGCGTGATGCGGTGCCGGGGCTGATCGTGGCAAACTGGGTGGAGCCCGGCTCCTGACAGCAGGAGGTCGACATTCAGGGACTATTGGCATATATTGCCAACATCCTTGATGGAGACCGTGGATGGCCACCCGAAACGTCGTTCTGACCGAAACCCAATCCGCTCTGGTCGACCGCCTGGTCGCCTCCGGGCGCTATCAGAATGCCTCGGAAGCCATGCGGGCCGGCCTGCGGCTGCTCGAACGCGAGGAAGCCGAGCTTGGCGCGTTGCGCGACCGGCTGACGACCGGGCTGGAACAGGCCCGGCGCGGCGATCTGGCCGAGGGGAGCGGCGAGGAGGCTATCCGACGTGCCTTTGCTTCGGCGCGCCAATCGTCCTGATGCCGAAGCCTTGGCGCCTGACGCGACAGGCTGAAACCTCACTTGTCGACATCGCGAACTGGACCCTCGAGACCTTCGGCCCTCGACAGGCGGCGGCCTATGAGGATGACCTGATCGCCCGCTGTGTGGAGATCGCGGTCGGTACGGCTTTGTCGCAGGACTGTCGCCGGATCATTGATCCGGATCTGCCCGAGGATCTGCGCTTTGCGCGCTGCGGCCAGCATTTCGTCATCTTCGTCGAGGACGCCGAGCAGGTGATCATCGTCGATTTCCTGCATGCTCGCTCGGACCTGCCGCGACGGCTGGCCGACCTCACGGATCCGAAACCCGACAGGGATCACTGAAGCCGGGCTGATCCCGGACAACCGGGATCGCCATGCCCTCTACTCGTGAAGTCATCCTCGCCGCGCTGCACACGCGGCTTTCGGCGCTGCCGGCCACTACCCTGCGCGGTGATGTCCTGCCGGAACGTGTGCCGGCAGCCGGGCTGTTGATCCTGCGCGACGGCGAACCCGGCGAGCCCGAGGTGACGCTCTCGCCCCTGCGCTACCACTACCAGCACCGGGCCGAAATCGAAGCCGTGGTGCAGGGCGCGAGCCGGGATACCGCCTTCGACACGCTCTGCACCAGCATCGGCGCGGCGCTCGCGGCCGACCGCACGCTCGGCGGTCTCTGCGACTGGGTCGAGGCAGAAGCCCCGCAGTCCGTCGATCTGCCGGTGGACGGCGCAGCCAGCGTAAAGGCGGCCGTCATTCCGGTCATTCTACATTACTCCGTTTCGGACCCTCTTGGCTGACACCACCGTCAATGCGGGTGCTGCGTTCGGAGGAACGACAGTCCACTGGACTGTCGTCTGATCCGCCTCACTCCACGGCCGACCCGCTCGGCTGAACCCCTTCGAAAAGGAGACCGACATGGCACGCGCCCAAGGGGCGCGGGCGCGAATGGCGCTCGCGTTCGAGACGACCTATGGCACGCCGCCCGGTAGCGGCTACACGAGGATGCCCTTTGCCAGCGCCACGCTCGGGGCAGAACAGCCGCTCCTGAACTCGGAGCTTCTGGGCTACGGCCGCGATCCTCTTGCGCCCATCAAGGATGCGGTGACCGCCGATGGCGATGTGGTGGTGCCGATCGATGCCGAGGCCTTTGGCTTCTGGCTGAAGGCGGCCTTCGGCGCGCCCACCACCACCGGAAGCTCTCCCGGTCCATATACCCATACGTTCCAGTCCGGCAGCTGGACGCTGCCCAGCATGGCGATCGAAACCGCCATGCCCGAGGTGCCGCGATACGCCATGTATTCCGGCGTGGTGCTGGACCAGCTCAGCTGGCAGATGCAGCGGTCGGGCCTGCTCACTGCCACCGCGCGGCTGGTCGCGCAGGGCGAGACGGTCGCCACGAGCAGCGGCGCAGGAACGCCGGCCGAACTCGACCTTATCCGTTTCGGGCATTTCAACGGCTCGATCAAACGCAACGGCACGGCGCTCGGCAACGTGATCTCGACCGAGATCACCTATGCCAACAATCTCGACCGGATCGAAACCATCCGCGCCGACGGCATGATCGACGGCGCCGATCCCTCGATCGCCGCGCTCACCGGCCGCACCGAGGTGCGCTTCGCAGACAGCACGCTCGTCAGTCAGGCGATCAGCGGCACGCCCTGCGAACTGGAATTCGCCTACGGCCTGACCTCGGGCCAGAGCTTCACCTTCACCGTCCACGCCGTCTATCTGCCGCGCCCGCGGATCGAGATTTCCGGCCCGCAGGGCGTGCAAGCCAGCTTCGACTGGCAGGCCGCGCGCGACGCAGTGTTGGGGCGGATGTGTACCGCCGTTCTCGTCAACGACATCGAAAGCTACTGACCATGATCCGTCTCGACCTTTCCAGCGCGCCGAAATGGCTCGATCTCGGAGCTGGCCTGCGCCTGCATGTCCTGCCCGTCACCACCGCGATCATGGTCGCCGCACGCAACGACCCGGTTGTCGAGGCGCTGCCCGAAGGGGCGAGCAAGGAAGAACAGGCGCTTGTCATGGCCAAGGCGGTTGCCCGCCGCGTGGTCACCGGCTGGCAAGGTGTCGGTGATGCCGATGGCAATCCCGTTCCCGTCACACCGGAAGGGATCGACGCGCTTCTGGACATCTGGCCGGTGTTCGAGGCCTTCCAGACCCGCTGCCTCGCACCGCACTTGATGCTGGATGCGGAAAAAAACGCCTCCGCGCCCTCGCAGACTGGCACTTCGGTGGGGGCGAAAGCTACTGCGCGGCCTGCCAAGGCCCGTGCCCGGACTGCCCGGCGCGGGTGAACCATCCGGAAACTCCGGAAGGTTGGCAGGTCTGGGATCTGGCACAGCGCCTGACCGGGCAGCTTCGCATCGCGACCGGCATGGGCGGGACCATGGTGCTCGGTTGGGACATGACGGCCGCTCTCGCCATGGCGCAGGCGCTTGGCATCGATCCGCTGATCGCCGCCGAATGCCTGCCCGAGATCGAGGCGGTGATGGTCCGCAAGTTCAACGAGCAGATGGCGGCCGGAGATCGGCCAGGCCCGGACGATCAGATCCGATCCGTCCGGTCCCGGTAACCCATCCTCGACGCGCACTTCGCGATGCCGGCCAGCTGGCCCCGCTCCGGCACCGGCATCAGCAGAATGCCAGTCCCCTTCGGGATGAGGGCAAGGAGCTGACCGGCCTTCCATCCCCGGGCCGCCCGGACCGTCGAGGGGATCATGATCTGGAACTTCGGGGACAGGACGGCGGTCTCGGACATGGCCCGAGTCTTCCTCGTTCGATGCCTCAGCGCAAGGCGAACGCCGCCACCCTTTCGGAAACGATAACCCATGGCCCAGAAACGCGTCTCCGTCCGCCTCGTCGCCGAAGGTGGCCGGCAGGTGAAGGCCGAGTTTGCTGGCGTAGGCGATGCGGGCGAGAACAGTTTCAGGCGGATCGAGCGGCAGGCCGACATCACCGGAGCGGTGGTGCGCCGGGTCATGGGCGTCCTCGGCGCGGCGATCAGCACGCGCCAGCTCATCGCCTATGCCGACCAGTGGACCGACCTGCGCTCGCGTGTCGATCTCGCCACCGGCTCGCAGGAAACGGGCGCGGCCGTCATGGACCGGCTCGCCGCCATGGCGCGCCGGACCTATTCGAGCCTCGGCCAGACCACGGAGTCCTGGCTCGCCAATGCCACGGCGCTACGCGAACTGGGGCTGACGACGGCGGAGTCGCTGGATTTCACCGAGGCGTTGAACAACGCCATGGTCGTCTCGGGCGCGCGGGCCGAGCGCGCGGCCTCGGTGCAGAACGCGCTGTCGAAGGCCATGGCTCTCGGCACGCTCAGCGGAGACAACCTCAATACCGTGATCCAGAGCGGCGGGCGGCTCGCGGAGCTGCTGGCGTCCGAGCTTGGCACCACCGTCTCGGGCCTGCGCACCCTCGGTCAGCAGGGGGCGATTACCGGCGATGTCATCCGCACGGCGCTGATCGGCAATCTCGAGCTGCTGCGCGAGGAAGCCGACAGCATGCCGGCGACCATCGGCGATGCCTTCACGCTGATCGGCAACGCCGCCCTGCAACTGGTCGGGACCTGGGATCAGATGGCGGGCGCTACCTCGACGGTGGCCGAAGGGCTGATCCTTCTTGCCGACAACCTCGAGAGGCTCGCGGCCATCGGCATCGCCTTCGCCGGCTTCATGGCCGGACGCTGGGTCGCGGCGTTCGTTGCTGCCCGTGTCGCGACCTTCAGCCTGTCGGGTGCGCTGACGCTCCTGCGCGGCGCGATCATCCGCACCGGGATCGGCGCGTTGATCGTCGGTGCGGGCGAGCTGATCTACTGGTTCGGGCAGCTCGTGAAGGGCGCGGCCGGCTTCGGTTCGGCGCTCGAGTTGATGGGCAATGTTGCGCGCGCCGTCTGGGACGGGATCAAGGCCACGCTCGGCTCTTTCGTGGACGACTTCCGCGCCCTGCGCGCCGATATCGAGGCGATCTGGCTGCGGCTGATGGCCTTCCTGTCGAACAAATGGGCAGATTTCCTTGGCACCATCGGACCGACATTCAATGCGGTCGCCGAGACGATCGGTGCCGACGCGCGGATCGACTGGTTCGGGGCGCAGTCTTATGCCTCGATGCTCGATCACGCCGCCAGCAATGCCGGCGCGATGGCCGACCGCTACCGCCGGCGCGCGGCCGAGACCAGGGCCGGAGCCTTCGATGGTGTGGGCGCGGCTATGCAGGCGCTGCGCGATGCACTGAGCGGCGGGGACGCCGAGAACCCGCTGGACAAGGCCGCCACATCGGCGGACCGGGTGACGGCGGCTCTGAACGATGCCACGACCGCTGCCGGTCGTGCCGGAGCCGCCGGGCGCAGTGCCGGCGAGCAGACGAAGGCTGGGGCCGAGGCTGCCGCGACCGGATGGGCGGCAGTGAGCCAGACCCTGGCCGACTATGCCACGAAGGCGCGCGAGATCGGCGGCGACATCGGCAACGCCCTGGTCGGAGCGTTCCGCAGCGCCGAGAACGCGATCGGCGAGTTCGTGAAGACCGGCAAGCTGAAGTTCGGCGACCTGGTCACCTCGCTGATCGCCGATCTGGCGAAGCTCGCAGCCCGGCGTTTCATCCTCGGCCCGCTGGCAGGCGTGCTTTCCGGTGTTTTGGGCAATCTCGGCGGCGGGATCTTCGCCAACATCCTGCACGCCGGCGGCATGGTCGGTTCTGCGGGACCGGGCCGCATCGTGCCCGCGCACGCCTTCGCCAATGCCCCGCGCATGCATTCCGGGGGCTGGGCGGGGCTCAGGCCCGACGAAGTGCCTGCGATCCTGCAACGTGGCGAGCGGGTGCTCTCGCGGCGAGAGGCAGCAGGTTACGGCCCCACCGCCGCGCAGACCGTCAATGTCACGATCAATGCCCGCGATGCCGAGAGCTTCCGGCAGTCCCGCACGCAGATCGCGGCCGATATCGCCCGCGCGGTCTCGCTCGGCCGAAGGGGCATGTGAGGACTCGTCATGGCTTTCCACGAGGTCCGGTTCCCGGACGACATCAGCCGTGGTGCGCGCGGCGGACCGGAGCGGCGCACCCAGATCGTGGAACTGGCCTCGGGCGACGAGGAACGCAATGCCAGCTGGGCGAACTCGCGCCGCCGCTATGACGTAGCCTATGGCATCCGTCGTGCCGACGATCTCGCGGCAGTGGTCGCCTTCTTCGAGGCGCGAAACGGCCGCCTTCACGGCTTCCGCTTCAAGGACTGGGCCGACTTCAAGTCCTGCCTGCCATCGCAGGTGCCGGGCGCAACCGATCAGGTGATCGGCACCGGCGACGGCACGACGACGCAGTTCCAGCTGGTGAAGCGCTACTCCTCCGGCGCGCAGTCCTGGACGCGCAGCATTGCCAAGCCGGTCGCGGGCAGCGTGCGCGTTGCACTCGCGGGCGTCGAACAGATGTCGGGCTGGTCGGTCGATACCACGACCGGCCTCGTCACCTTCGGCTCCGCACCCGGTGCAGGCGTCGCCGTCACGGCGGGCTTCGCGTTCGACGTGCCCGTCCGCTTCGACACCGATGCGCTCGACGTCACCCTCGACCTCGAACGTCTCGGCTCGATCACCTCTATTCCGCTCCTGGAGATCCGCAGATGAACGACGAGACCCGGTTTCTCGCCGCGGTGCTGAAGGAACTCGCAACATCGACGGCGGTGATCCTGGCCGCCTGGGGTGCGCTCGGCGGGGCGACCAACGCACTGACCACGAGGATGCGCCTGCGCGATGCGCTGCGGCACATCCTGCTAGGCGGGTTGATCGCGGCTGGAATGGGCAGCCTTTCCATGGCGCTCGTCACCAGCTGGCTGGGCCTGCCGCCCGAGGCGATCCCGGCCGGGGGCGCAGCAGGTTCGGCGGCCTATCCCGTTGGCGTCTTCGGCCCCGCCTTCATCGAACTCGTCCTCGCCCGGCTACGTGGGGCGAAGAAAGGCGACGGCGATGCATGAGCTTCTCCGCCTCGCGCGCTTCATTCGCTGCGACCCCACCGCCCCGCGTCAGGCTTTCGCCCACCGCCTGCGCATCGGCCTCGCCGTCGCAGTTCTCATTCTGACCCTCTCGCTTCTGGGGTGATCCCATGCGCATGACCGACCGGGGCCTGCTGGCCCTCGTCCGGCACGAAGGACTCGTGCCCGGACCCTATCTCGATGTGAAACAGGTCTGGACCTTCGGCATCGGCCACACGGCCGCAGCCGGACCGCCCGATCCGTCCAGGATGCCCCGTGGCATGCCCGCCGATCTCGAGGCCGGCGTCCGCGAGGCGTTCAAGGTATTCCGGGCCGATCTGGCTGCCTACGAGGCAGCGGTGCGACGGGCCGTGATCGTGCCGCTCGAGCCGCACGAATTCGATGCGCTGGTCAGTTTCCACTACAACACCGGCGGCATCGCGAGAGCTGCGCTGACGAGACACCTGAACGCGGGCAACCGCGCGGCGGCAAGCGACGCCTTCATGGGCTGGCTCAAGCCCGCCGCGATCCGCCCCCGGCGCGAGGCCGAGCGCGACCTCTTCCGCCATGGACGTTACCCCACCGGGACCATTCCGGTCTGGGCGGTCGACCGCAATGGCCGAGTCGATTTCTCGCGAACCGTGCGGCGGCTGACCGAGGACGAGGCACTGGCGCTGCTGCGCCCGGAGGCGACGCCGGTTCGGACGGCCGCTGACCCCATGCCGGTCCCGGCCGTGCCCGCTGCGCCCACGCTGCTGTCTCGTCTCACTGCATTCCTCACCACTCTCATCGGAGGACGTCCATGAACTGGAATCTCGCACGCGGCCTCGTCTATCTGGCCTGCCTTGCCGCTTCCGGCCTCGCCATGGCCGGGCTGGCGGATTTCGACCTCGCAACCGGCACCCTCGATATCCGGCCCTTCAACCTCTACGCCCTGACCGGCGCGGGCGGCGGCGTGGTGTCTTCGCTTCTGGCATCCGTGGCGCTCCTGCGCGGCTGGGGGCGGAAGTGAAGTCCCTCCCGCCGGCATTTCAGGCCCATCTCGACGAAGGCGCGACGACGCTCGCCTGGTGCTGGCGGATCGTGCGTGCCGATGGCGTGAGTTTCGGCTTCACCGACCATGACCGGACGCTCGCCTTCGACGGCACCGACTTCGAACCCGAGAGCGGGCTGACGGCATCGGAGGTTCGCTCCGGCTCGGACCTATCCGTCGATGCTCAGGACGCCGAGGGCGTGCTGACCTCCGACCGGATCACCGAGACCGACATCCTCGACGGCCGCTGGGACAATGCCGAGGTCGAGGTCTGGCGGGTGAACTGGAACGATCCGGCGCAGCGCGTGCTGATGCGTCGCGGGGCGATCGGCCAGATCCGGCGGGGACGGCTCGCCTTCGTGGCAGAGGTCCGTTCGCTCGCGCATGTCCTCGGACAGACGGTCGGGCGGACGTTTCAGGCGACCTGCGACGCGGCGCTCGGTGACGTACGTTGCGGTGCCGATCTGGACGCATCGGCCTTCAGGGGAACGGGCGTCCTCATCGACCTCCTGCGCGACCGGGCGTTCACGGCTTCCGGCCTCGGCGGCTTTGCCGCGGGCTGGTTCACCTTCGGCACGGTCGAATGGACCAGCGGCGCCAATGCCGGGCGGCGGGCAGAGATCATCGCGCATGACCTGACCGATGGCATCGCCGTGCTGACGCTGCTCGAAGCGCCGGTGCGAGCCATCGCCGATAGCGACGCCTTCACCATCCGCGCGGGCTGCGACAAGCGCATGGAGACCTGTGGCGCGAAGTTCGCCAATGTCGCCAACTTCCGGGGATTTCCCCATATCCCCGGCCAGGATGCGGTTCTGCGCTATGCCACCAAGGACGGCGGGCATTCGGGGTCCGTGCTGTGATTGCCGCCGATCCAAAACTGGTGATCGCGACGGCGCGATCCTGGCTCGGCACGCCCTACCACGACCAGGCCAGCCTCCGGGGCGTCGGTTGCGACTGCCTCGGTCTCGCCCGGGGAGTCTGGCGCGAGGTCGTCGGTCGCGAGCCATTCCCGATTCCGCCCTACAGCCGGGACTGGGGCGAGACCGGGCCGCGCGAGGTGCTGGCAGAGGGCGCACGGCGCATGATGATCGAAGTGGAACCTGCGGCAGCCGAACCCGGCGCGCTGGTCCTCTTCCGGATGAAGCCCCGCGCCATCTCAAAGCATGTCGGGATCCTCACAGGGCCCGGCATCTTCCTCCACGCCTACGAGCGGCTCGGCGTGATCGAGGAGCCGCTCACCTCTGTCTGGCGGCGGCGCATCGCCTTCGCCTTCCTGTTCCCGCAACGCTGAGCATCTGCCATGGCCACCCTCGTTCTCGGCGTCGCCGGCGCCGCCATCGGCGGCAGCATCGGCGGCGCAATCCTCGGTGTCAGCGCCGCCACGATCGGCGGCTTCATCGGCTCCAGCATCGGTTCGGTCGTCGACAGCTGGATCATCTCTTCACTCGCGCCCACCCAGCGTATCGAAGGCGCACGTCTCGACACGCTGCGCATCACCTCATCGACGGAGGGCGCCGTCATCCCGCGCCTCTATGGCCGCATGCGGATGGGCGGCAACATCATCTGGGCGACCGATTTCCGCGAGGAGACCAGGACCACCACGCAGGGCGGTGGCAAGGGTGGCGGAGGCGGCAAGGTCAGGACCACGGAATATCTCTACTATGCGAGCTTCGCGGTCGCGCTCTGCGAGGGGCCGATCACCGGCATCGGCCGCATCTGGGCCGACGGCAAGCCGATGGACCTCTCCGGGGTCACCTGGCGCTGGTATCCGGGCGACGAGGTGCAGACTGCCGATCCCTTCATCGCGGCGAAGATGGGCGCGGCCAGCACCCCCGCCTATCGCGGCACGGCCTATGTCGTCTTCGAGGAACTGCCGCTCTCCAGCTATGGCAACCGCCTGCCGCAGCTCTCCTTCGAGCTGTTCCGGCCGCTCGCCGATCCCGACACCGCCGAAGGACTGACCCGCGCCGTCACGATGATCCCGGCATCGGGCGAGTTCACCTATGCCACGCAGGCCATCCGCAAGACGGATGGTGGTGCGACGCAGGCAGAGAACCTGAACGCGCTGCCGGATGCCACCGACATCGTGGTGGCGCTCGACCGGCTGCAGGCCATGGTCCCGGCGGTGGAGAGCGTCAGCCTCGTCGTCGCCTGGTTCGGCGACGATCTGCGCGCGGGATCCTGCAAGGTGCGGCCGGGTGTCGAGGTCTCCGCCAAATCGACCACGCCTCTGTCCTGGTCGGTCAACGGCGTCAGCCGCGCCAATGCCTTCCTCGTCAGCCGCGACGATCAGGATCGGCCGGTCTATGGCGGTACGCCGTCCGACTTCGCCGTCGTGCAGGCGATCCAGGAGATGAAGGCGCGAGGGCTGCGGGTCACCTTCTATCCCTTTATCCTGATGGACGTGCCGCCCGGCAACACGCTGCCGAACCCGTATTCCGACAACGCCACCGAGACCGGCCAGCCCGCATTCCCCTGGCGCGGCCGGATCACCTGTTCGCCCGCGGCGGGCTATGTCGGATCGGTCGACAAGACCGCGACGGCAGCCACGCAGGTTTCGGCGCTGTTCGGCACAGCCACGCCGGCGAATTTCAGCGTCTCGGGCCAGTCGGTCGTCTGGACCGGCCCATCGGGCGACTGGGGTCTGCGGCGGATGGTGCTGCACTACGCCCATCTCTGCGCGGCCGCAGGCGGGGTGGACGCCTTTCTGATCGGTACCGAGATGCCGGGGCTCACCACCATCCGCTCGGGCGCATCCACCTATCCGGCCGTGCAGGCCTATCGGGATCTGGCCGCCGATGTCCGGTCCATTCTCGGGGCTGGTACGAAGATCGGCTACGCCGCCGACTGGTCGGAGTATTTCGGGCACCAGCCGGCCGACGGCAGCGGCGATGTGTTCTTCCACCTCGATCCGCTCTGGGCCGATCCGGAGATCGATTTCGTCGGCATCGACAACTACATGCCGCTCTCCGACTGGCGGGACGGGTTCGAGCATCTCGACGCCGCCGAGGGCTGGCCCGCGATCTACGACCGGGCGTATCTGCAGGCGAACATCGCGGGCGGCGAAGGCTTCGACTGGTTCTACGCCAGCGCCGCCGATCAATCGGCGCAGATCCGCACCCCGATCACCGATGGCGCAGCGGGAAAGCCGTGGGTCTTCCGCTACAAGGATCTGCGCGCCTGGTGGTCGAACCAGCATTACAACCGCCCGGGCGGGGTGGAGAGCGCGACGCCGACGGCATGGGCGCCGCAATCGAAACCGATCCGGTTCACCGAGCTCGGCTGCCCCGCCATCGACCGGGGCACCAACCAGCCGAACGTGTTCTTCGATCCGAAGTCCTCCGAAAGCTTCACGCCGTATTTCTCGCGGGGCTGGCGCGACGATGCGATCCAGCGCGCCTATCTCGAGGCGAGCTATCTCTGGTGGGGCGAGGCTGCGAACAATCCGGTGTCCTCAGTCTATGGCGACCGGATGGTTCATGTCCCGGAATGCGCCGCCTGGACCTGGGATGCACGGCCCTATCCGTTCTTCCCGGAACTGACCGGCGTCTGGACCGACGGTCCGAACTGGCGGCTCGGCCACTGGCTGACCGGACGCCTTGGCGCGGTCTCGCTGGCCGCCCTCGTGCGGCACCTCTGCCTGCGGGCAGGCATGCCCGAGGATCGGATTGATGTCTCCGGGCTCTGGGGCGCGGTCGAGGGATATGTCATCGGCGCACTGGAAAGCCCACGCGCCTCCATCACCATGCTGTCGCGGCATTTTGGTTTCGACGCCGTGGAGACCGAAGGGATCATTCGTTTCGTGATGCGTGGCCGGGCGTCGGTCTTGACCATCGACCCCGATCACCTCGTAGCTACCCGCGAGGGTGACGTGCTGGAACTGATCCGCAGCCAGGAAACCGAGCTGCCGCAGGCGCTGAAGTGGCAGATCGCCCGCGCCGACGAGGATTACGACACCGCGCTAGTCGAGGCGCAGCGCATCACGGTCGACACGACGCGGATCACATCGGAGAGCTTTCCGATGGCGGTGCCGCCCGAAGAGGCGGAACGCCGCTGCCGTCGTGCGCTACTCGAGGCCTGGACCGGGCGCGAAAGCGCAGCCTTCCGCCTTCCACCCTCGCGGCTGGCTCTCGATCCCGCCGACGTGATCCGGCTCGCCCATGACGGGCGGGAGATCGAGTTCCGTCTCGTCTCCGTCGCAGATGCCGAGGCGCGCAGAGTGGAGGCGATCCGCCAGGACCGCGCGACCTACGATCTGCCGCCGGGCGATCCGCGTGCCGCCTCGCTGACGCGCCCGGTCGTGTTCGGAGCGCCCGACGCGATATTGATGGACCTGCCGCAACTGAGTGAGGATCAGCCTGCGCATCGTCCCTTCGTCGCAGCCCATGCCGTTCCATGGCCCGGCGAGATGGCGGTGTTCCGCAGCGGCTCGTCCGATGGCTTCGAGCTGCTGACCACCTTCGGCGGTCGGGCACGGATCGGCGTCCTGGTTTCGGATTTCTGGCCGGGACCGACCTCACGCTTCGATCTCGGCAACGTGCTGGTGGTAGACCTGCTTTCGGGCACGCTGGAGAGCGTCACCGATCTGGCGCTGTTCGGCGGCGCCAATGCACTCGCCGTCGAGAGCGCACCAGGCATCTGGGAAATCGTGCAGGCGGGTGCGGCCGAGTTGCTAGCGCCCGGCCGGTATCGTCTGACCCGGCTCTTGCGCGGGCAGCGCGGAACGGAAGGCGCCATGGGCAATCCGGCGCCCGCTGGCGCGCGGGTGGTGGTGCTGGACGAGAGCCTCGCATCGCTGCCGATCGCCGAAGCCGATCTCGGGCTTCCCTGGAACTGGCGCATCGGCCCGGCAAGCCGTCCGGCCAGCGACGAGACCTATCTTGCCACCACCTTCACGCCCGAGGGCGTGGGGCTCCGGCCGTTCTCGGTCGCTCATGTCGAGCAGCCATGGCGAAGACCCCGGACACCGGGCGATCTCACGATCCGCTGGACCCGCCGTTCACGATCCCTCTCGGCCGACAACTGGGGCGCCGGCGAGGTGCCGCTCGCCGAGGAGGTCGAAGCCTACGAGGTCGAGATCCTCGATGGCCCGGCCGTCAAGCGAACCTTGGCCGCCGCCAGCACCAGCGTGGTCTACACCGCCGCCCAGCAGTCCGCCGACTGGGGCGCGCCGCTCGGGTCTGGCGACACGCTGACCGTCCGCATCTTCCAGCTCTCCGCCCTGATCGGGCGGGG
>NZ_JBJIEP010000034.1:0-41817 GCF_046557955.1 Shinella agrisoli | reverse complement strand
GCGGGGCATTGGGCCAGAAAAACAACGTGTCGGCAATCGTAAAATTTCCGCTTGACTTTGTCGACATGGAGACGACATTATTTTCGCAGTCGACACGAAGCCGACAAAAAGAACCGCAAGAACGGCCGAAGCCGACGGGTGGAACCGCGCTTTCCAAGCGCTCAAAAAGGGGAATGCACATGTTTTCGAATGTAATGACGTCCGCACTGCGGGCGACGGCAGCGCTCGCCCTGGCGGCGGGCCTTTCGACCACGGCAATGGCCCAGACGGCGGAAGGTTACTGGCAAGGCGTTCAGAAGAATGGCGTTCTGCGCTGCGGCGCCGCCGTTGCCCCGCCCTATGTGATGCGCGATCCGGCAAGCGGCGAATACTCGGGCTTCTTCGCCGATCTTTGCCGCGAGTTCGCCGAGGTCCTGCAGGTGAAGCCCGAATTCGTCGATACGACCTGGGACAACATCGTCGCGGGCCTTCAGGCCGGCAAATGGGACGTGTCGCTTGCGTTGAATCGCACGCCGGCCCGCGCCATGGCCGTTCAGTTCTCCATCCCGGCGATGGAGTATCAGATCTCGCTTGCCTACAACAAGGACAACCCGAAGATCCCGGCGGACGCTAAATCGGTCGCCGATGTGGATCAGGAGGGCGTCACCATGGCGGTCATGTCCGGTTCGGCGCAGGACAAGGCGATTTCTGCGGCAGCAAAAAAAGCACAAATCCTTCGCCTGCCGACCAACGACGAGACGCGCCTCGCCGTCGTTTCCCGCCGCGCCGACATTCTCGTCGATGCCTCCGACACCAACCAGCTCTTCATCCAGTCGAACCCGGACTGGGCGGTCGCGCTGAACCCGGCGCCGGCGCTGGCCAAGCAGGGCGTTGCCTTCGGCCTGCCGTACCACCTCTCGGCGGCTGATGCCGAAGTGGTCAACATCTTCCTTGAGGAGCGCGTCGCCACGGGCCATGTCGAGAACCTGATCCGCAAGGCGGTGGATGAGGTTCTGAAGGCTGCCAACTGAGCAATATCGGAGCCGCCGACCGCGGCTCCGCTTCCCTGTCTCAAGGAGGAAGTTTGGACAATGTCGGATACGGCTGCGCTGGTTAAGATCGAAGGCCTGCACAAAAGCTACGGCGGCGTGGTGAAAGTGCTGCAGGGTCTCGATATCGAGATGAAGGCGGGCGACCGCGTCGTCGTCATCGGCCCGTCCGGCGGCGGCAAGTCCACCCTCCTGCGGGTCTTGATGGGACTCGAACAGATCGACAGCGGCTCCGTCCTCTTCGGCGGCAAGCCCTATATCTCTGCCGATGGCAAGGGCAGGACGTCGATCGATGCCAGGGTCCGGCGCTCCATCGGCATGGTCTTTCAGCACTATACGCTGTTCCCGCATCTTGATGTGATGGGAAACCTGATCCTCGCGCCGATGAAGGTGAGGGGAGAGAAAAAGGCCGACGCCCGGGCGAGGGCGATGACGTTGCTGACGCGTTTCGGCCTTGCGCAGAAGGCCAATGCCTATCCCGCCCAGCTCTCCGGCGGCCAGAAGCAGCGCGTGGCGATTGCCCGCGCCTTGATGCTCGATCCCAAACTCATGCTGTTCGACGAGGTGACCTCGGCGCTCGACCCGGAACTTGTGGCCGAGGTCGAGCAGGTGATCCTGCAGCTGGCCCAGCAGCAGATGCCGATGGTCATCGTGACGCACGACATGTGGTTCGCAAAGAACATCGCGTCCCGGGTGATTTTCTGCGCGGGCGGTGTGGTCGTCGAGGACGGCCCACCGGAGCAGGTGCTCGGCTCGCCGAAGGAGGAACGCACGCGCGAGTTCATCGAACGGGTTTTCCACATCAAGCACTGAGGAGCCGGACATGAACTATAGCTTCGATTTCGGTTCCGTCTTCCGCAATTTCGGACCGCTGTGGGATGGCCTCGTCGTCACGATCCAGCTCACCATCGCCGCCAACGCCATCGGTCTGACGCTCGGCTTCGTGCTGGCGCTGCTTGTCATGAGCCGCTGGGCGGCGATCCGCCTGCCGGCGACGCTCTTCATCGAATTCTTCCGCTGCACGCCGGCGATCATCCAGATCGTCTGGTTCTTCTATTGCGTGCCCATGCTGTTCGACGTGTTCCTCGGCTCGATCACGATGGGCATTCTGGCGCTCGGCCTCAATCTCGCGGCCTTCAACGCGGAAGCCTACCGGGCCGCGATCCAGGCCGTGCCGCGCGAGCAGCTCGATGCCGGTGTGGCGCTCGGCCTCAATCCGCTCCAGAGAGTTCTGTATATCGTTTTACCGACGGCGGTCCGCAACTCGGTCCCGGTCTTGCTGACCAATGGCATCGGCATCTTCCAGCAGAGCGCGCTGGTTGCCATCGTCGCCGTCCAGGACCTGATGTATCAGGGCAAGACGCTGGCCACGCAGACCTATCGTCCGATCGAGACCTTCACCATCGTCGCGCTCATCTACTTCGCCGTGTCATTCCCGGTCTCCCAGATCGTCGGCTATCTCGAACGCCGTCGCGAAACCATGGCAAGCTGAGGAGAGGCATGATGACCTTCGACTTCGCGATCGTGCTGAGGTTCCAGGACGCTCTCCTTCTCGGCCTGTGGACGACACTCAGGTTGACCCTGGTCTGCATCGCGCTCGGCTGCGTCCTCGGTTTCGTGCTGGCGCTTGCCCGCACCTCCAAGAGCGCCGTCCTGCGGGGCGTCTCCAGCGTCTATGTGGAGTTCTTCCGCGGCACACCGGTGCTGGTGCAGCTGTTCTGGATCTTCTTTTGCCTGCCCCTGATCCTCGGCGTCGAGCTCTCCAACATGACGTCGGGCGTGATCGCGCTGACGCTCTACATGGGCGCGATCAGCAGCGAGACGTTCCGGGCCTCGCTGAAATCGGTCGGCCGCGAGCAGTTGGATGCCTGCGTGGCACTGGGGCTCTCGCCCTTCGCGCGCACGACCAGCGTCGTCCTTCCGCAGGCCGTGCTGCGTGCCGCGCCGACGCTGCTGTCCAACTGCGTCAGCCTCTTCAAGGAGAGCGCGCTCGTCTCGGCCGTCGGCATGGCGGACCTCATGTTCGTCGGCCAGAACATCTCCAACAACACGGCCCGGCCCGTCGAGGTGCTGACCGTCGTCGCTCTCATCTACTTCGTCATCGCCTTCCCGCTGACGCGCGCCGTCACGGTCATCGAAAGCCGAATTCTCAAGAAACTTGCTATCTAGGAGACTCCCATGAAACTGTCAGGCGTCATGCCCGCCCTCGTCACCCCTTTCGATGCCGGCGGCAGGGTCGATTTCAAGGCGTTTGAAAAGCTGCTCGTCCATCTCCGCGAGGCCGGCGTCACCGGCTGGGTGCCGAACGGCTCGACCGGAGAGTACTTCAGCCAATCGACGGAGGAGCGCCGCGACGTTCTCCAGTTCGTAAAGGAGTTTGCAAGGCCCGGCGAAATCCTGATCGCCGGCACCAATGCCCCGGCTACGCGCGAGGTCGTCGAACAGACGGCCATGGCGAAGGAGATCGGTTACGACACGGTCCTGCTCGCGCCGCCCTTCTATACCCGCCCGACGCAGCAGGAACTGATCAGGCACTATGAAACCGTGCTCGCCGCGGTCGACGTCAATCTCGTGCTTTATAGCTATCCCGCCAAGGACGGCTCGGACATCGGCTTCGAGCTGATGGACCACTTTGCGGATGATCCGCGCGTCATCGGCATCAAGGAAAGCTCCGGCGTGCTGCAGCGCGCGGTCGATATCGCCAGCCGCTACGAGGGCAGGATCCAGCTCGTGTCGGGATCCGACGACATCGCGCTCGACTTCATGTTCTGGGGTGCGGAAAGCTGGATCTGCGGGCCGGCGAACTGCATGGCCAAGGCCTGCTGCGATCTCGACCGGGCCTACAGGTCGGGCGATCTCGGCAAGGCCCGCGAGATGATGAAGACCCTCTACAGGGCGATGAACATCCTCGAATCCGGCAAGTTCGTCCAGAAGATCAAATATGGCTGCGAATTGCAGGGCCTGCCGGTCGGCGAATGCCGCGCACCGCTCGGCCCCCTGACGGAGGCGGAGAAGGCCGAGTTCCGCGCCGCCATGGAGCCGATCCTCAACCGGTAATCCGGCACGGCCGGGCGGATGGGCCGCCCGGCCGGCCTCTCAAGCCCGACGGAAAGAGACGAGCATGACCACCGTGGTTGTCGGCGCAGGGATCATCGGCACGGCCATCGCCTATGAACTGCAAAAGCGCGGCCGGCAGGTCGTCCTCCTCGACAAGGACGGCGTCGGGCGCGGCGCGTCCTACGGCAACATGGCCTCGATCGCGGTCACGGAGTTCATGCCGGCCTCGCGGCCGTCGATCTGGCGGCAGATTCCCGGCTGGATGCTCGATCCCGAAGGGCCGGTGCGTGTGCGTCCCGGCTACATGCCGAAGCTCGTTCCGTGGTTCGTGCGCTTCGTCGCGGCCTCCCGTCCGGGCAAGCTGCGCCGGCTGGAGGCCGAGGGCGCCGTTCTGTGCAAGCGCGTCTATGACGATCTGCTGCCTCTGCTGCGGGAGACCGGGCTGGAAGGCGAGCTGACGCAAGAGGGCTGCCTTTCGCTCTATAGCAACGAGGCGGAGTTCCGCGCCGACCGCGAGCATATCGAACTGCTCGAGCGCTTCGACTTTCCGCACCGCCGGCTGACGGGCGCGGAGGCGCGGGAGCTGGAGCCGGAACTGTCGGGCGCCATCGGTTTTGCCGTGCTCTTTCCGCAGAACCGGAGCCTGCGTGATCCGTTCCGACTGGTGACCGGCCTTGCCGAGCGCTTCACCGCGCTCGGCGGCGAAATCCGGCACGGCGCGGCGGCGGGCTTCGACCGGTCCGGCCGCGTCAGCGCCGTGCAGCTCGCCGAAGGCGGTTCCATCGCCGCCGACGAGGTGGTGATATCGGCAGGCGCCCATAGCGGCCTGCTCTCGAAAATGCTGGGAGAACCGATGCCGCTCGAAACCGAGCGCGGCTACCACACCCAGATCATGTCGCCGGGCATTTCCATGCGCCATTCGATCATCTGGCCCGCCCGGGCCTTCATGGTCACGCCGACCGCCGGCGGCATCCGCGTCGGCGGCACGGTGGAGATGGCGGGCCTCGACGCGGCGCCCGACTATCGCCGCGCGAAGATCACCGTGCGGCGGGCGCAGACCGCCCTGCCGAACCTGCGCTGCGAGGATTTCTCCGAATGGATGGGCCATCGCCCGGCCTTTCCCGATACCGTGCCGGTCATGTCGGCCTCGGCGAAGGTGCCGGGCGTCTTCTACGCCACCGGACACGGCCATCTGGGCGTCACCTATGCCGCCACGACCGCGCGCCTGATGGGCGACCTGATCACCGGGCGGACGCCGCCCGTCGATATGCGCCCCTATCGTGTCGACCGCTTCTGAAACACATGTGAGGACACCATGCAGAACAAGCTTTTCATCGATGGTGAGTGGGTCGCCCCGGCCGACGGAGCCATGCTCCCTGTGATCGATCCGGCAACCGAGGAGGTCTTCCACCACATCGCCGCCGCCGGCGCGGCGGAGGCGGAACTGGCCGTGAGGGCCGCCCGCGAAGCCTTCGACAACGGGCCTTGGCCCCGCCTTTCGGGCAAGGAGCGCGCGAAATACCTCCGCGCCATGGCGCAGGGCATCCGCGACCGCCTGCCCGAGCTGGCGCGCCTGGAAACCCGCGACAACGGCAAGCCGCTCGCCGAATCCGAATGGGACCTGACGGATGCCGCCGGCTGCTTCGATTTCTACGCCGGGCTCGCCGAGGAGCTGGACGGCGAGGTGGAGGAGGTGAAGCTGGCCGATGCGCGCTTCGTCTCCAGGGCCGTGCGCGAACCGCTCGGCGTCGCCGTCGCCATCGTTCCCTGGAACTATCCGCTGCCCATGGCATCCTGGAAGGTCGCGCCGGCGCTTGCGGCCGGCTGCACCATGATCCTCAAGCCCGCCGAGACCACCTCGCTGACGGCGCTGGAGCTCGGCGTCATCGCCGGGGCGGCCGGCCTTCCGAAGGGCGTGCTGAACATCCTCTCCGGCAAGGGCTCCGTCGTCGGCCAGGCGCTGGTCGACCATCCGGCGGTCGACAAGGTCGCCTTCACCGGCTCCGGCCCGGTCGGCTCGCGCATCATGGCGGCGGGTGCGAAGGACATCAAGCGCATCAGCCTCGAACTCGGCGGCAAGTCGCCCTTCGTCGTCTTCGCCGACAGCGATATCGACAAGGCCGTCGAATGGATCATGTTCGGCATCTTCTGGAACCAGGGCCAGGTCTGCTCCGCCACCTCGCGGGTGCTGGTGGAGGCCCCGCTCTATCCGAAGCTGCTGGAACGGCTGGTCGAGGAAGCGAGGAAGATCACGATCGGCAACGGCCTCGATGCGGGCACGCTGCTCGGCCCGCTGGTCAACAGGGGCCAGTACGAGGATGTCCTGCGCCATATCGACCGCGCCGTGGAGCAGGGGGCGAGCCTCGCCTGCGGCGGGCGATATGACGGCTTCGGCAAGGGCTACTGGGTCGCCCCGACGATCCTGACCGACATGGCGCTCGACAGCGATGCCTGGACGGAGGAGATCTTCGGCCCGGTCGTCTGCATCCGTCCCTTCGAGACGGAGGAGGAGGCGATCCGGCTTGCCAACGATTCCCGCTTCGGCCTCGCCGCCGCGGTCATGTCGGCGGACGACGGGCGCTGCGAGCGCGTCGCTGCCGCCTTCCGCGCCGGTATCGTCTGGATCAACTGCTCGCAGCCGACCTTCACCGAGGCGCCCTGGGGCGGCTACAAGCAGTCCGGCATCGGCCGCGAGCTCGGCCGCTGGGGGCTCGACAACTATCTGGAGACCAAGCAGATCACCCGTCTCGTCAGCGAGGAGCCCTGGGGATGGTATCTGAAATGACTTTCGACAAGGCGCTCGATATCCTGCTCGTCCATTGCCAGGGCGAAAGCGGCAATGTCCTTGTCGGTGGCGCGCCCGAAATCCCGGGCGCGACCATCCTCGACAAGATGAAGCACCTCAACGATGTGGACCCGTCCCTGCGCCTGTTCCTGACGCGCGAGCCGCGGGCGCAGGTCGTCCACACGACCAACCTCGTTCTGCCGCCGACCCGGCCGGACGCCGATGCCGCCTTCATCGTGCTGCAGCCGGATCGCGCCCATCCGATGTCGGGCTCCAACTGCATCTGCGTGGTGACGGCGCTGCTGGAAACCGGCCGCATCGCCATGATCGAGCCGGAAACGGTGGTCCGGCTGGATACGGCGGCCGGACTGATCGTCGCCCGCGCACGCTGCGGGAACGGCCGATGCCTGTCTGTCAGCCTCGACAATGTCCCGGCCTTCGTCCATGCGCTCGATGTCGCGATCGACACGCCGAAATGGGGCCGGATCGCCGGGGACATCGCCTTCGGCGGTGTCTTCTATGCGCAGATCGACGTGGACCGGGTGGGGCTGCGGATCGCGCCGGAGCACGCCCGCGCACTCGCGGAGGCCGGAACCGAGATCAAGGCTTTGTTGGCGGAGCAGGTCGCGGTGGAGCACCCGGAAATCCCCGCCCTCGACGAAATCGCCTATGTGATGTTCCGCGACCATCAGCCCGACGGATCGGTCATCACCTGCACGACACTGAAGCCTGGCCGGGTGGATCGCTCGCCCTGCGGCACGGGTTCCTCGGCCAATCTCGCGATCCTGCACGCGCGGGGACAGGCGAAGGCCGGCGACAGGCGCATTTCGCGCAGCATCATCGGCGGCACCTTCACGGCTGAGATTCTCGGCGAGACCACGGTCGCGGGCCGCCCCGCCGTCCTGCCGCGCATCACCGGCCAGGCCTATGTCTTCGGCCGCCAGCAATTGCGGCTCGATCCGCAGGATCCCTTCATGCAGGGCTTTGCCCTGTCGGACACCTGGGGTCCGCAGGTGGGGGAACTATGAGGCTTTCCGGGCAATCCATCCTCGTGACGGGCGCGACGGGTGCCATCGGGCAGGCGATCTGCCGCGCCCTTTCGGCGGACGGAGCGAATGTCATCGCCCACTATGGCCGTAATCGCGATGCCGCCGAGGTGCTTGTGAAGACGCTCGATGGAAGGGCCCGGTGCGTATCGGCCGACCTTTCGGATCCGGCCGGGCCGCAGGCCCTGTGGGATCAGGCGCTCTCTGCCGCCGGCCGGCTGACAGGCCTCGTCAACAATGCCGGCATCCGCTCCGAGGTCGCGGTCGACGCGCCGATGGAGGAATGGCAACGGGTCTGGGCGCGCGAGATGCGGGTCAATTTCCTGTCGGCGGCCGACCTGTCGAAGCTCGCCATCCAGCATTTCCGCGCCCATGGCGGCGGGCGGATCGTCAACATGGCGAGCCGCGCCGGCCAGCGCGGCTACACCTCCGGCGCCATGGCCTATGGCGCGTCGAAAGCCGCCCTGATCAACCTCACCAAATCCATCGCGCAGAGCCATGGGCATGAGGGCGTCACCGCGGTGGCGCTGGCGCCCGGCTGGGTGCGCACCGAAATGGCCGAAGCCTATATCGCCGAACATGGCGAGGCCGCGGCCCTGGCCGGCATCCCCATCGCCCGGATGGCCGATCCGCAGGAAATCGGCGAGATCACCGCCTTTGCCTTCCGTCCCTCGCAGGCCTCGCTCAACGGCGCGGTGCTGGACGTGAACGGCGGCAGCTACCTGAGGTAATCCCATGCGTTTCAAGGATAAAGTCGTCATCGTAACCGGCGCTGCCGGCGGTATCGGCGGCGCGATCAGCACCCGCTTCGCCGCCGAAGGGGCGCGTGTCGTCGTCACCGACATGAACGGCGAAGGCGCAGAAGCGACCGCCGCGCAGATCTCTTCCGAAGGGAGGCAGGCGCGCGCGTTCGCCAGCGACATATCGACGGCCGAAGGCTGCCGCGCCATCATCGAGAACGTCATCACCACGGAAGGTCGCATCGACGTGCTCTGCAACAATGCCGGCATCAACCGGCGCGGCAACCTGCTGTCGCTGACGCCGGAGGACTGGCGGGCGAGCTTCGCGGTCAACGTCGATGCGATGTTCCACCTCTGCCAGGCGGCGCTGCCCCACATGATCGCGGCGGGCGGCGGCGCCATCGTCAACACCGCCTCGCAATGGGGCCTGCATCCGGCGCCCAACCACATCGCCTACAACGTCACGAAGGCGGCGGTGGCGAGCTTCACGCAGAACCTTGCCCGCGACTACGCGCCCGACAAGATCCGCGTGAACGCCGTCTGCCCCGGCGAGATCCACACGCCGATGCTCGAAGCCGGGGTGAAGCGTTCCGGGCGCACCATCGCCGACCTCGACAAGCTTGTGCCTTTCGGCCGCATCGGCAGGCCGGAGGAGGTCTCCGCTCTCGTCGCCTTCCTGGCATCGGACGAAGCCGCGTTTATGTGCGGTTCGCTGGTGGAGATCACGGGCGCGCAGGCGGTTGCCTGACCGACCACGATTGCAACGAGGCTTCATCAATAAGGCGGGTGCACTACGCCCGGTGTGACCTCGATTGCGTGGCTTGCCTGCGCGCAGGAGCCCGTCCGCTTGAGGGATTGCCGGCCGCGTCTTTAGAACTTCGCCGTCAGCGAGGCATAGAATGTCCGGCCGGGTCCGGGCTGCTGGACGAGCCCGAGCGGGTCGACATAGTAGCGGTCGAACAGGTTCTCGACGCGGAAGCTCGCCGTGAAGTTCTCGTTGATCTTGTAGTCGGCGAAGACGTCGACGAGCGTATAGGGCTTCCAGTTGATGGCGCTGATGAACTGGCTGAGGCCCTGTGCGGTCACCTGGCCATGGCCGATCGCGCGCGGCCCGGCATGGGAAACGCGCCCGCCCACCGTCAGCCGGTCGTCGAGGAACGTTTGCGAGAGCGTGAGGTCGACGGAATATTCCGGCGGCACGTGATTGGTCGCGTAGTCGCCATACATCGTCTTGTCTTCGCATATTCCGTTCAGCTGGCAGAACTCGACGTTCAGATAGTAGCTCGCGCCGAGCTGGGCGGTGAAGCCGCCGTTCTCGTAGCGTGCGGAAAGCTCCAGCCCCGAGAAGCGCGCGCGGTCGATGTTGTAGACCTGCATGCCGTACCAGGTATAGCCGTTGCCCGGAAACGCGCGGAAGGCGCGGGCGACATAGTCGTCGATGTTCCAGTTGAAGTAGCCGAGCTTGACCATGGCGACGTCGCCTTCGGTGAAAAGCCCGTCGTGGCGCAGATTGGCGCCGATCTCCCAGTTGCTCGCCCGCTCCGGCCCCAGGGCGGGGTTCGGGATGATGGTGAAGGCCGAGACCGATTCGAAGAGCGAGGGGAAGCGCAGCGCATTGGAATAGTTCGCGTAGAGCTGGAACCCGTCGATCGGCTCGAGCGTGAGGCCGACGGACGGGCTGAAGCCGCCCTCTTGCCGGTTTGGCTTGGAATTCAGCTGGTCCGGGCTGTTGGCGACGGTGCGGCGGTCCTTGGACCAGTAGTGGGAATAGCGAATCCCGCCGTTGAGCGTCAGCCAGTCGACGGGCGTATACGCCGCCTTGACGAAGCTCGCGGCCTCTTCCCGGCGCGCATCGCGCAGATTGAGCCAGCCCTCGATGATGTCCGTATAGGCGCTCGGCTTCGTGTCCTCGCTCCGGTAGGAAAGCCCGTAGGTGAGGTCCAGCGTGCCGTAGTCGAAGGTCAGGGCGCTCTTGTTCGTCACCTCCGCGCCCCACATCAGCGTGTCGGAGCCGGGCCGGAAGTCGCTCGGCAGGCCCAATGTCTCCGGGCGCACGCCATAGGCGTTGCGTGCCGGGTTGCGCAGCTCGAGGCTGGTCACCCAGAGGTTCGCGGTGAGATCGATCAGGTCGTTTTCGTCGGGATCCCAGCGGTAGCGGAAGGTGCCGGTGTCGAGCTTGGTCCCCGACGTCTGCTTCTGCTGCGTGGCGCGCGACACGTCGCTGCCGAGCGCCGAGGCCAGCAGGTCGCCCGCCTCGCTGCGGAACCCGGTATAGCCGAGGCGGATGCTGTGGCCGTCGCCGAAGCGGACCGTTCCCTTCGCCAGGAAGGACTTGGTCTCCAGCTGCGTGTTCAGGACCTCCTCGCCGGCGCGGTAGTTGGCAAGCCCGCCATTCTCCACGTAGTCCTTGTAGTCGAAGGCCGGAACGCATGTGCCGCTGACATAGCAATAGGGCCGCGGCCCGAGATAGACCGGCTCGGCGGAGGGGCCGTGCTCGCCGGCATGGTAGTTGCCCTGCTTGCGATAGGCATAGCCGACGAGAAGATCGACGACCTCGTCCCGCATGGCCGCGACGATGCTGCCGGAGCCGCGCGTCGGCTTGAGCAGGTTCGGGCGGTCCATGCCGCTGTCGCCGGCGGAGACGATCGGGTAGCCGCCGAGCGTGTTCTGCATGCTGTATCCGGCGACGGAACCGGGCACGGGCTTGCTGGTGTTGCCGCCGAAGCCGCCCTTCACCCGCACGCCGAACCGCTTTCCGTCCTCCACGATGTCGGCGGCGTCGAGCGTGCGCATGGCGACGGTGCCGGCAATGCCGCTCGAACCGGCGTCGGAGCCCTTGGTGATGTCGATCCCGGCGATCAGGTCGGGATCGACATAGGTGCGGTTCGAGATCCCCTGGTAGCCCTGGTAGATCTGGAGGGAGTTCTCCGCCCCGTCCACGGTCGTCGCGACACGTCCCATGCCCTGCATGCCGCGGATGTTGACGTCGATCGATCCGGCCCCGTTGCGGGCCTCGCCCGACAGCACGCCCGGCGTTCCGCGGAACATGTCCGCAGGGCTCGAGCCCCTGAAATGCTCGATCTGCTCTTCGGAGATGTAGTCGACCGGAGCCGCCGCCTCGTAGGGCGAATAGACGGAGCTCCCGCCCTCGCTCCGGCTGACGACGATGGGCTCGAGGACCGTCGAGCCGTCGGCGACGCCGCCGGTTGCCGCCGACGGCTGCTCGATCGTCGCGCGGTTCGACCCGGCGAGGCGGTAGGTGAGGCCCGTGCCGGCCAGTATCCGGTCGAGGGCGGCCTGCGAGGTGAGGTTGCCGGCAACGCCGGGGCTGCGCAGGTTCCGCGTGACGGAACTGCTGTAGAGCAGCTGCATGCCGCTTGCCGCGCCGAAGCGGGCAAGGACGGTATCGAGGGGGCCTGCCGAGATGGAATAGTCCGCCGCCTCCTGCGCGCGGGCGGGCGGTGCGGCAAGCATGAGCGCCAGCGTGGCCGCCGATATGGACAGCGCGACGCCCCTTCGCCGATACCCGTCACCGCGTTCATGTCTATCGAAGGTGAGAAAACCCATTCCATGTCCCCATTCACAGTCGCCGCGCCCAACACGCGGCCTCTAGTGATAAGAACGATGGGAAATCGCGAACCCGAATCTCCCGCCGGTAAATTCGGGAATTTTTCTCAGACGAGCAGGACGATGCCGCCGATGAGCCCGACGGGCCGGAGTTTCAGCGTGTCTTCGATATGCGCCAGGATCTCTTCCGGCCGGTCGAGGTGGAAGATCCCCGACACCCGGTAGGAGCCGACCGACCGGCGGGCGAGCATGACCTTGCCGCGGCGGTGGCGGTTGATGTCGGAGATGACGTCGCCCAGCGGCCGGTCCTTGAAGATCAGGAGGCCCTTGCGCCAGGCGGCGGCGGTCTCGATGTCGGCGGCGACCTTCTCGCCGAGCCCGCGCGGCGAATAGCTGATCGCCTCGCCCCCGGCCAGGTCCGCCGTTCCCAGACAGTCGACGCTGACCTCGCCGCGCAGGCATTCCACCGCGACGCTGTCCGCCCCATGCGTCACGGACAGGGCGGCGCCGGCGGTCTTCGAGCGGCCGCCGCCGGCCTCCACGACGAAGGGTCTCGGATCGTCTCCGCTCGCCTCGAAAACCGCCGCTCCTGCCGCAAGCCGGAGCTGCCGCGTCCCGGTCGAATAGTCGAGCGAAAGGACCGAGCCGCCGTCGAGCAGCGCCACCGATCCGTCCGGAAGGTGGAACGTCCGCTGCTCGCCGACCGCGGTCGCATAGTCCGCGAGCATCGACGAAAGCGTCGGCAGGAAACCGAGCTCCGACATCACGACCGCCCCGCCGGCAAGGCCGGCCGCCACGCCGCCGAGCGCAAGGAACGAGCGCCGCGTGACGGAGGGCCTGCGCTCCCGGCCGAGCGCCGGGCCGAGGTCCCGCCACAGCCGCGCGGCTTCCTGGAAGGCACGCTCGTGATCGGGGCTGCGCGCGCGCCAGGCGATGAGCGCATCGGCGTCACCGGTCGTCGCCGTACCCGACGTGATACGGACGATCCAGGCCGTTGCATCTCGCTTGAGAGCGTCGAAATCGTCGTCCAATAGGTGTTCCTCTTTCCCGACGAGCCTTCCCGGCGGACGCCCGTGCATCCGCGTTCCACTATCTCATCAACGATTGAAAACCGAAAAGCCGAAGTGTCAGGCCGGATTTATTTGCTGTAGCCGCTTGCTGCAATAGTCGAGCGCCTTGCGGATCTCCAGCTCGACCGTTCGCACGGAGACCCCGAGCTCGGCGGCGATGTCGACATGCCGACGCTCGCAAAGCCGCGCCTCGACAAGGATCTTGCGCTGGCGCTCGGGAAGCTCCTCCATGATGCGCATCAGAAGGCGCACCTGGTCGCGGTGCTTGACCACCTGCTCGGGATCGGGGCGCTCGTCCGCCACCGTCAGCAGATCCGCCACCTCGCCGGAGGTCAGCAGGCGTTTTCGTCCGCGAAGATGGTCGAGGGCAAGCGTCTGGGCGATCCGGTTGAGATAGGGCACGGGCGCGGCGAGCGCGGCGGCGCTGTTGCGGGCAAGCTTGATCCAGGTCTCCTGCGCAAGGTCCTCGGCGTCCTGGCGCGATCCGGTCTTTCGTTCGAGATAACGCCTGATGCGGGAGCGGTTGCGCAGAAAAGCTGTAACGATCTCGTCATCGTAACTTGCCATGCCTCACGTCCATCTTCCGCCGGCCCCTCACGCTCCATAGGCCTCGCGGCGGCGTCTTACAATAGTTGATTGCCAAACTCACCTTTTGATTTCGCATTGTGCGGCCGCATGGCCTTGCCCCCGGCGGGTTAGATGTGTGATGCGGCGGTCAGGCTTCCTCGGGTGCTTTTGCGGGACGCGTCGTGCGGTAGATGTCCTCCAAGCTCATCATGCTCGATAAATCCACGCTCATCGGGGCCGCATGACCGAAGGCGCCGCGTGTCAGGCAGGTCTTCGCGGCGGCGGCGGCGGCGGCCGTCAGGATCGCCGCGGGCGCGCGGCCCTCCAGCAGCCCGACGAGGACGTTGGCGATATAGGTGTCGCCGGCCCCCAGCGTGTCGATGGCCTCCACAGGCTGGGCGGGCGCCTCGAACACCCCGGGCTCTCCGGCCAGGAGCGCGCCTTCGACGCCGCGGGTGACGAGGCTCCAGCGCGCGCCTTCTGCCCGCGCGCGCAGCGCCAGCGCCAGCGCCTCCTCGCGCGGTACGCCCCCGGCCGACAGGGAGATGAGGAAGCAATGCGGGGCCACCTGGGCGATGCGCCCGTGGTCGTGGACGGTCGCAAGATCGTAGGAGACCTTCGACGCCGCGGCGAAGTGCGGCAGCCACGCATCGACATGGCTCGACCGGCCGGTGTGGAGGGCATCGAAATCCGGCAGTCGCGCGAAGTCCGACCGCGAGGGCGCGATAATCGACACGCCGAGATTGGCTCCGACGAACACCCGGTCGCCGCCCGGCGTCTCGATGACGCAATAGGCGGTCTGGCCCGGCTCGATGCGCAGCGACGTGACGTCGACGCCTTCCTCGATCAGGGCCCGGCGGATGAGGCGGCCGGCGTCGTCGTCGCAGACAGCGCCCGCATAGGCCGTCTCGGCCCCCGCGCGGCGGGCAAAAACGGCGTGGTTCAGGCAGTTCCCGCCGGGAAACATCAGGTTCTCATCGCGGTAGCAATCGACCACATTGTCACCGAAGGCGAGGATTCTGGCGGGGCGCGGCATCTGGACAAGCTCTCCTGAGAAGGAAGTGAGAACGTTCTCTCAATTACAGGGCCGCGTCGCGAAAGGCAAACGATTTCCGTCGGCAAGGCCGTTCGGGTCCGGATCTGCGCGGGAAAAACGGGCGATCAGAGCCGGGCGACGGAGCCGCGCTCGATCAGCTCGGCGGGCATCAGCACCGTGCGCGGGGGATAGTCCTCGCCGCGGATGCGCTCGAGCAGCATGCGGGCCGCGGCCTCGCCCATGGCGAGGCGCGGCTGCGCGACCGTGGTGATGCCGGGGCGATGGAAGCTCATCCAGTCGAGGTCGTCGAAGCAGATGAGGGAGAGGTCCTGCGGGATGGAGAGCTTCAGCTCGGTGAGCGCCCGCATGGCGCCTTCGGACATGGTGCCGTCGGTGGTGAAGAGCGCCGTCGGCGGGTCGGGCGCCGTCATCAGCCGGGGGACGACCGCCTGTGCGGCGAGGGCGGAATAGCTGCCGGCCCGCAGCGCGAGGCGCGGATCGACGGGCAGGCCCTCGATCCGGTGCGCGCGGATATAGCCGAGAAGGCGCTGCCAGCTCGGATAGAGCGTCTCGCTCTCGATCGGATCGCCGGTGACGGCGCGCGCGAGGAACGCGTCCAGCCCGCCGCTCTCCTCGTCGACGAGCTCCGCCACGATGCCGATCCGGCGATGCCCCGCCGCGATGAGGTGGCGCACGGCCTGTTCGGCGGCGGCGATGTTGTCGGTCGCCACGCGGTCGACCATCAGGCCGGCAACGGCGCGGTCGATCAGGACGAGCGGCACGCCCATGGCCCTGAGATTGTGCAGGTGCCGCGCCTTGCGCGTGTCGCTCGGCGTGACGATCAGCCCGTCCACCTGCTTTTGCGCCAGGAGCTCGACCGAGTGGACCTCCTTCGGCTGGGCCTCGTCGCTGTTGGTGATGAGCAGGCCGAAGCCGTTGGCCTCCGCGACGTTGGAGATGCCGCGCAGCACCGAGGCGTAGAAGGGGTTCTGGATGTCGCCGGCGACGACGCCGAGCGTGCGCGTCTTGCCGGTGATGAGGCTGCGGGCGAGCGCGTTGGGCCGATAGCCGAGATCCCGGGCGGCCTTGAGGACCTGCTCCTTCTTCTCGTCGCTGGTATAGCCATAGCCGCCGAGCACGCGCCCCGCGGTCGCCGTGGAAACGCCTGCCGCGCGCGCTACATCCGCGATCGTCGCCTTGCTTTTCGGAGCCACCTGACACTTCCCTCTCACATTTCGGGCCTGCCGAATGAGAATTTCATCATGCGGATTGCGCAGAAAACGACGGCCTTTTTTCAGGTGTTACCAGATCGATAGCGGTTTTCAACGCTTTTGCCGCATAAATCCCTTCAAGAGGGTGCTTGACGGACGGGCAATCTCCGTGTCTCATATGTGAGAACGTTCTCGCCACGAAATGCAAGGGGAACCAGAGAACGCCAATCGCGGCCCCGCCGGGGCCGCCACGACAAGGAGGTTGTCATGTTCAAGTCCATTCTGGCCGGTTGCATCCTGAGCGCGGTGCTGGCGATGCCCGCGCTTGCCGACGTCATCCCGGCCCTGCACGATGCCCTGCCGCAGGAATACAAGGACAACGGCATCAAGGCCGCGGTCTTCAACGACTGGGCGCCCGACGAATTCCTCGATTCCGACGGGCAGCTGAAGGGCTGGAGCGTCGACATCGCCAAGGAGATGGAAAAGCGCCTCGGCGTGCCCTTCACCTTCGAGGGGACGAGCTTCGATGCCATCATCCCCGGCCTTCAGTCCAAGCGCTTCGATGCGGGCTTCTCGTCCTTCGGCACCACCGCGGAACGCCTGAAGACGCTCGATTTCGTCTCCCAGCGCAAGATCGGCACCTCCTTCGCCTATCCGGCCGACAGCACGCTCGACATCAAGACCGCGACGGATGCCTGCGGCCTCACGGTCGCGGTGCTGAACGGCTCGTGGGACCTCGGGCTCGTCGAGAAGCTGAACGCCAACGAATGCAAGGACAACCCGCTGACGGTGCAGACGCACGGCACGCAGGCCCAGGCCGAGCTTGCCGTGCGCTCGAAGCGCGCCCAGGCGACCGTCGCCGGCTCCGTCAAGCTCGCCCACATGGCCAAGCAGACCGGGGACCTGAAGGTATCCGAACTGGTCCTCTCCCCCGTCAACAGCTGCATCGGCGTGCGCAAGGGCGATCCGCTCGGCAAGGTCATGACGGATGCGATTCAGTCGATGATCGACGACGGCACCTATGAGAAGATCATGGCCAAGTGGGGTCTCGACGATTCCGGGATGCTGACCAAGGCGCTCCTGATCACGGAAGAAAATCCGGCTGACCTCTAGGACCGTTCCCCGGCCCGGGACCTTCTCCGGGCCGGGGCGCAGGCTTGCGACCGGCACAGGAAACGACGATGCCCGAAGAACCGCCACACCGCCCCTCGATCCACGACGTCAAGCCCATCGCGGTGCCGAAGATCGGCCACTGGATCGGCGGCGCGGTTCTCGCCGTCCTCGCGGTCGTCTTCCTGCAGGTGCTCGTCACCAACAAGAACATGCAGTGGAGCGTCGTCGCCGAGTACATGTTCAGCCCGGCCATCCTGTCGGGCCTCGGCATGACGCTGCTCCTGACCTTCCTCGCCATGGTGCTCGGCCTTGCGATCGGCATCCTGCTCGCCATCATGCGCCTGTCGGCGAGCCGGGTCTTCCAGGCCGTCAGCTGGGGATGGATCTGGTTCTTCCGCGGCGTGCCGCCGCTCGTCCAGATGATCTTCTGGTACAACCTGGCGCTTCTCCTGCCCGAGATCTCCATCGGCATTCCCTTCGACGGGCCGAAGCTCTTCTCCTGGAACACCAACCAGCTCATCACCCCGTTCAGCGCCGCCATCATGGGCCTTGCCTTCACCGAGAGCGCCTATGCGGCCGAAATGATCCGCGCCGGCATCCAGGCCGTCAATGTCGGCCAGACGGAGGCGGCCGCCACGCTCGGCATGACGCGCGGCCAGACGCTGCGCCGCATCGTGCTGCCGCAGGCGCTGCGCATCGTCATCCCGCCCATCGGCAACGACACGATCTCGATGCTGAAATTCACCTCGCTCGTGTCCGTGCTGGCGCTGCCCGACCTGCTCTATTCCGCCCAGATGGTCTATGCCCGCACCTACCAGACGGTGCCGCTGCTGCTCGTCGCGACCATCTGGTACCTCGTGCTCACCACGGTGCTGACGGTGATCGAGCATGCCGTCGAGCACCGGCTGAAATCCGAACACCGCGCCGGCGCGAAGAAGGCGGGCGGGCTCTTCCCGTTCCGGCTCTTCGCGCGCCAGCAGGAGGCCCTGTGATGAACGACCGGACGACCGCCGAGCCGCTGCTGAAGGTGGAGCGCCTGCGCAAGAGCTTCGGCACCCATGAGGTGCTGCGTGGCATCGACGTCTCGGTGATGCGCGGCGACGTGACCTGCATCGTCGGCCCCTCCGGCTCGGGCAAGAGCACGCTGCTGCGCTGCCTCAACTATCTCGAAAAGCCGACCGGCGGCGCGATCTTCCTGCGCGGCGAGCCCGTCGGCGTGCGCTGGAAGGGCGACCGGCTCTACGAGATGAGCTTCAACGAGCTCGCCCGCCAGCGCCAGCGCATGGGCATGGTCTTCCAGGGCTTCCATCTCTTCCCGCACAAGACGGTGCTGGAAAACGTCATCGAGGCGCCGGTGCTCGTCAAGCGCGTGCCGCGCGCCGCGGCGGTCGAGGAGGCGATGGTGCTTCTGGAGCGCGTCGGCATGAAGGAGCGCGCGGACTATTACCCGGCGCAGCTTTCCGGCGGCCAGCAGCAGCGCGCGGCCATCGCCCGCTCGCTGGCGATGAAGCCGGACGTCATGCTGTTCGACGAGCCGACCTCGGCGCTCGACCCGGAGCTCGTCGGCGAGGTGCTCGCCGTGATGCGCCAGCTTGCCGACGACGGCATGACCATGGTCGTCGTCACGCACGAGATGGGCTTTGCGCGCGACGTCGCCGACCACCTGATCTTCATGGACGGCGGCGTGATCGTCGAAGAGGGGCGGCCGGTCGACGTGCTGACGCGCCCGCAGCACGACCGCACCCGGGCCTTCCTGGCGCGGGTGCTGGCCGAGGCGTGAGACGTCAGCCGAGCCGCTGCGACAGCGCGGCGGCGGTGAAGAGGTCGAGATGCGCGCCGCCGTTGTTCTTGAACACGGTGATCTCTCCGGCGCCGGTGCGGCCTTCGCGCCGGCCCTGGACGAGCTCGAAGAGGTCGGCCTTCACGGCATCCCAGGTGATCGCGCCGGACGCGACGGCCTGCGAGAGGTCGCCGCCGCCTTCCATGTTGTTGCGGCTGTCGACGAAGATCGTGCCGCGCGAAAGCGCCGCGTCGTCCGCCTCCCGGAGCGTCGGCAGGTAGGCGCCGACGAGGTCGAGATGGGCGCCCGGCCGCAGGAGCGCGCCCTTGACCAGCGCCTTGTCCGACATGGTCACGCAGGACACCACGTCGGCGCGCGCGACCGCGCCGTCGAGATCGGTGCCGGCCGTGGCGTCGATGCCCTTTTCGCGCAGCTGCGCGGCGACCGCCTCGGCGCGCGGCCCGGTGCGGTTCCAGATCGTCACCCGGCGGAGCGAGGGCCGGGCCGCAAGATGCGCCTCGGCGAAATGCGGGGCGAGCGCGCCGGCCCCGACGATCAGCAGGTTCTCCACGTCTTCCCTTGCGAGGAGGGCGGCGCCGAGCGCGGAATCGGCGGCGGTCTTGCGCGCCGTCATGGCCGCGCCGTCGGCAGCGAGCAGCGGCGCGCCGGTCGCCCCGTCGAAGAGCGCCACCAGCCCTTGGACGGCCGGCTGCGGCGGCTCGAGGGCCGCGTTCCCCGGAAAGACGCCGACCATCTTCACGACGACCGGCCCGCCGGGCGCCCAGCCGGGCAGGGTGACGAACTGGCCCTCGCCGCCGGCCGGGTCGGATTGCACGACGACGTCCGAGGCGGGCATGGCCCCGAGATGCGCCTTGCGCAGCGCCTCGATCAGGAAGGGCCAGTCAAGCGCCGCGTGGACGGCGGCCGCGTCGAGAACATGCATTGTCGAACCTTTCAGGTCTTGATCGTGTAGGTGACCAGATGGCTTGGGGTGACGAGCTGCGAGAGGGCGAGGGGGCATCCCTCGCCGTCGGTGACGATCTTCTCGATGCGGTAGACCGGCTGGGCGGCGGTCACCGCGAGGATGCCGCGCTCGCCGGCCGAGGCGAGGCCGACGTCGATCTGCCGCTCCGCATGGGCCGGCACGATGCCCGCCCTGTCGCGCAGCGCCGTGAAGAAGGAGCCGCCCGCCGCCACCGGCTCGACGACCTGCGGAAAGCGCGCCGCGTCGAACCAGAGCGTCTCCAGCGTCATCGGCCGGCCGTCGTCCTCCAGCAGGCGGTCGAAGCGGATCAGGGCTTTCGCCTGGAGGCGCTCGCGGATGGCGGGCGCGTCGGGATTGTCGTCCCGGGCGAGGACGCGGTGGCCGGCCTTTCGCCCGAGGCCGTCCATGGTCTCGGAAAAGCCGGAGAGCGAGACGAGCGTCTGCCGCACCTTTCCCGGCATGACCACGGTGCCGCGGCCCTGCTGGCGTTGCAGGCGGCCGTCGGCGCAAAGCTCGCCGATGGCGCGCCGGAGCGTGATCCGGCTGACGCCGTAGAGCGCCATCAGCTCGGGTTCGGCCGGCAGGAAGCTGCCTTCGGCGAACTGGCCGGCTTCGATGCCGGCCAGGATCGCGCGCCGGACCTGTTCATAGAGCGGCAAGAGGTGTGCTTGGTCGTCCATCCACCCTTCCAGGCCCGGTCAGTAGGCTATCTTCTTCATGTAGCGCCGCGCTTCCAGCATCTCGTGCTTGCGCAGGTCGGCGATCTTATAGGCGAAACGCCAGAGCGTGTCGAAGAAGATCAGCGGCACGACATTGCCGCGGAAGCGCGGGTCGATGCCGGTCAGGTCGAGCTTTTCGGCATCGAGGACCAGGATGTTCTCGGCCGAGCCGAAGCGGTGCAGGAACTCGTCGGCGCGCTCTTCGAGCGGGCGCGTGCTGTCGAGGCCCTTCATGAGGATGAAGGCGCGGTCCTTGTCCAGCACCTCGAAGGGGCCGTGGAAGAACTCGTTGGCATGGATCGCCTGGCTGTTGATCCACTGCATCTCCATCAGCACGCAGATGGCGAAGGAATAGGCCGCGCCGTAGCTCGCGCCGCTGGCGACCGTGTAGATCACGTCTTCCCCGGCAAAGCGCGGGGCATAGTCCTCGAACGTCGGCGCGAAGGCCGCCTGGGCGCGGTCGATGGCCGGCTGGAGCGCCCGGAGGCTTTCGATCAGCGCTTCCGTCAGGTCCTCGCCGCCGGTGAGCGCGACGAGGCCCATGACGATCTGGTAGATCCGCGAATAGTTGCTGTCCTTCGCATCGATCGGCACGCCGGTCGTATAGGGCGCCTCGAAGCCGACGACATGGTCGACCGCCTTGGCGAGCGGGGAGGCGGGCTCGACCGTGAGGCCGATGGTCGTCGCGCCCTTCGCGCGGGCGAATTCGGCGGCGGCGGCGGTTTCCTTCGTGGTGCCCGTCATGGAGCAGAGGATGACCAGCGAGCTGCCGTCGAGCGCGCGGGGCGCGCGGGCGACGAACTCGGCGGCGTTGTAGACGTCCGACGGCAGCGGCGAATGCTGGTCTAGCAGGAACTTGGCCGGATGCATGATCGACAGCGAGCCGCCGCAGGCGACGAAGAAGACATGCTTCACCGATTTCGCGTCGAGGGCGGAGAGTGCCGCGGCGACGCCGGCGTCAAAGGCGGAGGGGAGGGGCATGGGCGTACCTTTCTATATGACGTCATAATACGTATTATAATTTTTCCTGCCGCGTCAAGCGGGGTTGACACCTGTCGTGAAATTTTGCGAACGTTCTCACATCGAGCGTTGAAGCGCATGCCGAAGGTAACCAGAACGTGACCCAGACTTACGACACCGTGGTCGTCGGCGGCGGCATCATCGCCGCGGCGGCCGGGCAGCACCTGACGGCGGCGGGCTACCGCACGCTGCTCGTCGAGCGCGACGACTACGGCGCGGGCACCTCCAGCAGGACGTCGCGGCTGCAGCATTGCGGGCTCGGCTATCTCTCGGCGGCCAGCGGATCCGTCGCCGCCTTTCTCGCCCGGCCGAAAAGCGCGGTCGAATGCTTCAGCCTCATGCGCCGCGCCATGCAGGGGCGGGCGGAGTTCGTGCGCACCGCGCCCGAGCGGGTCAGGCCCGTCACCTTCATCGTCCCGCTGACGCCGGAGAACGCCATTCCCCGCTGGAAGGCGCGGCTCGCCTTCCGGCTGATGGCGGCGAGCGACGGCGGCCGGGTGCCGCTCGACCTGCGCATCCTGTCCGCCGCCGAGGCGCGGGCGCATCCGGCGCTGAAGGGCATGGCCGGGCTCGACGGCATCCGCGGCGCGGTGACCTTCACGGAATACCAGTACCGCTGGCCCGAGCGCATCGTCGTCGACACGGTGATGAAGGCGCGCGCGATCGGCATGGAGGCGCTGAACCATACGGAAGTGACGGCGCTCGCGCGCGAGGGCGACCTGTGGCGGGTGACGCTGACGGCGGCCGAGCGATCGCGCGACGTGCTGGCGCGCGCGGTGGTCAATTGCGCGGGCGTCTGGGTCGACGAGGTCACCGCGCTCGCAGGCGCGCCGCATATCCGCAAGAACATTGGCGAGAAGGGCACGAACATCGTCCTGCGCCTGCCGGAGAACCTGCGCGGCATCGGCTTCGAGACCGTCACCGCCGCCGGCGCGCCCTTCTACCTGATCCCGTGGGGCGATCTGCACTATGTCGGCCCGTGGGATTCCGCCTCGGACGGCGGGCCGGAAGGTTTCCGGGCGAACGAGGCGGAGATCGCCGCAATCCTCGACCAGCTCGGGCGGCTCTTTCCCGGCCTCTCTCCGCGCCGCGAGGACGTGCTCTATTCCTGGGCCGGCGTGCGGCCGCGCAGCCTTGCAGCCGACGGCAGGGGCTCGGCGCCGGCGGTGCGGGAGCACGACCTCACGGGCGAGGGGCTGCCGAACGTCTTCACCTTCACCGGCGGCTTGCTGATGACCCACCGCGAGGCCGGGCGGCGGCTCACGCGGGCGGTCTCCCGCCGGCTGAAGCCGTCCGGGCCGCCGCGCCCGCTCGATCCCGCCGCCCCGTCCCTCGACGGCCTCGACCGCGTCACCGAAGCCTCCGTCGCCCATGCGGTGCTGCACGAGCAGGCCCGCACGCTCTCGGACATCCTGCGCCGCCGCCTGTCCGTCGGCTGGGAGCCGGACCTCGGCCTTCGCCACGCGCAGACCGCCGCGCGCCTGGCCGCCCCGCATCTCGGCTGGACGCCGGAGGAGACGGCGGCCGAGGTCGCCGCCTTCGTCGCGGAAACCGCCCGCGAATTCGGCCTGCGGCCGCAAACGGGCTGAGGCGGAAAGGCGGTGCCGAACGTGCGAAGTGAAGTGAGAGCGTTCTCATATAAAATGACGAAATTGTCCTGAAAAGGCCGCGAAGGCGGCAACGAGCGGAGGAACTGCAATGGCACTCGACGAGCGCAACATCAGCGTGATGAACTTCCATTATGTCCGGCACACGATGGACCGTTTCCTGGCCGACGTGTGCGACACCGGGGTCTCGCGCATCGAGCTCTGGGCGGCCGCCCCGCATTTCTACATCGGCGACAGGACGCTGGCCGAGGCACGGGCGCTCGGACGAAAGGTGCGCGGCATGGGCCTCGACATCGTCGCCTTCACGCCCGAACAGTGCATCTACCCCGTCAACATCTCGGCGAAGGAGCGGGAACTGCGCGACCGGTCCGTGCGCTATTTCCTGGAATCGATGGAGTTCGCCGTCGAATGCGACGCGCCGGCCCTGCTGGTGACGGCCGGCGGCGGCTACCGCGACGAGCCGGCCGCCGAGGCGCTGGAGCGCTGCGTCGATTCCATGGGCATCCTCTGCGACCGCGCGGCAAGGCTCGGCGTCGATCTCTGGATGGAGTCGCTGCCCGATTCCTTCGCCAACATCGTCCGTTCGGCCAAGGAGATCCGCGCCCTGATGGACACGCTCGCAAGCCCCGCGCTGCACGCGGTCTACGATGTCGCGGGCGCCGTGATGACGAAGGAGCGGCCGGAGGACTACTTCACCCATCTCGCCGGCCGGATCGCCCACGTGCATTTCACCGACGCGGATGCCGGCGGCAGCCATCTCGCCTGGGGCGAGGGCATCGTCGACCTCGACGGGCTTGTCGCCTATCTGCGCAGCCAGGACTACGAGGGGTCGCTGACGGTCGAGCTGACCAACTGGAAATACAATGTCGATCCCACCCCGCCCCTGAGGCAATGCGTCGAGGCGATGCGCAAGGCCCTCGGCCCGGCATAGGGAGGGGGAGATGGACGAACGGACGCCACCCGGCAAGCGGGAGAGGACCGACCCGCTGCTGCGGCCGCTGCAGGTCGGCCGGCTCACCCTGCGCAACCGCATCATGAGCACCAGCCACGAGACCGCCCTCGACGAGGGCGGCCATCCGCTCGAGGCCTACCAGCGCTATCACGAGGAGAAGGCGAAGGGCGGCCTCGCGCTGACGATGTTCGGCGGCTCGGCCCGCATCTCCGCCGATACGAGCTGGGGCGGCACGCAGCTCGACGTGTCGAGCGATGCGGTCGTTCCGGCGTTCCGGGCCTTTTCCGAACGCATCCACCGCCATGGCGCGGCGGTGATGTGCCAGATCTCTCATGTCGGCCGGCGGGCGAACGCCACGGTCGGCGCCTGGCTTCCGGCGCTCGGCCCCTCCCATTCCCGCGAGGACTACAACCGCGCCTTCGCCCATGAGATGGACCGCCACGACATCGCCCGCATCGTGCGCGAATTCGGTGCGGCGGCCCGGCGGGCGAAGGAGGGCGGGCTCGACGGCATCGAGACCATGACCGGCGGCCACCTCATCGGGCAGTTCCTGTCGCCGCTCGTCAACCGCCGCGGCGACGCCTTCGGCGGTCCGCTGGAAAACCGCATGCGCTTCCTGCGCATGGTCCATGAGGAGATCCGCGCGGCGGTCGGTGCGGGATACCCGCTCGGCATCCGCTACACGATCGACGAGGACCATGCGGACGGCCTGAGCTTCGCCGAGGCGGTCGCGGTCGCCAACGTTTTGGAGCGCGAGGGGCTGGTCGATTTCTTCAACTGCATCTTCGGCCGCTTCGATACCCGCCTCAACCTCCTCGTCTACAACATCCCCGACATGACGGCCCCCTCCGCGCCCTGGCTGCGCCAGGTCGGCGCGTTCAAGGCGGAAACCGGCCTGCCGGTGTTCCATGCCGCCAAGATCGCGGACATCGCCACGGCGCGCTACGCGGTCGAGGCGGGGCTCGTCGACATGGTCGGCATGACGCGGGCGCACATGGCCGATCCGCAGATCGTCAACAAGCTGCGCGCGGGCCGGGAAGCGGAGATCCGGCCCTGCGTCGGCGCCTCGCACTGTCTCTACCGCCCGGTGCACTGCATCCACAATCCGGCGACCGGACGCGAGACCTGGCTGCCGCAGGTGATCGAGCGCTCGCCGCAGGCGGGGCGGCGGGCGGTCGTCGTCGGCGGCGGGCCGGCGGGGCTGGAGGCCGCGCGGGTGCTGGCCGAGCGGGGGCACCGCGTCGTGCTGCTGGAGGCGGCCGACCGGCTCGGCGGCCAGCTCGTCCTCGCCGCGAAGGCGCGTCTTCGGCGCGATCTCGCCGGCATCGTCGACTGGCGCGTTTCAGAGCTGGAGCGGCTCGGCGTGGAGGTCCGGCTCAACGCCTATGCCGAGGCGGCGGACGTCCTGGCCGAGGCGCCCGACCTCGTGCTCCTGGCGACCGGCGGCATTCCGGATTTCGGTCCCGTCGCGGGGAGCGGGCTCTGTCTCAGCGTCTTCGACGCGCTCGGCAACCCGGCGCAGGTCGCGGACGACGTGCTGGTCTATGACGCGACCGGCCGTCATCCCGCGCCCTCGCTCGCCGCCGAGATCGCCGCGGCGGGCAAGGCCGTGACCTTCGTCGCCCGCGATCCCTCCGTGGCGCCGGAGATGGAGCATCATTCGGGCATCACTTACCGCAAGGCGCTCGCGGCGCACGATGTGACGGTTCTGCTGGAACACGAGCTGGTGTCGGTCACCGCGCGGGACGGGCGGCGCGAGGCGGTGCTGCGCCACCTGCTGACGGGCCGGGAACGGCGCTCAAGCCATGCGCAGGTCATTATCGAGCACGGCACGATCCCGGTGAGCGACCTCTTCGACGACCTGCGGCCCCTCTCGGTGAACGACGGCGTGACGGAGATCGAAACCCTCGTTGGCCCCGCAGCGCTGCGCGCCCGGCCGGCCGGCGGTTTCGAGCTGCACCGGATCGGCGATGCGGTGAGCAGCCGCTCCGTCCACGCGGCCATGCTGGATGCGCTGCGGCTGGGCGTGCAGTTCTGAGCGCGTGCGGCGATCAGGCGGGGGCCTCTGCGACGGAGGCGCGCTCGATGACCTCCGTCTTGAGGACGACGCGGCTCGCCTCCGCGGCGCTGCCGTTCAGCCGCTCGACCAAGAGCCTCGCCGCCGTCTCGCCGAGGCTGTAGACAGGCTGGCGCACGACCGTGACCGGCGGCGTCGTGACGGATGTCCAGTCCGCATCGTGGAAGGAGACCAGCGACAGGTCGCCCGGAATGTCGAGGCCGCGCGCGCGGCACACCTTGAAGACATCGAGCCCGATCACGCTGTCCGATGCGATGATCGCCGTCGGGCGCTCCGGCGCTTCGAGCATCGCCGCGGCGATGCGGCGCGTGTGCTCCGGCGTCACCGCGCCGACATGCACCCAGTTCTCCATTGCCGCAAGGCCCGCGTCCCGGCAGATGCCGAGGAAGCCCTCGATGCGCCGGCGCACCGAGCCGGTGTTGATGTCGGCCGGCGTGCGGAAGCGGTGGTCCGGCGTGTCGCAGGCGGTGAGATAGGCGATGCGGCGGTGGCCGAGCGCGACGAGCCGGCGGGTGATGCCCTCGGCGGCGTGCCGGTCGTCGGCGATCACCGTGTCGACGTCGAGCGCCTCGCTGCCGCGGTCGAGCAGCACGAGCGGCCGTCCGGAGCGGGCGGCCTCCCTGAGGTGGCCGACATCGCTCTCCTTGGCGGGCGAGACGATGAGGCCGTCGACCCGTTTCGCGAGCAGGGTGCGGATCGCGGCCTTCTCGGCGTCGGCGTCCTCGCCGGAATTGATGAGGACGACCGTGAAGCCGGCCTGGCGTGCGACATCGGTGATCCCCCGCATGGCGAGGCTGAAGAACGGGTTCTCGATATCGCCCACGACGACGCCGATCGTGCCGGAGCGGCCGGTCGTCATGCTGCGGGCAAGCTCGTTGGGCTGGTAGTCGAGGGCGCGGGCCGCGGCCGTCACGGCGTCGCGCACCCGGTCGCTCACCGTGCCGTAGCCGCCCAGAACGCGCGCGGCGGTGGCCTTCGACACGCCCGCCTTGCGCGCGACGTCGGCGACCGTGGCGGAGGCGGAACGGGGAGGGCTCTGGTCCATGGGCGCTAGCCTTACAAGAGATATTGACGACTGGCAAATGCGAAGATAACAATTGCCAAAAGTCAAAGAGACCGGTCTCTTTCAATTTGAGACCGGTCTCAAAATGAGAAGACAAGAATCCCGGCATGCAATGAGCATGGGCCGGACGCGCGGGACATGCCGCCGTCCGGGTGGGACCCGTGCGCCGTGAAGACATCGCTGACACCACCACCAGAGGAGACTGAACCATGCGATTTTCCATGACGATACCGTCACCGCTTGCCCGCGTGCGCGCCGCCGCCGTCGCGCTCGCCGTCGGCCTTGCTGCCGCAGGCCTTTCGATGCCGGCGCTTGCCGAGGACAACCCCCTCGGCCTGATCGACCCCGCCGTCATCAGCGTCGGTACGATGGGCGATGCCAAGCCCTATGCCTTCACCACCTCCGACGGCACCTTCACCGGCTTCGACATCGAGCTCTTCCTTAACGTCGCCGAGCGCATCGGCTTCAAGAAGGAGCAGGTGATCTTCACCGGCCAGGAATTCGCCGCGCTGATGCCGTCGGTCGCCAACAGCCGCTTCGACGTCGCGGCGGCGGCGATCGGCACGACGGACAAGCGCAAGGAGACCGTCGATTTCACGGACGGGTATCTCGCCGGCTACCTGTCGGTCCTGACGCCGGACGCCGCGACCAAGGACGCCGCCGGCCTTCAGGGCAAGCGCCTCGGCGTCGTGCAGGGCACGCTGCAGGAGATCTACGCCCAGAAGAATTTCACGGGCGCCGACCTCGTCAAGTTCCCCGACAACAATTCCGCGGTGGCCGCGCTCAACAACGGCACCGTGGATGCCCATTTCCTCGACTACGAGGCGGCGAAGGACTATTCGGGCCGCTATCCCGACCTGAAGATCGCCGTCAACATCCCGAGCTTCGACGCGCCGGCCGGCTTCGTCGTGCGCAAGGGCAACGACAAGCTGCGCGAGGCGCTGAACAAGGCGCTGCGTGAGGCCATGCAGGACGGCACCTGGAAGAAGATCCACGAGAAGTGGTTCCCCGGCACGCCGATGCCGGCCGAATACCTCCCCAAGACCTGATGCCGGCTGCCGGCCCGGCCGCGGCCGGGCCGGCCTTTTCCCCGAAGGGCCCGCCTGATGAACTGGCTTGAAAACCTGCGCCGCAGCTTCCTCGACTGGAACGCGATGGCCGAAGTGCTGCCGACCATGATCACGGTCGGCCTCAAGAACACGCTGATCCTCGCGGCGGCCTCGACGGTGCTCGGCGTCGTCATCGGCATGGTGCTCGCCATCATGGGCATTTCCCGCTCCGCCTGGCTGCGCATTCCCGCCCGCGTCTATACGGACGTCTTCCGCGGCCTGCCGGCCATCGTCACGATCCTGCTGATCGGGCAGGGCTTTGCCCGCATCGGCCGCGAGCTGTTCGGTCCCTCGCCCTATCCGCTCGGTATCCTGGCGCTCAGCCTCATCGCGGGCGCCTATATCGGCGAGATCTTCCGCTCGGGCATCCAGAGCGTCGACCGGGGCCAGATGGAAGCCTGCCGGGCGCTCAGCATGAGCTACGGGCAGGGCATGCGGCTCATCGTCGTGCCGCAGGGCGTGCGGCGCGTGCTGCCGGCGCTCGTCAACCAGTTCATCGGCAACGTGAAGGATTCGAGCCTCGTCTATTTCCTCGGCCTGCTTGCCTCCGAGCGCGAGATCTTCCGCGTCGGGCAGGACCAGGCTGTCGTGACCGGCAACCTCTCGCCGCTGCTGCTTGCCGGCGTCTTCTATCTCATCGTGACCGTGCCGCTCACCCATGTGGTCAACGCGATCGACAATCGCCTGCGCCTCGGCAAGCAGCGCCCGGCAGCCGTCACCAGCGGGCTCGAAGAGGTCAGCGAACTCGACGGCGCCAGCCGCGCATCCGGAGCGTCGTTCAAGGGCGGCAGCCTCGACGTGCGCGGCCTCGGCATGGCCTATGGCGAGCTCGACGTGCTGAAGGGAGTGGACCTCTCGGTCAAGCCGGGCAGCGTCACCTGCGTCATCGGCCCGTCCGGTTCCGGCAAGTCGACGCTGCTGCGCTGCCTGAACCGGCTGGTCGAGCCGAAGAGCGGCGACATCCTGCTCGACGGCGAGAGCATCCTCGCCATGAAGCCCGAAAGGCTCCGCCGCCGCGTCGGCATGGTCTTCCAGCACTTCAACCTCTTCCCGGACCACACGGCGCTCGAAAACGTCATGCTGTCGCTGACGAAGATCAAGGGCCTGCCGAAAGCCGAGGCCGAGCGCATCGCCAGGGCACGGCTTGCCGATGTGGGGCTTGCGGGCCGCCAGCACCATCGTCCCGGTGGCCTTTCCGGCGGCCAGCAGCAGCGCGTCGCCATCGCCCGCGCCCTCGCCATGGAGCCGGAGGTCATCCTCTTCGACGAGGTGACGAGCGCACTCGACCCGGAACTGGTCAAGGGCGTGCTCAACCTGATGGCCGACCTCGGCAAGCGCGGCATGACCATGGTCGTCGTCACGCACGAGATGGGCTTTGCCCGCCGCGTCGCCGACCAGGTCGTCTTCATGGACGAGGGGCGCGTGGTGGAGGCGGGCACCCCCGAGGCGATCTTCGACAACCCCCAGAGCCCACGCCTGCGGCGCTTCCTTGCGGAAGTCCTTTGAACGAGGAGATACGATGACGCGAACGATACGATGGGGCATCCTCGGCTGCGCGGGCATTGCCGCCAAGGCGGTCATCCCCGCCATCCGGTCGAGCCGCCTGGGGCGGGTGGAGGCCATCGCCTCGCGCGATCCGGAAAGGGCAAAGGCGATGGCGGCGCGCTTCGGCATCGCCAAGGCCTATGGCAGCTATGAGGCCCTGCTGGCCGATCCGGAAATCGACGCGATCTACAATCCGCTGCCCAATCACCTGCATGTGCCCATGACGATCAGGGCACTGGAGCAGGGCAAGCCGGTGCTCTGTGAAAAGCCCGTCGCGCTCGATGCTGCGCAGGCAATGAGGCTCGCGGCCGTGCAGAAGGCCGCCGGCCTGCCCGTCGCGGAGGCCTTCATGGTGCGCCATCATCCGCAATGGCGAAAGGCGCGCGCGCTGATCGCCGGCGGGCGGCTCGGCGAGGTCAGGGCCATCCAGACGATCTTCGCCTATTATCTCGACGACCCGGCGAACGTGCGCAACCAGGCGGATATCGGCGGCGGCGGCCTCTTCGATGTCGGGTGCTACGCCGTCAACACGGCCCGCTTCCTGTTCGGCGCCGAGCCGCTGCGGGCAATCGCCCTGATGGAGCGCGATCCGGCCTTCGGCACCGACCGGCTGACGAGCGGGCTGCTCGCCTTTCCCGAAGGGCGGCAACTCGCCTTCACCTGTTCCACGCAGCTTGCCCTCACGCAGAAGGTGACGGTGCTCGGCACACGCGGGCGCCTGGAAATCCCCGTTCCCTTCAACGCGCCGGCTGACGAGCCGACCGTGCTCGTCCTCGACGACGGCCGCGACCTTGCCGGCGGCGGACGGGAGGAGATCGCGCTCGAGCCGGTCGACCAGTACCGCGAGCAGGCGGATGCCTTCGCCGAGGCCGTCCTCTCCGGAACGCCGCCCGAAACGGGGCTGGAGGATGCGATCGCCAACATGAAGGCCATCGACGCGCTGTTCCGCTCCGCCGTCAGCGGGCGCTGGGAAGAGCCCTGAACCGCTTCATCCACCTGCATGACCAACCGATTGAAAGACATCCCATGACAGACAGCATCATCTCCTCGGCAGTCATCATCGGCGCCGGCATCTTCGGCGTTTCCACGGGCGTCCAGCTTGCCCGGCGCGGGATCCGCGTGACGATCCTCAACGACGGCCCGCCGGCCAACGGCGCCTCCGGCCGCTCGCTCTCCTGGCTGAACTCGGCGCGCATGCGCTCGGAACCCTATCACCGCCTGCGCATGGCCGGCATCGACCGCTACCGCACCCTTTTCGCGCAACGCCCCGATACGGACTGGCTCCGCTTCGACGGCGGCCTGACCTGGGATGCCGACGACGGGCGCAACGGGATCGACGCCGCCTATCGCCACGAGGTTTCGCTCGCCTACGACGCGCGGCGGCTTTCCGCCGGCGAGGTCGCCCGCGTCACGCCCGGCATCGATGCGCGGGCGATCACGCCGCAGGGCGCGATCTTCAATCCCGGCGAAGGCTGGGTCGACCTGCCGGCATTGATCGGCGTGCTTCTCGAGGAGTTCTCGGCGTTCGGCGGCACGCTGGTGACGGATCAGGGCGCCGCGCGGGTCACGGTCGAAGGCGGCCGTGCGGTCGGAGCGGAGACGTCGACGGGCGGGCGCTTCCGGGCCGATGCCGTCGTGCTCGCGACCGGTCCCGCCGTGCCGGAGATGGTGGCGGAAAGCGGCCAGAAGATCGGCGACGATACCCCGGTCGCGCTGCTGGTCCAGACCAGGCCGCTCGCCCATCCCCTGCGCGCCGTCCTCAACACGCCGCGCGTTGCCGTTCGCCCGGCGCCGGGCGGCACCTTCTCGCTGGATGCCGACTGGGCGGCGGACGAGGGGGTGAAGGCACGCGCGGACGGCGGCTACGACATCGACGATGCCGTTGTCGCGGCCCTTCTGGCCGAGGCCGCAAAGGTGATGGAGGGCAATCCGAGGCTCGAAGTCGCCTCTGTCGGTGTCGGCGGCAAGCCGATCCCCGGCGACGGCGAGCCGGTGATCGGCGCGCTCAAGGCCATTCCCGGCTACTACGTCGCTTTCAGCCACAGCGGCGCGACGCTCGGTCTCATCGTCGGCGAACTCCTCGCCTACGAGGTCGCGACGGGTGCCGAACATCCCATGCTCGCGACTTTCAGGCCGGAGCGTTTTTCCGCAGGTTAGGCAGCCAGCGCCAGCGCCTGGCCGTGGGGCGCGCGATTGCATCGGTATTGCTCGTCAGGCTTCACCGGTGAAGGCTGACCTTCAACTCGCCGTTTCGCTGCGTGCGAATGCGCAGCGTTTGATAGCCGTGCAGGATCGGATGGCGTGTCGCCAGCGCTTCGTCGAGGCCGCCGGCAGCTTGCGCTTTTTCCCGCGCTGTCGATCAGCGGATCAAAGCCTCCATCTAAGGGCGGCAGGGGCGGCGGAGCGAGGAGCCGCCGCCCTTCCTTCGGCATGTCTGCATAACCTGAAGTTTGGCAGGTCGGCAATTTTTTCGCCCTGCTCAGCGCGCGGCAGAATGCTAACATTCCAGAAATAACAACGGGAACACGGCCGGAACCGGGCACTCCGACGGCCGCATCGCACGGAAAGAGCTGTTCAGCCGGACGACCAGCCCGCGAAGGCGGCGCGTGGACGGCTGTTCTATGGGGGTCACGATGATATGGACGGTGCCATCCTTCACGTCGCAGGCAAGGACCGGCCGCGCGGCGGGTCGAGCGGGACGCAGCCCGCAATGACGATGCCGGCGCCGGACAACGTGCTCATCCGCCTCGAATCCCTGAGCAAGCACTATGGGACCCATACCGTCCTCGATGGAATAGACCTCGACGTCCGCTCGGGCGAGGTGCTGGCCATCATCGGGCCGAGCGGATCGGGCAAGAGCACGCTGCTGCGCTGCATCAACTACCTCGAGCCGCCGGACGGCGGCACCATCGCCATCGGCTCCATGACGATCGATGCGGCCCGGCCGGTCGCGCGGGCGGAGCTTTCGGGCCTGCGCCGGCGCGTCGGCATGGTGTTCCAGTCCTTCAACCTCTTTCCGCACATGTCGGTGCTGCGCAATGTCAGCCTTGCGCAGGAGCGCGTGCTCGGGCGGAGCCGGCAGGAGGCGGACGAGCGCTCCATGCAGCTCCTGAAGCGGGTCGGCCTTGCCGACAAGGCCGCGCAATATCCGGTGCGGTGTTCCGGCGGCCAGCAGCAGCGCATCGCCATTGCGCGTGCGCTGGCGCTCGATCCGGAAATCATGCTGTTCGACGAGCCGACCTCGGCGCTCGACCCGGAGCTGGGCCTCGAGGTCCTTGCCGTCATGCGCGAGCTTGCCGAAAGCGGCATGACCATGATCGTCGTCACCCACGAGATGGGCTTTGCCGAGAACGTCTCCGATACGGTCATGATCATGGCCGACGGCCGCATCGTCGAGAAGGGGCCGTCGAAAGAGGTGATGCGCGCTCCGCAACAGGAGCGCACGAAACGTTTCCTGCGCGCGGTGCACGAGCGATGAGCGCGGCGGACCTCCTGCCCATCCTGCGCGGCCTCACCTGGACGATCGCGCTGACGGCCGGCGCGTTCCTCATCGGCGCCGTCCTCGGCGTGCCGCTGCTCGCCGCCCGCCAGAGCCGGCTCCTGCCGCTGCGCCTCCTCGCCATGGCGATCATCCAGATCGTGCGCGCGATCCCGCCGATCCTCTGGCTGTTCATCATCTTCTTCGGCCTCGGCATGGGCTTCCTGCCGATCAGCCCGTTCGGCGCCGCGCTGACGGGCCTCGGGCTGATCGCCGCCGCGAACATGGCCGAGATCTACCGCGGCGCGCTCGCCTCGATCCATTTCGGCCAATGGGAGGCGTCGGCCGCGCTCGATCTCGGCCGCTGGTCGACCGCAAGGGACATCGTCGCGCCGCAGGCCTTCCGCGTCGCGCTGCCCTCGGCCGCCAGCTACCTGATCGGCCTCATGAAGGAGACCGCGGTCGCCTCGACCATCGGCGTGACGGAGCTTGCCTACCAGGGCAACCAGCTCTCGCAGCTGACCTATCGCGGGCTGGAGGTCTTCGCGCTCGTCGGGCTGTCCTACGTGCTCTTGAGCCTGCCGATCGCCTGGCTCTCGCGCGTCGCCGACGGCTATCTCCAGGCAAGGGTGGCGCGCTGATGCTTCCGACCCGGGACGAAATCGCCGCCTGGCTGCCGGATCTCCTCGGCGGACTGTCGATCAGCCTGCAGGTGACCGCCCTCAGCCTCCTCATCGGCATTCCCTTCGGCCTCCTCCTGGCGCTCGGCGTCCTGGCGAAGAACCGCGCGGTGAAGGGCCTCAGCCTCTTCCTGGTCGAGATCGGCCGCGGCGCGCCGGCGCTGGTGCTTCTGCAGTTCATCTATTTCGGCCTGCCGGCGACGGGGCTCACGCTCGGCTCCTTCTTGGCCGCGGTGGTCGCGCTCGCCTGGAACACCGGCGCCTATACGAGCGAGATCATCCGCGCCAGCCTGCAATCGGTCGCCCACGGCCAGCGCGAGGCGGCGGTCGCGCTCGGCCTCAGCCGGCTCGACGAGCTGCGCTACGTGCTGCTGCCGCAAGGCCTGCGCGTCGCCCTTCCGGCGCTGCTCGGCTTTTCCATCCTGATCTTCCAGGGCACCTCGCTCTGCTTCACCATCGCGCTGCCGGAGCTCGTCAGCCGGGCCTACGAGATCGGCTCGACGACCTTCCGCTACTTCCCGGCGCTGCTTTGCGCCGGCGTGCTCTACGCCGCCATCTCCATCCCCGCCGCCCTCCTCGTCAGCCATGTCGAGCGGCGCGCGGGCCTCTACGCACACCGTTGAAACCAAGCTGAAAGGATACCTGCATGCCCACAATGACGACCACCGCGCAGTTCCTTCTCGCCGGCATCGCCGGCCTTGCGATGTCGGCCCAGATCGCGTCGGCGCAGGACTGCACGCCCAGGCACCAGTTCACCACCATCGAGTCGGGCACGCTGACGGTCGCGGTCACCACCTACGTTCCGCATTCCTTCCTCGACGACAGCGGCAACATGAAGGGCATCGACGGCGACATCGCTGCCGAATTCGCCAAGCGCGAATGCCTGAAGGTCAAGGCGATCGCCGTCGATCCGGCCGCCGCCATCCAGTACGTCCTGTCGGGCCAGGCCGACATAGCGACCGGCGACTGGTACCGGACGGCCGAGCGCGCGAAGGTGATGAACCTCTCCGCGCCGCTCTACACGGACCAGATGGGCATCTATTCGAAGGAAGGCTTCAAGAACGTCTCCGACCTCGAAGGCAAGCAGGTCGGCACGGTGCAGGGCTATCTCTGGGTCGCCGATCTGAAGGCGCTGCTCGGCTCTTCGCTGAAGCTCTACCCGAACTCGGTCAACATGCAGCAGGACCTTTCCTCCGGCCGCATCGACGTTGCGGTCGACGGCTATTCGACCGGCGTCGTCGCCCAGCAGAAGGGCGCGCTCGGCGACGTCAAGGTCAATGTCGCCGCGCCCGACGAGCGCGTGAAGGCGACCAAGGAGGCGGCGCAGGCGGCCTTCCCCTATTCGTTCAACGCCAAGGAACTGGGCGTCGCGCTCGACGCCGCGATCGCCGAGATGCACGCCGACGGCACGATCGTCGCGATCCTCAAGTCCTACGGCCTCGACGGCACGGCGGCCGACACGGGCGCGCCGCGCCTCGTCGAGTAGGCGACAGGGCGGGGGAGAGCGTGCTCCCCCCGCCTTTTCCCGAAACGATTTACCGGAGAGACCAACGATGACTGTCTATACGGTCACGCGCAAGACGCAGTCGTGGTACGGCGAGCAGATCGGCATCCTGATCCTCGACGCGGCCTATCCGTGCGTGCCGGGGAATGTCGGCAATGCGACCACCTACCGTTATCCCGTGCGGTTCCAGGAGGTGCGGGGCGCCTCGATCGACCGCCTGCTGAACCAGCGCGATCCGGCCTTGAAGGAGGCCTTCATCGAGGCGGCGGTCGAGTTGCAGGACCGCGGCGTCAAGGCGATCACCGGCGCCTGCGGCTTCATGGCCTACTTCCAGGAAGAGGTCGCGGCGCAGGTCGATATTCCCGTCTTCCTCTCCAGCCTGATGCAGATCCCCTTCATGCACGCGCTGTGCGGCGGGCGGGTCGGCGTCATCACCGCCAATGCGGCGCGGCTGACCCCGCGCCATTTCGCCGCCTGCAACGTGGCGGACCGCGTGCCGCTCGCCATCGCCGGCATGGAGGGGCAGACGGAGTTCCGCGAGGCCATTCTCGAAGAGCGCGGCACGCTGGATTCCGCCGCGATCGAGCGGGAGGTGACCGAGGTGGCGCGCCGCCTGGTGGAGGACAATCCCGATGTCCGCTCGATCCTCCTCGAATGCAGCGACCTGCCGCCCTATGCCCATGCGGTGCAGGCGGCGACCGGCCTGCCGGTCTTCGACTTCATCACCATGATCGATTACGTGCAGCAGAGCACGGCTCGCCGCCCCTATGCGGGCAGCATGTAGCCGCAGGACCCCGCACAGGACAGCAGGACCGACGATGCCGCTCGATCATTATTTCCTCCTCGGCCGTTCCGGACTGCGCGTGAGCCGCCTTGCGCTCGGCACCATGACCTTCGGCAACGCGGGCATCCGCGGCATCGGCGGCTCCTGGGGCAGCGACGAGGCGAGCGCACGCGCCATCTTCCACCGCTACGTCGAGGCCGGCGGCAATTTCATCGACACGGCGGATTCCTACGCCGGCGGCATGAGCGAGAGCCTTGTCGGCAGCTTCGTCGCCGAGGCCGGGCTTCGCGACCATGTCGTCATCGCCACGAAGTTCTCGAACAACCTTTCGCCCGGCAACCCGAATGCCGGCGGCAACGGGCGCAAGAACATCATGCGCGCCGTCGATGCCTCGCTGAAGCGGCTGAAGACGGACTATATCGACCTCTACCTCCTGCACACCTGGGACCGCATGACCCCCGTCGAGGAGGTGATGCGCACGCTCGACGACCTCGTGCGCGCGGGCAAGATCCGCCATGCCGGCCTTTCCGACGTGCCCGGCTGGTACGCGGCGCGGGCGCAGACCTGGGCGGAGGCCCATGCCCTGTCGCCGCCGGTCAGCCTCCAGCTTCCCTATTCGCTGGTCGAGCGCAGCATCGAGCACGAATTCGTTCCGCTCGCCGAAACGCTCGGCCTCGGCATCACCGCCTGGAGTCCGCTCGCCATGGGGCTCCTGTCCGGCAAGTACCGTTCCGGTGCGAACGAGGGCCGCCTCGCGCTCGACGCGTCGGGCGGCGGACTCGGCCTCTTCACCGAACGCAATGTCCGCATCGTCGCCGCGCTCGAGGCCGTGGCGCAGGCGGTCGGCCGCAGCATGGCGCAGGTCGCCCTCAACTGGGTGGCCAACCGTCCGGGCGTCGCGGCGGCGATCGTCGGCGCAAGCCGCATCGAGCAGCTCGGCGACAACCTTGCCGCGCTCGATTTCGAGCTGCCCGCCGCAGAGCGCGCGGCGCTCGACGCGGCGAGCGCCGTCGATGCGCCCTATCCCTACAGCCTCTTTGCCGACGACTACCAGGCCGGCATCCTGAACACCGGAAGCACGGTGGGCGAGAAACCGCGGACCTATCGCTCCCACACCTTCCTGCCCAAGGTGACGGACTATGCCTTCGGCCGGCCGAAGGGCCGCGAGGACTGACACCGCCCGGAGGCGCCGGGATCATTCCGGGCCGGGCGCCCCCGCGCAGGCATCGGCGTTCTGTTCGATCAGCCAGTCGCGGAAGAGCTCCGTTCCCCGTTTCGGCGGGCGCTGCGCCGGCATGACGATGTGGACCGCCATGCCCGAGCGATAGACCTCCTTGAGGGGCGCGACCAGCCTGCCGGCCTGGATATGGTCATGCACCAGGTGTTTCCAGCCGAGCGCGATACCCTGGCCGAGGACCGCCGCCTCGATCGAGCCGAGCGCGTCGGTGAACACGAAATCCTGCTTCAGCCTGGCTACCGGGACGGCCTGGCGCTCCAGCCATTCGCGCCAGCCGAGCCGGGTGCGATGCCGTTCCTCGAAATTCAGGAGCGTGTGCCGGAGCAGGTCGGCCGGCTCGCTGATCGGGCCGTGTTCCTTCAGGTAGTCGGGGCTGCACACCGGCAGCACCTCCTCCGTGACGAAATGCCAGGAATGGATGCCCGGCCATTTGCCGTTGCCGAGGCGGGCGGAAAGGTCGATGTCCTCCTCGACCAGATCCTGGTCGTCGCGGCTGCTTTCCTCGATGCGCAGCGACACGTCTGGATGCCTGGCCTTGAAGTCCTTCAGCCGCGGCAGCAGCCAGAGCTGCACGAAGGATGCGGAAAAGGAGACGCGCACCACATCGTTCGAATGCTTCTTCTGGAGCGAGGAGATGACCATGTGCAGGTGGTCGAACGCCTGCTGGACCTCCTTGTAGAGCCGCTGGCCCTCCGCCGTCAGTTCCAGCCGCGTGTGCTCGCGCCGGAAGAGCTTGAGGCCCGTCGCCTCCTCCAGCAGGCGGATCGTCTTGCTGACGGCCGGCTGGCTGACGTTCAGCTCCTCCGCGGCGGCCGTGAAGCTGCGCCTTCGCGCGGCGGCCTCGAAGCAGAAGAGGTAGTTGGCGGACGGGATGAGGGAGCGAAGCCTGTGCATAATTTCAGGTTATGCCCCTCGGCAATTTTTAGCAAGATTACAGGTGGATGACGTCTTTGTACGGTGATGGAAACCAATTCGAGGGAACCACTCCATGCAAACTCATGCTCGCGCCGTCGTCATCGGCGGCGGTTGCGTCGGCGCCGCCATCCTCTACGGCCTCGCCAAGCGCGGCTGGACCGATGTCGCGCTCCTGGAACGCACACAGCTGACGGCAGGCTCGACCTGGCACGCCGCCGGCCTCATCCCCTCCTATGCCCGCAGCATCAATATCGGCCGCATGATCGCCAAGACGATCGAGATCTACGAGGGTCTCGAAGCGGAGACCGGCCAGCACGTCGGCTGGCACAAGTGCGGGCAGCTGCGCATCGCCAACACGCGCGACCGCCTCGACGAGTACAAGAGCTACATGAGCGTCGCCGCCGTGCAGGGCATCCGCGCCGAGCTGCTGACGCCGAAGGAGGCGCTCTCCCTCTGGCCGCTGCTCGAAAACAACGAGATGCTGGCCGCGCTCTATCACCCCGACGACGGCCACATCGCGCCGGCCGACGTCACGCAGGCCATGGCCAGGGGCGCGCGCGACCGCGGCGCGAAGATCTACCTCAACACCGAGGTGAAGGGCTTCGAGCGCCTTGCCGGCGGCGAATGGAAGATCGTCACCAACAACGGCGAGATCATCTGCGAGCACGTCATCTCCGCCACCGGCAACTATGCCCGCCAGACCGGCGTCATGCTCGGCCTCGAAATCCCGGCGATCCCGATCGTCCACCAGTACTGGATCACCGATGCCGTGCCGGAAGTCGTCGAGCGCAAGCGCCGGGGCCTGCCGGAAATGCCGATCCTGCGCGACGAGGGCTTCGAGGGGTATCTGCGCGAGGAGGGCGACGGCCTGATGTTCGGCCCCTACGAGAGGACCGAGCACCTGAAGCTCTTCGCCGAGGACGGCGTGCCGGAATGGTTCGGCGCGGACCTTCTGGAGGAGGACTTCGAGTCCGTCTCGTGGAACTGGGAGCGCGCCATGGACCTCGTCCCGGCGCTCGGCCGCGTCGGCATCAAGGCGAATGTGCGCGGCCCCTTCCAGATGACGGCCGACGAGCTGCCGCTGGTGGGGCCGGCCTGGGGGCTCGAGAATGTCTGGATCGCCGAGGGCGTTCCGGGCGGCATCCTGTGGGGCGGGGCGATCGGCTACTACCTCTCCGAGCGCATCGTCGAGGGCGCCAACAGCCTCGACACGTCCGAGCTCGACCCGCGCCGCTTCGGCGACTACGCCAACAAGGAATGGACGCGCCGGAAGGTCAGGGAAAGCTGGGGCACGCATGCGGAGCTGCATTTCCCCGGCCAGGACATGCCCGCCGCCCGCCCGCAGAAGACCGCGCCGTCCTACGACATCCTGACGCGGCGCGGCGCCGTCTGGGGCGTGCTGAACGGCTGGGAAATGCCGAACTGGTTCGCGCCGGAAGGCGTGGAGGCCAGGGACCAGTACAGCTGGCGCTGGACGCAGAAGGGGCACTACGTCGCCGGGGAGGTGAGGGCGGTGCGCACCGCCGTCGGCCTCGTCGAGATGACGCCGATGACGAAGTTCGAGGTGTCCGGCCCCGGCGCGGAGGCCTGGCTCGACGGCATCCTCGCCAACCGCCTGCCGAAGCCCGGCCGCGTCAACCTCAGCCATCACCTGACGGAGACCGGCGGCGTGCAGGCGGAATATATCGTCTCGCGCCTGGAGGACGGCACCTTCTACCTCGTCTCGACGCCGCGCGCCGAGCGCTGGAATTTCGACGACCTGTCGAAGCGTCTGCCGAAGGACGGCAGCGTGCAATTGCGCAACGTCACCAACGAGCGCGGCTGCTTCACGGTGGTGGGCCCGAAGGCGCGCGAGGTGCTGCAGGGCCTCACGGAGATCGATCTTTCCAACGCGGCCTTCCCGTGGTTCGGGGTCAAGTCCGGCACGGTCGGCCTTGCGAGCGACGTGCGCCTGCTGCGCGTCAACTACGAGGGCGAGCTCGGCTGGGAGCTCTACCACCCGCTGCCCTATCAGCGGCACCTGCTGGAGGCGCTGCTGGCGGCCGGCGAGCCCCATGGCCTGCGCCTCGTCGGCCTCCACGCGCTGGAATCGCTGCGCCTCGAAAAATCCTACCGCGCCATGTACCGCGACATGAACCCCGAGCTGACGGCCTGGGAAAGCGGCCTCGACCGCTTCATCCGGCTCGACAAGGGCGATTTCATCGGCCGCGAGGCGCTGGTGCGCCAGCAGCAGGAAGGCGTGAAGCGCCGCTCGGTGACGATCGCCATCGATACGGACGGCGCAAGCTCGCTGGTCCACGAGGGCGTCTATCGCGACGGCGCGCTTGTCGGCCGTATCACCTCGGGCGGCTATGCCTATACGCTCGGCCACGACGTCGCCTTCGCGCTGCTGCCGGTCGAGCTCGGCACGCCGGGAACGGAGCTGGAGGTGCCGATCCTCGGCGAAAAGCGCAAGGCGCGGGTGATCGCGGAATCGCCCTACGATCCGCAGGCCCTGCGCGGCCGCATGTAACGAACCGGCGAGATGAAGGAAGGAACCGATGAAGATCCTCGTACCAGTCAAGCGTGTTGTCGACTACAACGTTAAGATCCGAGTGAAGGCGGACGGCTCGGGTGTTGAGCTTTCGAATGTGAAGATGTCGATGAACCCGTTCGACGAGATCTCTGTCGAGGAGGCGCTTCGCCTGAAGGAGGCGGGCAAGGCGGAGGAGGTGGTGGTGGTGTCGATCGGCCCTGCCAAGGCCGAGGAGACGCTGAGGACGGCGCTCGCGATGGGCGCGGACCGGGCGGTGCTGGTGGAGACGGACGATGCCGTCGAGCCGCTGGCGGTGGCCAAGATCCTCAAGGGCGTGACGGAAGCGGAAGCTCCCGGCCTCGTCATCGTCGGCAAGCAGGCGATCGACGATGACAGCAACCAGACCGGCCAGATGCTGTCGGCGCTGCTCGGCTGGGCGCAGGCGACGTTCGCCTCGAAGGTGGAGATCGGCGAGGACAAGGCGACGGTCACGCGCGAGGTCGACGGCGGGCTCCAGACGATCGCGGTGAAGCTTCCGGCGGTGGTGACGACCGACCTTCGCCTCAACGAGCCGCGCTATGCCTCGCTGCCGAACATCATGAAGGCGAAGAAGAAGCCGCTCGACAG
>NZ_JBJIEP010000033.1:0-46470 GCF_046557955.1 Shinella agrisoli | reverse complement strand
CCAGCCAGCATCTTGAATCACAAATACGGCGACTTGGGAATCCTACTCCGATTCAACCCAAGATCAGTTCGCTCTAGGGGGTGAATATAGCTCATGCGTCTTCGGCTGCCGCTTCCATTATGGTAGGCCGGCAATCAGCTTCGAAAGCGGATACTCACACTTTCCATCCCTAGACATTGGCCAAACGGCACACGATAACGTTACCGCGGGAAACTTCGCGTTCATCCAGCGTTCAATTGATGACCCATAGGCTTGGTCATCAATTGAAAGGACAAGAGCGTGAAGAAATTATCGATAATTGCAATTGCCATGGCAACGGCGTTCTCCGGTCTGTCGCCGGCAATGGCTACACCGATCGGTGTGCCGACTAGCCCGATCATTGTCCAAAGCGACGTGCAGCAGGTCCAAGACAGGCGTGAATGGCTTCGCGGGCGTGAGTTCCGACGCGATAGGCGCGACTGGCGGGACGGTAGGGACAGGCGAGACAGGCGGGAAGTTCGTCGGTATGGCCGAGACCGCCAGGGCTGGTACAACGGCCAGCGGGGTTACCGAGAACATCGCCGGGGTTACCGCCGCCATAGTGACGGATGGTGGTATCCGCTTGCTGCTTTCGGGGCAGGAGCCATTATTGGAGGCGCGATGTCCCAGCCTTCGACGAGCTACGGCGGCAGTCACGAGCAGTGGTGCGCCAACCGTTACAGGACATATCGCGTGTCCGACAACACGTATGTGCCGCGGGTCGGTGTAAGGGCGTATTGTAATTCTCCCTACAACTAACGGGGAGTATCCACATCGGCGGGAGCCGGGCTTAGGTCCGGCTTCTCAGATCACGATAGTCGTTTCATTGTTTCAATATTTCAGCCATCACAGTGTCCGTATCAACCACTAGATCGGCTTCAATTGCACGTTCGATAAATCGGGTAGCTCGTTCAATATGATCCTCAGTCGGCACCCGCTGAACGACGACATGAAGATCAGCCGTAATCCACGATCCGCTCCTTCCCCATCTGGGACTCATGCTGTATTTCACCTTGATTGTGGTATGAGTATTGGCATAAACGCGCTGCGAAGCGAGAAAGTCTCGTATCAGATCATCGCTGCTTTTGTTTGCGCCTCATGAATACTTTGAGTTAGGGCCAAGAACGAGCTTACCACTTGCTGATGACTTCGAAACGGCTTTGCGAAAGCGCGTAACCACATTGTTGTCAAACCCGAGTTGTCCGGCATATTCAATGTTGGCAAGTTCGACGCCAGCTCTGTGCCGTCGACCCACCGCGATATCTGTATCTACCACGCGGTAGCCAGGCGCCACTGTAATAGTGACGGTCTCACGTTTTCTCCCGTCACGTGACCCTATCCGCCGATCAACAATTCTGTATGTTTGGACAAAAGTAGGTGCATCTGGCGCTGCCGCGCAGTATTTGATGCCCATTCTTTCGAACCGAGTCTCTGCGGATGCATGCGCTGCCGTGAACGCTACTATCGTGCAAATGGCGACCCGATGCAGAAATGAAAATCTCATCTTCGTTCCCCTGTAAATGACAACGGTTGAATGATGCAACGTCTGGGGGCAGGAGTCGATAGCTTCAATCACCTCGCACGTCCTCTCCGTTCGTGCGCTGGTCGGCCGTCGGGTTCGGGATCTCCCGACGGCCATCCTCCTCCCGGTCCCTCCTAAGAACGGTCTCCCCGTGATTGGCATGAACCTTTACTGCCCCGTCAACCGTATCGCTGGCACTGTGGACGCCCAGGCTGTTCAGCCCGACGGCAAGGCCCTGGTCCGCATCAACGACCACTGGCTTGAAGTCGAGAGTCTGCGTGGCGCCTAAACGCTTCCGGCCAGAGCACCAGACGCTTTACAAGCATCCGGCCTGGCAACCGCTCCGCAAGAAGATCTTCCTTCGCGACAACTACACCTGCCAGTGGCACGGCTGCGGCAAGCTACTGATAGGGAAGGGCAAGGCACCGGACGCTCCGGTCGCGCACCACAAGCGGGACCACAAGGGCGACCTCGCACTCTTCCTCGATCCGGCACCAACTACACCCTTGACGGCCGGCTCCTCGGTACGGTCGTCACGCAGAGCCAGACGGACACGACCGGCGGGCGGTTGCTTAAGGCCAGCGACTTCGGGAATGGCTTCGCGGTCATTCTGACGGCGTCCGACAACCTCGACAACCTGACGGCAGGCGGCCTCTACTACAATCCGACCGGCGCCAACACGCCCAACAACAATTACCCGATCTCTTCCGCAGGTGCGCTTTACGTCAACTATTCCCAGACGAACAGGCACACGCAGATGTTCGTGTCGTATGGGGGAGACTCTACGGCGGCAGGTCTTCGCGTCTTCATCCGCAGCTACGGCAATTCCGGCTGGACGCCGTGGTGCGAGGTTATCCATCAGGGAACCATTCTCCGGCCCGTAGGCCAGTCAGGCGGCGTCCCGACCGGCGGGGTCATGCAGCGCGGCAGCAACGCCAACGGCGAATGGGTGCGCTTCGCTGACGGCACGCAGATCTGCACCGGCGTCGTCACAGAGACCTACGACATAAACACGGCGACGGGAAATGCATTCGTGTCCGCCCTCATTGGCCTCTCGCTGGCTTCGAACTTCGTATCCGCCGCAACGACATCGGTATCGATTTCGCCCGATCAGCTCGCCGTGGGCAATATCTGGGTGGGCTTCCAAAGAGCCTCGGCCGTCGGCGCTGCCCAGTGCCGTCTCATGGCATCGTCGTCGCTGGCAGGGCAGACGGTTGGGCTTAAGATCACAGCGGTCGGCCGCTGGTTCTAAAGGAGAGCATAGCAATGATCATCAACCTATCGCCGCTCTATGACGGGTCGGCCGTCGAGATCGTCAAGTCGGGTGACTGCCTTACGATCAACGGCGAGGCTTACGACTTTTCGAGCCTGCCGGATGGCGCCTAGATCGCGGATTTTGCCGTATCCTGCGACTTTATCCGCGGCCCTGTCAGGCGCGAGGGCGGGCACCTCGTCCTCACTATTCGGCTTCCTTATTCGGGCGACAACCCGTCCCAGGCCGTGACGAACCCCGCGCCGATCGTCGATCCGCCGGACGGGCCGCTCGATCTGCCGCACGATCCTGAACCCGTGAACGAGGAGAACACCGATGTGGACGCCTGATCCCGCGATCATCATCACGGCCGAGGCGAAGGCCGAGCAGGCCAAGGCTGCGCTCCTGGCGCAGTTCTCAGGCGCCATCCAGGCCCAACTCGACGCCAAAGCCAGGGAACGCCAGTACGACAGCGTGCAGACGGCCGTCTCGTATCGGAACGATCCTAATCCGACATTCGCGGCCGAGGCCGAGGCGCTGTTCGCCTGGCGATCCGCGGTATGGAGCTATTCCACGACCGAGCTTGGCAAGGTCGCCGTCGGCGAGCGGCAGGTGCCGACCATCGAGGATTTCATTGATGAACTGCCGGCGTTCGAGTGGCCGGGACAGGGTGAGGGAGGGTGACGATTGACGAAGTAGTGTTTATGCCTCACGCACAACACGTAAAAGGCTACTTCGCTTCGAAATACCATTGGTTTGTCAAAGCTGACCAGTTTTCGCTTTCGGTCTTCTTGTGGATCGTTATGATCTCCGAGAAGCCAGCCTCCTCAAACAATTTCCTGTGGCCATCCTCAGTCAATTCCCAATCAACATTACTCCTTGCCTCACTCATGAAGAGTTGGGACGAGAAGAACGAGCGTTGTGAGTTCTGCCTGATATATCGCAGGATATTGAGGTTGGCTCGGCGCGTGAGGTGATACAAGACGCCCAGGTAGAAGATCACGTCGAACTTGCCGAGATCTTTGGCATATTTCTCAGGGGGTGTGTCGGAAGAAATACGATAATGAAGCACTTCCGCGTCAATGGAAAATGTCTTTACGACAAACTTAGCTTGGTTGTAAAACTTCTCGTTACCCTCAACACCAACAAGACGCGAGGGACAAGCTTTGGCTATCTCTATGAGATTGCCGCCAGCGTTGCACCCCAAGTCCAGAACTTTCTTCCCGGACAGACTTTCCTTGCTGATGTGTTTTGAAAGATATTTCTTCCACAAAAGCTCTTTGTTGCGGCCAGGACCGACAACCACTCCATTAGGAAACTCGATGCGTTCCCAGAAGTCACCAAGTTCATTGAGCTTTTCTTTGAATTCGCTTTTTTCAAGCATCGAATGTCATCCCGTATGCTGAAGTTGGATTCATTAGGAATATCCTAGACATTCTCGTCAAGGCACAAATGTAACCTTGCCGTGCTAAATGAGCCTTGGCTAAGGGCAACTCCCAAATCTCGCACGAAAGGACCCCATCATGAACCGCTCCGCATTCTACGTGTCGGGGTGCCAGCGCACGTCCGGCATTTTCGGCACGTCTGCATCGCCACGCGCCTAACCTAACCACCAGAGGATCAACCATGACCATTACGACCACGTCTCAGCGTGGCCGCGCGTTTCTGCGCGCCCATGAAGGCAACCCGCTGACTTGTTATCTGGACCCCGTTGGCGTTCCGACGATCGGTCAGGGTTTCACAATGCGGTCCAAGGTGCGGCGTTTGATATCCCGATCGCCTCTGCAAATTCACTTGCGCAATCGATGTCGACGGCCTCCACCACAAGAAACCAGGCGTACGCTTCTTCATCGCTATTCTCGCGGATATGGCAGGCGTCGTTCGTGAAGGAGCAGGGGCGTCCGTACATCGATCTGGATGCCGGCATGTTCTATCGCGCGTGGGAAGGCGAGATGGTGGCCTCGAATAAACGTGCGCCGCCGATCCGCCTTCCTGCTCGTCTGCTCGCCCACATGAGACGGTGGCATTCGAACGGCGCCAGGTATGTCGTCGAGTACAACGGGAAGCCGGCGGACCCCAAGCGGGCCTTCCGGAACTTGGTCGACGAGGTATTGGGTGAGGGAGCTGATGGCGTCGTCCGCCACACCTTGCGACATACAGCCGCCACATGGCTCATGCAGGCAGCCACCGACAAGTGGGAGGCGTCCGGCTATCTGGGGATGACCCTGGAGACGCTGGAGAAGACCTACGGCCATCATCACCCGGATCATCAGGCCGGTGTCGGGGAAGCGTTTACAACAGGGAGGGCAGGGCGAATGAAGTAGCAATCGTTGCCGTATTCATTGCCGTGATTTTTCAAGAGGATTTTCGGGAAACATTCAACCGCCTGATCTTTTAGCGGTTTCCGCTGGTCGGAGTGGCGTGATTCGAACACGCGACCCCCACGTCCCGAACGTGGTGCGCTACCAGACTGCGCTACACTCCGTGACCAGCGGCGCTTCCTATAGAACAGGCTTTTCGTTTCGACAAGCGCAAAATATCAAAAAAATCCGCCATGTTGGCGAAAGTGCCGGGATGGCGGGGGATTTTTCCGCGCCGGCCTTGTGCGGGGGGAACAGGATGGCGGCTGCGGCGTTTGGCGAGCCATGGAACAGATCATCGCCGACCTCTTTCCGAGGACCGAAGTGCCCTATCCCGTCATCCTCGCGCGCATGGTCGGGGCGATCCTGCTCGGCGCGGTGATCGGCGCGGAACGGGAATACCAGGACCATCCGGCAGGCCTTCGCACGCATATCCTGGTGGCGCTCGCGGCCTGCGTCTTCGCGCTCCTTTCCATCGAGAGCGTGCACATGGCCGGCTTCTCCGACGAGCAGGTGCGCATCGATCCGCTGCGCGTCATCGAAGCCGTCACCTCCGGCGTCGCCTTCCTTGCCGCCGGGATGATCGTCTTTTCGCGCGGGCAGGTGAAGGGGCTGACGACGGGCGCGGGCATGTGGCTTGCCGGCGCCGTCGGCCTGGCGGTCGGGCTCGGCTACTGGTTCGTCGCCGTCGTCGCCACGGCCGCCTGCTTCGTCGTGCTCTTCATCCTCGCCAAGATCGAGATCGGCAACGGTTCCGACGCGCCGCAGGACGGTGGGCCGCCCTCCAAGGCGGGCGAGGAAAAGTAGGGCCTTTCCATCAACCCCTGATGGAACAATCCGCGCCCGCGCGCGTTTCCAGGTCAACGCAATGAGGAAAGGAAAATCCAATGGCTCGGGCTTTGATTCTCTGGTTGATGGGCGTGCCGCTCTTCGTCGTCCTCCTGCTCTGGTACTTCTTCTTCTGAGCGGGCAGACGACGGGATAAAGACGATGGGATAAAAGGGGCCGGAAGGCTCCACCAGCCTCTCCTCCGTCATGCCCGGGCCTGACCCGAGCATCCATAAGCCTTCGAAAGGAATGGATCCCCGGGTCAAGCCCGAGGATGACGGCGTGCTTGGGGCACTGTCGTCACAAGACCGAAGGGGCCTTCCGGCCCCTTTTTCATGCCCGATCGCCTTTCATGCCCGATTCGGCGGGCGCTATTCGTCGAGGTCCGCCAGCAGCTCCGCGGCGCGGCCGGCGCTGGTGTGGCGCACGTCGACGTCCTGGCGGCGGCCCGCGAAGAGCTCGGTCGCCATGATCTTCTCCGCGAGGTCGGCGGGCAGCGACAGCAGCACGCGCTGGTCGTCCTTGTGGATGCCGCCGATCTCCGAGCGGCGGCCGGTGATCATGCCGCCGGCGACCGTGTTGTTGGTGTCGGGGTCGATCAGGATGAAGGCGCCGGTCGTGCGGTTCTGCTCGTAGGTGTCGAAGATCGCCTGCTCGTCGAAGGTGAGGCGCACCTTGCCGATCGCGTTCATGCCCAGCCTTTCGGCCGGATTCCACTTCGAGGTCGCAAGGTCGAGCTGGCTCACCGGCGCGACGCTGACGCGCTGGCGGCGCGAGCCGCTCTTCAGCCAGTAACGTTTTCCTGGCTCGATGCCCTCCGGCTGGAGGGCGACGAGCTGGGCGTCGAAGCCGCGGCCGGTCATCGGCTGGCTGTCGATGGCGACGATCATGTCGCCGCGCGAAACGTCCACCTGGCGGTCGAGGACCAGCGTGACGGCGTCTCCCGCCACGGCCGCGTTGCGCACGAGGTCGAAGGTGACGATCTTGGTGACGTTCGCCACCATGCCCGAGGGCAGGACGACGACGCTGTCGCCCGGCTTGACCGAGCCGCCGGCGACCGTGCCCTGGTAGCCGCGGAAGCTTTCGCCGGGGCGCGAGACGCGCTGCACCGGCAGGCGGAAGCCGACCGTCTGGCCGGCGCGGGTCGTCGCCTTCTCCAGCGTTTCCACCAGCGTCGGGCCGTCGTACCAGGGCATGGCCTTGCTGCCGTCGTAGACGACGTTCTCGCCCTTCAGCGCCGACATGGGGATGGCGGTGATCTGCTTGACGCCGAGGGTCAGCGCGAATTCGCGGAACTCGTGCGCGATTTGATCGAAGCGGGCGCGGTCGTAGTCCGTCAGGTCGATCTTGTTGACGGCGAGCACGAACTGGCGGATGCCCATCAGCGTGGCGATGGTGGCGTGCCGGCGGGTCTGCTCGAGGATGCCGGCGCGGGCATCGACCAGGAGCACGGCGAGGTCCGCCGTCGAGGCGCCGGTCGCCATGTTGCGGGTGTACTGCTCATGGCCGGGCGTGTCGGCGACGATGAAGGAGCGGCGGTCCGTCGAGAAGTAGCGGTAGGCGACGTCGATGGTGATGCCCTGCTCGCGCTCGGCCTGCAGGCCGTCGAGCAGCAGCGCGAAGTCGGGCAGGCCGAGGTCGTTCTGCTTGCCGCTGTCGCGGTGGAGCGTGGCGGCCTGGTCTTCCTTGACGGCCTTGGTGTCCCAGAGCAGGCGGCCGATCAGCGTCGACTTGCCGTCGTCGACCGAGCCGCAGGTGATGAGGCGGAGCGGGCGGGAATCGCGGATCGCCCGCGCCTGTTCGTGGACCGGCTCTTCCACGGGAAGCACCTCGGCGGTTGCGGTGGCGGACACGGTCATCTCAGAAATACCCTTCGCGTTTCTTCTTTTCCATGGAGCCGGACTGGTCGCGGTCGATCGCGCGGCCCTGGCGTTCGGAGACGGTGGCGGTCTCCAGCTCGGCGATGATGTCGTCGAGCGTCGCGGCGTCGGAGCGGATGGCGCCGGTCAGCGGGAAGCAGCCGAGCGTGCGGAAGCGGATGACGCCTTCCTGCTTCGTTTCGCCGGGCAGCAGTTCGAGGCGCGGGTCCTCGGCGAGGATCATCATGCCGTCGCGCTCCACATAGGGGCGCTTCCTGGCGAAGTAGAGCGGCACGATCGGGATGTCCTCGGCCTGGATGTAGCGCCAGATGTCGACCTCGGTCCAGTTTGAGAGCGGGAAGGCGCGCACGCTCTCGCCCTGGCGGATCATGCCGTTGTAGATGTTCCACAGCTCCGGGCGCTGGTTGCGCGGGTCCCAGCGGTGGTCCGGCGTGCGGAAGGAGTAGATGCGCTCCTTGGCGCGCGAAGCCTCCTCGTCGCGCCGCGCGCCGCCGAAGGCCGCGTCGTACTTGCCGGCGTCGAGCGCCTGGCGCAGCGCTTCGGTCTTCATGATGTCCGTATAGAGGGCCGAGCCGTGCGTGAAGGGCGTGATGTTCTCCGCCGCCCCGCGCGGGTTGATGTGCTCGGTGAGGTCGAGGTCGTATTCCTTCACGATGTTGTCGCGGAAGGCGATCATCTCGGCGAACTTCCAGCCCGTGTTGACGTGCAGCAGCGGGAAGGGCACGCGGCCGGGATAGAAGGCTTTTCGCGCAAGGTGCAGCAGGACCGAGGAGTCCTTGCCGATCGAATAGAGCATGACGGGCCGCTCGAATTCGGCGGCGACCTCGCGGAAGATGTGGATCGCCTCGTTCTCCAGCGCCTTCAGGTGCGGATCGAGCGGCGGCTTCGGCGTTGCGTTGTGCTTCGCTTCCGCTTCGTGACGGATATCGGACATTTGGACTCTCAACTCCGGATGGGGCGCCTTGGGAGGGGCGGTGCGTTCGCTCAGGCCGCGCTCGGGGCCCGGATGGGGGAGGCGGCGGCTTCGGGAACGTGCAGGCCGCATTCGCGCTTCTCGTCGTTCTCCCACCACCAGCGGCCGGCGCGCTCGGGCTCGCCCGGCTTGATGGCGCGCGTACAGGGCTCGCAGCCGATGGAGGGATAGCCGCGGGCGTGCAGCGGGTTCACCGGCACGGCATTGTCGGCCACATAGGCCTTGATGCGCTCGATGTCCCAGTCGGCCAGCGGGTTGATCTTGACGAGGTTCCGCTCGGCGTCGAATTCCGCGAAGGGCGTGTCGGCGCGGTTGCCGGACTGGCCGCGGCGAAGGCCGGTGATCCAGAAGGATGCCCCTTCGAGCGCGCGCGCAAGCGGCTTCAGCTTGCGCACGCCGCAACAGGCGTGGCGCGCTTCCACGCTCTCGTAGAAGCCGTTGAGGCCGTATTTCGCGGCATAGGCGTCGATGTCGTCCTGCACCGGATGATAGCGGGTGATGGTGATGCCGTACTGGCCCTCGGTCTCGTCGATGAGGTCGACGGTCTCCTTGAAGAGGCGGCCGGTCTCCAGCGTCACCACGTCGATCGGCAGGCGCTGCGTGCCGATGGCGGCGGTGATGACCTGGTCCTCGATGCCGAGGCTGGTGGTGAAGACGGCGCGCCCGCCGAGCCCGGCCACGAGCGCGAGGCGCCCGGCAAGGTCGAGGCCGGCGAGTTTGGCGTTCAGGGCCTCGGCGGTCCCGTTTCCGGTAAGAGCAGTCATTCCGTTTCAAAGCCTTCGCAAGAATTTGCGGGATTATCGCAGCCCCGGGCGGAAGGGGACAGCAAAACGGATTTCCAAAGCCTCGGGCGCAGGAGCAAATATCTCTCCATCTGCCGCCCGCAGCAGAAATCCTGCCGCCGCCGAACGCTTTGAAATTATTCTACAAAAATAGTGGACTATTGTTCGGCAAGGCCACGCGCCGGCCGTTCAACAATGCTTGAACGGCCTCGCCGGACGGGGCGTGTATTCTATCTACCTCAAGGTTTTAAGGAAGGAGCATGCCATGCAGATTGCAGGAAAGACGCTCGCCGCCGCCGCCGCCGCTGTCGCGATGACGTGCGCGACGGCTCTTGCCCATCACGGCTGGGGCTGGGCGGAGGAGGCGCAGACGGAACTGACCGGCAAGGTCGTCTCCGTCACCGTCGCGCCGCCGCATCCCTCGCTGGACGTCGAGGCCGCGGACGGGCTGTGGAAGATCGAGCTCGGCAATCCGCGCCAGACGGAGCGCTCGGGCTTCGACGAGACGTCCGCCAAGCCGGGCGACGAGGTCGTGGTGCTCGGCAACCGCTCGCTGGACAGAAGCGAGAAGCGCATGAAGGCGGTGCGCATCACGGTGGCCGGCAAGGTCTACGACATCTACCCGGAACGGATCCGGACGAACTGACGGGGCCGGGATGGAGGCGCTCGACTGGTTCGCCGCAACGCCGGTCGCCGCCGCCCTGAAAGGGTCGGCGCGGCTCTACCTCGTCGTGAATGCCGCGCATGTCCTTGCGATCGGCCTCGTCGTCGGCGCCATCGTGCCGCTCGACCTCAGGCTCGCCGGCGTGATCCGCTCCGCGCCGATAGCCGCCGTCGGCCCGCTCCTGTCGTGCACCGCGGCGGCCGGCGTCGTGCTGGCGGTCCTCACCGGCCTCTGCCTGTTCTCCGTCCGCCCGCAGGAATATGCGCAAAACCCGGCCTTCCTGGCGAAGGTCTCGCTCGTCGCCCTCGGCGTCGCCAATGCGCTCGTCCTGCACCGGCTCGGCGGCTGGCGCCGGGCGCTTGCGACAGGCGCGGTGACGCCCGCCCTGCGCGTGCAGGCGCTGCTGTCGCTCGTCCTCTGGATCGGCGCGGTGCTGGCGGGGCGCTGGATCGCCTTCATCTGACGGCGCTGCGGGCCGGGTGCGGCAGGAGCCGGCCCCAGCGCTCGTCCCACAGGTCCTCCTCGTCGACGACGACGAGGTTGCGCGGGTTGACGTCGCCGGCGATCATCCGCTCAGCGCTGGCAAGGGCCTCTTCCACCGGTATGGGGATCGTGTCGCGCGCCTGCGCCGGATCGGTGATGAAGGCGCAGGGGCCGGTCACGCCCTCGATCAGCGTGACGACCAGATCGGTCTCCTTGCTGACGTCGTTTCGCGAAACCTTGTGGTAGATCGGCATGGGCTTCCTCCGGGCAATGCCGGCGTAAATCCCTGCGATCGAATATGGTTCCGAAGTGTTACCGGTCGCTCACGGCCGCGCGCGGGTTCACCCACGGCTCCTGGTTGGAGCGGGGCAGCGGCTGCTTGCCGAGGATGTGGTCGGCCGCCTTCTCCCCGGTCATGATCGACGGTGCGTTGAGGTTGCCGTAGGTCACGTGCGGGAAGATCGAGGAATCGGCCACGCGCAGGCCGTCGACGCCGATGACGCGCGTCAGCGGATCGACCACGGCCATCGGGTCGTCCGGATCGCCCATGCGGCAGGTGCCGCAGGGGTGGTAGGCACTTTCCAGGTGCTCGCGCAGGAAGGCGTCGATCTCGGCGTCCGTCTGCACCGTCTCGCCCGGCTGGATCTCCGGCCCGCGGAACTCGTCGAACGCCTTCTGCGAGAAGATCTCGCGGGTGAGGCGCACGCAATGGCGGAACTTCACCCAGTCCTCCTCGTGGCTCATGTAGTTGAAGCGGATGACGGGATCGGCCATCGGATCGGGAGAGCGCAGCGTGACGGTGCCGCGCGACTTCGACAGGTTGTAGCCGACATGCACCTGGAAACCGTGGCTCTTGGCCGCCGCCTTGCCGTCGTAGGAGATGGCGACGGGCAGGAAATGGTACTGGATGTCCGGCTGCTTCAGCCCCGGCGCGGAGCGCAGGAACGCGCAGGCCTCGAACTGGTTTGAGGCGCCGAGCCCGCCCTTGGAGAGCAGCCACTGCGCCCCGGCGACCCCCTGCCAGAACCACGGCAGCCAGGAATAGAGCGAGACCGGCTTGGTGGAGACCTGCTGGAAGTAGAATTCCATGTGGTCCTGCAGGTTGGCGCCGACGCCCGGCCGGTCGGCCTTCACCTCGATCCCCATGTCCTTGAGGTGCTGCGCCGGGCCGATGCCGGAGAGCATCAGGAGCTTCGGCGAGTTGAAGGAGGAGGCCGAGACGATCACCTCGCGGTTCGCCTTCACCACCTCGATGACGCCGTTCCGCTCGATCTCGACGCCGGTAGCCCGGCCGTCCTCGATGACGATCTTGCGGGCGAAGCAGCGCAGGAGCGAGACGTTCGGCCGCTTCAGCGCCGGTTTCAGGTAGGCGTTCGCCGCGGACCAGCGCCGGCCGTTGTGGATCGTCTGCTCCATCAGGCCGAAGCCCTCCTGCTTGGAGCCGTTGTAGTCGTCCGTCAGCTCGAAGCCTGCCTGCTGTCCGGCCTGGATGAAGGCGTGGAAGAGGGGGTTCGTCACCGGGCCGCGCCGCACGTGCAGCGGCCCGTCCGTGCCCCGCCAGCCGTCCTCGCCGCCGTGCGAGGTCTCCATGCGCTTGTAGTAGGGCAGCACGTCCGCATAGGCCCAGCCGCGCGCGCCGAGCTCTTCCCAGCGGTTGAAGTCCTCCGCATGGCCGCGCACGTAGACGAGGCCGTTGATCGAGGACGATCCGCCGATCACCTTCCCGCGCGGCGCCGTGATGCGCCGGTTGTTGAGGTGCGGCTCCGGCTCGGAGAGATAGCCCCAGTTGTAGCGCTTCATGCTCATCGGCCAGGCGAGCGCCGCCGGCATCTGGATGAACGGCCCGAAATCCGACCCGCCGTATTCCAGCACCATGACGCTATGCCGGCCGTCCTCCGAAAGCCGGTAGGCCAGCGCCGAGCCGGCCGAGCCGGAGCCGATGATGATGTAGTCCGCGTTCTGCATGACCGTTTCTTTCCTGCGTTTAAGCCCCTCATCCGCCTGCCGGCACCTTCTCCCCGCAAGCGGGGAGAAGGACGATGTGGCGATCGCTCATTCCGATCCGCGTGGCGCCGATGCGGCGGAAAACGACGCGTCCAGCCTCCTTCGCCCCGCTTGCGGGGAGAAGGTCGCGGCAGCGGGATGAGGGGCAATCCCGATCACCTCAATACGGCGCCTCGACCTTGCCCATCGACACGTAGACCGTCTTCAGCTCGCTATAGTGCTCCAGCGCGGCGAGCGAGTTCTCGCGTCCGAAGCCGGACTGCTTGGAGCCGCCGAAGGGGATTTCCACGGGGCAGAGGTTGTAGGTGTTGATCCACAGCGTGCCGGCCTCCAGCCGGTCGGCCACGCGGTGCGCGCGGGTGATGTCCGCCGTGAAGACGCCGCCGGACAGGCCGAATTCCGTGGCGTTGCCGCGCGCGACGACTTCCTCTTCGCTGTCGAAGTCGAGCACGCACATGACCGGCCCGAAGATCTCTTCCCGCGCGATGGTCATGCCGTCGGTGACATCGGAGAACACGGTCGGCTGGATGTAGTAGCCGTCGCCCGAGACGTCGTTGGGGATGCCGCCGCCGGTCAGGAGCGTCGCGCCCTCGGCCTTACCCTTCCCGATATAGTCGAGGACCTTGTCGCGCTGGGCCTTCGAGACCATCGGGCCGAGCTGCGTCGCCTCGTCCATCGGGTCGCCGATCAGGATCTTCTCCGTGCGCTCCTTGAGACGCGACAGGAATTTCTGCTTGATGCCCTTCTGCACGAAGACGCGCGTGCCGTTCGAGCAGACCTGCCCCGTCGAATAGAAGTTGCCGAGCATCGCCCCGCCGATGGCGCTTTCGAGGTCGGCGTCGTCGAAGACGATGAGCGGCGACTTGCCGCCGAGCTCCATGGTCACATGCTTGAGGTCGGAGGCGGCCGCCCCCGCCACCTTCCGGCCCGTCGGCACGGAGCCGGTCAGCGAGACCTTGGCGACGTCCTTGTGGTTGACGAGCAGCGGCCCGGTCGTCCGATCCCCTTGGATGACGTTGTAGAGCCCCTTCGGCAACCCGGCCTCGACAAGAATCTCGGCGATCTTCAGCGCGCCGAGCGGCGTGTTCTCCGAGGGCTTGAACACCATGGCATTGCCGCAGACGAGGGCCGGCGCGCCCTTCCAGCAGGCGATCTGCTGCGGATAGTTCCACGCGCCGATGCCGACGCACACGCCGAGCGGCACGCGCTTGGTAAAGGCGAAGTCCTGCCCGAGCGGGATGTAATCCCCGTTGAGCCCCGCCGCCGCGATGCCGCCGAAGAACTCGAAGGCGTCCGCCCCGGATGTCGGGTCGGCGACGATGGTCTCCTGGATCGGCTTGCCGGTGTCCAGCGTCTCCAGCTCGGAAAGCTCCCGGTTCCTCTCGCGCATGATCTCCGCCGCGCGTTTGAGGACGCGCCCGCGCGCGGTGGGGCTCGCCGCCGCCCATTCCTTCTGCGCCCGCCTGGCGGAGGCGACGGCCTTTTCCACGATGGCGGGTGTCGCCGCATGGAGGCGCGCGATCACCTCGCCGGTGGCGGGATAGACGCTCTCGAAGGGCGTGCCGGCAACGTCCTCGACGTATTCGCCGTCGATGAAGTGCGAGGCTTTCGGTTGGGCTCTCATCTCATTCTCCCCGCGGATAGCGTTTGGATTCTTCGAGGTTGTCGAGGTTCATGTGGTTGCGCATGTAGCGTTCGGAGGCCTTCTGCAGCGGCTGGTGGTCCCACGGATAGTAGGCGCCGTTGCGCAATGCCTCGTAGACCACCCAGCGCCGCGCCTGGCTCTCGCGCACGGCCGCGTCGAAGGCCGCCATGTCCCAGCGCGCCTCGCGCATCTGCCGGAAGGCCTCCAGCGTCGCCCGGATCACCGGGTCCTCGGAGGCGGCAAGGTTGGTGAGCTCCAGAGGATCGGCGTCGAGGTCGTAGAGCTGCTCCGGGTCGAGCTCGCAATGGACATATTTCCACTTGCCCTCGCGGATGGCGACGAGCGGCGCATAGGAGGCTTCCGCCGCATATTCCATCAGCACCGGCGAAACCCGCTCGGCCCCGCCGATCACCGGCACGAGGCTTTCCCCGTCCGTCCAGGGCAGGACCTCCTCCATCGAGATGCCGGCAAGCTCGCAGAGCGTCGGCGTCACGTCGAGGTTGGAGGTGGGCGCGAGGGTGAGGCCGGGCGCGACGCCGGGGCCGGCGATCATCAGCGGCACGCGGGCCGAGCCCTCGAAGAAGTTCATCTTGAACCACAGGCCCCGCTCGCCGAGCATGTCGCCGTGGTCCGAGCAGAAGAGGACCAGCGTGTCGTCGAGCATGCGCGTGCGCTCGAGCGTGTCGAGGAGTTCGCCCACCTTCTCGTCGAGGTAGGAGATGTTGGCGAAATAGGCCCGGCGCGAGCGGCGCACGTTCTCCTCGGTGATGGAGAAGGCGGCATAGTCGCAGGATTTGAGGATCCGCTCGGAATGCGGGTCCTGCACCTCCAGCATGCCGACCTCCGGCATCAGGTGTTCGCAGTCCTCGTAGAGGTCCCAGAATTTCCTGCGCGCCACGTAAGGATCGTGCGGATGGGTGAAGGAGACGGTGAGGCACCAGGGGCGGCGGCCCGCGTCGTCGTTCTCGCGCGCGAGCTGGTAGAGCTTCTGGCCCGCGAGGAAGGCGACCTCGTCGTCATATTCCATCTGGTTGGTGATCTCCGCGACGCCCGCGCCCGTCACCGAGCCCATGTTGTGGTACCACCAGTCGATGCGCTCGCCGGGCTTGCGGTAATCCGGCGTCCAGCCGAAATCGGCGGGATAGATGTCGGTGGTCAGCCGCTCCTCGAAGCCGTGCAGCTGGTCCGGCCCGACGAAATGCATCTTGCCCGAAAGCGCCGTGTAGTAGCCGGCGCGGCGCAGGTGATGCGCGAAGGTCGGGATCGAGGAGATATATTCGGCCGCATTGTCGTAAACCCGCGTGCGGCTCGGCAATTGTCCCGCCATGAAGGAGGCGCGGGCCGGCGCGCACAGCGGCGAGGAAGTGTAGTTGTTGGCAAAGCGCGCCGAGCGCGCGGCGAGCGCCTTGAGGTGCGGCGCGTGCAGGAAGTCCGCCGGCCCGTCCGGAAAGAGTTTCCCGTTGAGCTGGTCGACCATGATGATCAGGATGTTCGGCTTGCTGGCGGTCACGGGTGGGATCCTCGGGTGTGGAACAGGATGGTATGGCTGGCTCTACCCATCATTCCGCCTCCACCCCGCAGGCCCGGAGCTGCGCGTCCACATAGCTCTCCGTCAGCGCGATCGAGGATTCGATGCTGACGGGCGCCGAGCGCAACCCCTGCCGCAGGTAGAGCCCGTCGATCATCGCCGCCGCGCCGTCGGCGATGGCGGCCGCCTTCTCGGCGGAGCAGAGTTGCTTGAGGTTGGACAGGAGATTGGAGTTGAGCCGCCGCGCATAGACGACGAGGAGGCGCCGCACCGCTTCCGAACGCTGCGCTTCCGTATAGAAGGCGAGCCAGGCGGCGACGGTCTCCGGCGCGAACTGGTGCGCCTGGAAATTGACGCGGATGACCGCCGAAAGTTTTTCGCGCGGCGTTGCGGCCTCCTTCAGCGCCGCCGCGGCATCCGCGCGCAGCGTGCGCAGCAGGCTGCGGATCGTCTCGATGACGAGCTGCTCCTTCGAGCCGAAATAGTGGTGCGCCAGGGCAGGCGACACGCCCGCATGGCGGGCGATCTCCGACATGGTGACGGTCAGCGACCCGTGATCGCCGACGGCTCTCAGCGTCGCGTCCACCAGCGCCTTGCGGCGCACCGGCTCCATTCCGACCTTCGGCACGGCGTTCCCCTTTGTTCTTCGTCGAGGATATTTTTAATTGAGTGATCAATCAATAAAAATCTTCGGCTCTTCCAAGATGCAATCAGGCATCGCAATGAAGGGCGGACTCGTGTTAGCCTCCCGCTGTTTTCATTCAGTTTTCGAGGTGTGCCATGGTCCTGTCTCCCGGAATGAACCCCCTCTCGGAAGTCCGCGCCAAATGGGGGTGGTTCGTCGCCCTCGGCGTCGTCCTGCTCGTCTTCGGCGGCATCGCCGCCGCCAACCTCTTCGTCGCCACGGTCGCCTCGGTCTATTACGTCGGCATGCTGATGATCGTCGGCGGCGCGGTGCACCTGGCGCACGCCTTCCAGGTCAAGGCCTGGCGGGAGACGATCGCCTGGGCGCTGAGCGCGCTGCTCTATCTGGCGGCCGGCGTGCTCGCCTTCGTCAACCCGGTGCTGACCTCGGCCGTGCTGACCCTGCTGATGGCGGCGGCCCTGCTGGTGGCCGGCGTCTTCCGCATCTTCGCCGCCTGGCGCGTCCGGCCGGAAAAGGGCTGGGGCTGGCTGATGGCGGGCGGCATCGTCACGGCGCTGGCGGGCCTTGTCTTCCTCCTCGGCTGGCCGGTCAACAGCTTGTGGCTGCTCGGCCTCTTCCTCGCCTTCGACCTGGCCATGCAGGGCTGGGCGCTGATCGCCTTCGGCCTGGCGCTGAGGAAATAGGCGCTCCGGTACGTCTGCGCTCTTGGCAAGCGGCGTCCGCCCCTCGCCCTGGCCCTTTCCCCGCAAGCGCGAGAGGGGACTTGCCCCACGAACCGCCATCGCTTGAGGAAACCGGCGCGGCATACCCCTTCGCCCCGCTTGCGGGCAGAAGGTGCCGGCAGGCGGATGAGGGGCGGCATCTGCGCCGCTCCGCCCTTTACCTCCCGCCGCCGTCGGCCCATCATGCCGGCGGGAGGATTCTTCATGGACGTTTGCATCACCGGCTGGGCGCACACGCGCTTCGGCAAGCTCGAAGGCGAGACGGTCGAGAGCCTGATCGTCACCGTCGCCCGCCAGGCCGTCGCCCATGCCGGCATAGGCCCGGCGGAGATCGACGAGATCGTGCTCGGCCACTTCAACGCCGGCTTCTCGCCGCAGGATTTCACCGCCAGCCTCGTGCTCCAGGCGGACGACGCCCTGCGCTTCAAGCGCGCCACGCGGGTGGAGAACGCCTGCGCCACCGGCTCGGCCGCCGTGCACCAGGGCATCCGCGCCATCCGCGCCGGGGCGGCGCGCCATGTGCTCGTCGTCGGCGTCGAGCAGATGACGGCAACGCCGCCGGCCGAGATCGGCGCCAACCTGCTGAAGGCCTCCTACCTGCCGGAGGACGGCGGCACGCCCGCCGGCTTCGCCGGCGTCTTCGGCCGCATCGCCTCCGCCTATTTCCAGCGCCACGGCGACCAGTCGGACGCGCTCGCGGCCATCGCCGCCAAGAACCACAGGAACGGCGCCGCGAACCCCTATGCCCAGATGCGGAAGGACCTCGGCTTCGATTTCTGCCGCACCGAGAGCGAGAAGAACCCCTTCGTCGCCGGCCCCCTGAAGCGCACGGACTGCTCGCTCGTCTCCGACGGCGCGGCCGCCCTCGTGCTCGCCTCTGCGGACGCCGCCGCAAGCGCCCCGCGCGCCATCGCCTTGCGCGCCGCCGCCCATGTGCAGGATTTCCTGCCCTTGTCGAAGCGCGACATCCTGCGTTTCGAGGGCTGCGCGGAGGCATGGCGCCAGGCGCTGGCGGAGGCGGGGGCGAGGCTCGCCGACCTCTCCTTCGTCGAGACGCACGACTGCTTCACCATCGCCGAGCTCATCGAATACGAGGCGATGGGGCTGGCAAGGCCCGGCGAGGGCGGCCGGCTGGCGCTCTCCGGCGAGACGGGCCGGGACGGGCGGCTGCCGGTGAACCCTTCCGGCGGCCTCAAGGCCAAGGGCCACCCGATCGGCGCGACGGGCGTCTCCATGCACGTGCTGGCGGCCATGCAGCTCGCCGGCGAGGCGGGCGGCATCCAGGTCCCCGGCGCCACCCTCGGCGGCCTCTTCAACATGGGCGGCACGGCGGTCGCCAACTACGTCTCGATCCTCGAACGGCGGCATTGAGCCGTTTGACAGCGGCCCCGCCAGCGCCTAGAAATTCCCCGTGGGATGGGGATGGAGCTCCCCGACAACCGCCGTTCACCGGCTGATAGCTCCTGCCAGAACCGGCCAGCGATGGCCGTCGACGGCGGGAGCATGTTTGGCGACCGCCCGAGGGCGGTTTTTTGTTGTCCGGATGTCGGATCGCTGAACTTTGAGGGCAACGGACATGAACTATCTGATCGTCTTTCTCGGCGCGGGCCTCGGCGGCGCGGGCCGGCATGGGGTGAACGTGCTGTCGGCGCGGTTCTTCGGCACGGCCTTTCCGGCCGGAACGCTCGCCATCAACGTGCTCGGCTGCCTGCTGATCGGCCTCGTCGCCGGGGTCTTCGCCTTCCGCGGCCACCTGCCCGCCGAGCTGCGGCTGTTCCTGACGACGGGCATCCTCGGCGGCTTCACCACCTTTTCCGCCTTCTCGCTCGATGCCGCCCTGCTCTGGGAGCGGGGGGAGGCCGGGCTTGCGGCGCTCTATGTCGGCGCCTCGGTCGTCCTGTCGCTCGCGGCCGTCGCGGCCGGGCTTGCGATGACGCGCATGGTGCTCGCTGGAGGTGCAACGTGAAGGCGCTCTTGACATCCTGGCAGGTCTGGGCGCTCGGCTCGGCCGTCTTCGCCGCGCTGACCGCGATCTTCGCCAAGGTCGGCATCGCCGGGGTCCATTCGGACTTTGCGACCTTCGTGCGCACCGTCGTCATCCTTTTGGCGATCGCCCTCATGCTGACGCTTTCCGGCAACTGGCAGGCGCCCGGCTCCGTGCCGGGGAGGAGCTGGGTCTTCCTCGTCCTGTCGGGCCTGGCGACCGGCGCGTCCTGGCTGTGCTATTTCCGCGCGCTCCAGATCGGCAAGGCCGCGCAGGTGGCGCCCGTCGACAAGCTCTCCGTCGTGCTCGTCGCCGTCTTCGCCGTCCTCTTCCTCGGCGAGCAGCTTTCGCCCGCCCATTGGCTGGCCGTGCTGATGATCGGCGGAGGCGCCTTGCTGCTGGCGCTCCCCATATGAGGAAATTCTGTTTCAACTCCTTGTAGTCGTTGAAGTTTCATCGAATTGTCATACTAAGGAAACGGATTGTTCAGGGATATGGGCGGACACTTCGCGGCAAAGTCCACGCCCCGGAGTAGCCCATGTCCGCCGCCGAATTGCTCGCCCTTCGCCGTTTTGGCGACGGCGAGATCGTCACGCTCGCCAAACTGGTGATCGAAACGGCCTTCCAGCCGATCGTGGAGGCCGCGACCGGCGCGGTCTTCGGCTACGAGTCGCTGATGCGCGGCTTCGAACGCCTCGGCTTCCGCTCGCCGCTCGACCTCATCGACCGGGCGCACGAGGCGGGCCAGCTTCTGGCGCTGGAGCACATGGTCAACAGCCGGGCGATCGCCGCCTTCGCCGCCCTGCCGGACTTCCGCTCGCGCACGCTCTTCATCAACCTCGATTCCCGCCTCGTGCCGGAGGGCGCCGACCTCGTCGAACGCCTTGCCGGCCATCTCGCCCGCGCCGGCATCCCGGCCTCCTCGATCTGTTTCGAGATCTCCGAGCGCTTCGACAACGACACGCTGCCGGATTTCGCCGTCCTCGTGCGCAAGCTGCGCCTTGCCGGCTTCAAGCTCGCCATCGACGATTTCGGCGTCGGCCACAACGGGCTGAAGCTGCTCTGCGACCACCCGGTCGATTACCTCAAGATCGACCGCCACTTCATCTCCGGCATGGAGGCCGACGCCCGCAAGCGCCATCTGGTGCGCAACACGGTCAACGCCGCCCACGTGCTCGGCATCCGCGTGATCGCGGAAGGTGTGGAGAGCGAGGCGGAGTTCGTCGCCTGCCGCGAGGCGGGCTGCGACCTCGTGCAGGGCTGGTTCGTCTCCCGCCCGGTCACGGACTTCTCGGCGCTCGGGCCGGTCTATGCGCAGGTCGCCCGCGCCGGCGGCACGCGCCGCAATTCGCGCACGCTCGACAGCATCCTCATCCGCCGCGAGATCGAGCATGTCGCGGTGCTGCGCGAGAACGAGAGCCTGGAATCGGTCTTCGAGTTCTTCCGCCGCGACCCCAAGCGCACCTTCTTCCCGGTGCTCAACGCCAACGACGAGCCGCGCGGCATCCTGCACGAGTACCACGTGAAGGAGCTGAGCTATCACCCCTTCGGCCGCGACCTGCTGAAGAACAGGCTCTACCAGAAGAGCCTGTCGCACTTCGTCACCACCGCGCCGATCGCCGACCTCGATACGCCCGCCGAACAGCTCCTCGACGTCTTCACCGGCATGGGCGGCAACGAATGCGTCATCCTGACGGAGAACCTGCGCTATGCCGGCATCCTCTCGGCCTCCTCGCTTCTCAAGATCATCAACGAGAAGCGGCTGAAGACGGCGGAGGACCAGAACCCGCTGACCGGCCTTCCCGGCAACCGCTCGATCCGCGACTACCTCCAGGACAGGGCGCTCGACGGCGACCAGCTCCGGTGCCTGTGCTATTTCGACTTCGACAACTTCAAGCCGTTCAACGATCATTACGGCTTCCAGAAGGGCGACCTTGCGATCTCGCTCTTCGCCTCGCTGCTCCGCCGCGAGTTCGTCGGCGAGGACGTCTTCGTCGGCCATGTCGGCGGCGACGATTTCTTCGCCGGCGTCTCCGGCCGGCCGGTCGAGGCGGTGCGGGGGATTTTGGAGCGCATGCTCGCCGATTTCTCCCGCGAGGTGCGCGCGCTCTATTCGCCCGAGGACCAGCTCGCCGGCGAAATCCGCGGGCGCGACCGGGCCGGCAACCCGACGACCTTCCCGCTGATGCGCTGCTCGGCCGTCGTCCTTGTCGTGCCGGAAGGCGAGGTGATCGGCGAGGCGGGGCAGATCAGCAGCCGCATCGCCGCCCTGAAGGCGGACGCCAAGGCGAGCGAGGCGGGGCTCGTCCTGTCCTCGGCATCGGCCGGGCCGCACCCCGCGGCCGGGGCCTGATGCCGCAGGGGCGCCTGCGCGGATTCAAATGGCGGACGCTTTGGGCTAGGATCGCCGCGAACGATACCCCGCATCCCGGAGATACGCCCATGTCACTTCCATCGTCCATGTCCTATGTCGGGCTCAGCGAACACGGCGGCCCGGACAACCTGGCGGTGATGGAGGGCAGGACGCCGCAGCCGCGCAGCGGCGAGATCCTCGTGCGGGTCGAGGCGGCCGGCATCAACCGGCCGGACGTGCTCCAGCGCAAGGGCGACTATCCGCCGCCGCCCGATGCCAGCCCCATCCTCGGCCTGGAGATCGCCGGCGAGGTCGTGGCGATCGGCGAGGACGTCACCGGCTACGCGCTCGGCGACAGGGTCTGCGCGCTGGCGAACGGCGGCGGCTATGCGCAGTATTGCGCCGTGCCGGCGACGCAGGCGCTGCCCTTTCCGAAGGGCTACGACGCGGTGAAGGCGGCGGCGCTGCCGGAGACCTTCTTCACCGTCTGGGCCAATCTGTTCATGATGGCGGGCCTGAAACCCGGCGAAAGCGTGCTTGTCCACGGCGGATCGAGCGGCATCGGCACGACGGCGATCCAGCTGGCCGCCGCCTTCGGCTCGCGCGTCTTCGCGACGGCCGGCACGGCGGAGAAGTGCGATGCGTGCCTCGGGCTCGGCGCCGTCCGCGCGATCAACTACCGCAGCGAGGATTTCTGCGCGGCCGTCGCGCAGGAGACCGGCAAGGCGGGCGTGGACGTGATCCTCGACATGATCGGCGCGGCCTATTTCGAGCGCAACCTGAAATCGCTCGCCCGCGACGGGCGGCTGTCGATCATCGCCTTCCTCGGCGGCACGTTCGCGGAAAAGGTCAGCCTCGCGCCCATCCTGCAAAAGCGTCTGCACCTCATGGGCTCGGCCATGCGCCCGCGCACGGCGGCCGAAAAGCAGGAGATCCGCGACGCGCTTCTGGAAAAGGTCTGGCCGCTCCTGGAGGAGGGACGCGTCGCCCCGGTCGTCCATGCCGTCATGCCGTTCGGGCAGGCCGCCGCCGCCCACCGCATGATGGAGCACGGCGATCATATCGGCAAGATCGTGCTGACCTTCGACTGACGGCGTCAGTCCGCCTGTTCGGTCCGGTCCCGGCCGAGATGCTTGGCGCGGTAGAGCGCGCGGTCGGCCCGCTGGAACAGGTCCTCCGCCGCGTTGCCGCAATATTCCGCGACGCCGGCCGACATGGTGTAGGCGCAGCCGAGCCCGGCGCGGGTCTCCGCGCGCGCGATGTGCTCGCGCAGACGCTCGGCCGCGTTCGTCGCCTCCCGGATGCCGGCGCCCGGCATCAGCACCAGTAACTCCTCCCCGCCGATCCGCGCGAAGATGTCGCCGCCGCGCAATTGCTGCCGGCCGGCGGCCGCGAAGTGGCGCAGCACGTCGTCGCCCTTGGCATGGCCGTAGCGGTCGTTGATCGATTTGAAGTGGTCGAGGTCGATCAGGGCGAGCGAAAGCTGCGTGCAGTCGCGGAAGGCGGCCTGGATTTCCGCCTCCAGCCGTTCCATCGCCGCGCGGCGGTTGAGCAGGCCCGTGAGCGGGTCCGTATCGGCGGCGAGCTGCGCCGCGTCGCGGGCGCGCTGCAAAAGCTGCTCGTTGTATTTCAGCACGGTGATGTCGGTGAAGACGTGCCACAGCCAGCCGCCCGGCAGCAGCGTCTCGTTCACCAGGAACCAGCGGTCGTCGTTCATGTCGATCTCGAAGTCGCGCTGCGGGCTGCTGCGCCGTTTCGCGCGCGCCATCTCCAGGAAGTCCTCGATCGGCGCCGCCACCTTGGGGCCGACGCTCTTCACATGGCAGTGCCGCATGATGTCGGCGAAGGTGCGCGCGCCGGGCTGCACGTCGAAGAGCGCCTTGAAGGCCGTCGAGCCGTAGGAAAGCTCGTCCTCGGGCGAGAACAGCGCGAAGGCGACGCCGGAGGCGTCGAGCCCGGAGAGGATGAGGTCCGTGGTGGCCCGGTCACGGATGAGCGCGAGCGGCAGGATCTTGTCGGGGGGCGCCATGCCGCCTGCGTCCGGCAGCGTTTGTTCCTGGCTGCGTCTCACCGGCCTCTTTCCTCCTCAAGGCTGAATCGTCGGATGTCGCGCCGGACGATAGGTGCCCTTTGTGGCAGAAGGAGGCAGTGCCGCAATCGGGACTGCCGGACGCCGTTAACAAATCCTCAACCCGCCGGGTCCGTCCTTCCGTGCGGAAGGGTGACGGCAAGCAGGATCGCCAGCGCCGCGGGAAGCGCCAGCAGGGCGTAGAGCCAGCGCGCCGCCATCAGCGCGCCCTCGGTGCCGCCGGGTTCGACAAGGCCGGTCGTGTTGACGATGATGCCGGCGAGCGCCGCCCCGAAGGCCGCGCCGAGCGCCTGCATGGTGGTAATCGCCGCCGAGGCCTTGTCGGTCTCGCCGGCGGGCGCAAGGTGCAGGACATGGGTGACGAGGTGGGCCCAGCCCATGCCGATGCCGAAGCCCATCAGGAAGATGAAGAGGGTGGCGAGCGCCAGCAGCGGCAGGCTGCCTGCGGGATTGTGCCGGGCGAGCGTGAGGACGAGCAGGGCCGTCGCCAGCGCTTCGAGGGCCGCGCCGGCGACGATGACCCGGTTGGCGCGCCGCCCCTTGAGGCCGGCCGTCGCGAAGGCGGCCGCCGTCCAGCCGAGCGCCAGCAGCGCCACGAGATAGCCGGAGACGAGGGGCGTCACCGCGTGCAGCACCTGCAGGAAATAGGGGATGTAGACGTCCGAGCAGACCGTCACCAGCAGCATCAGCATGATGAGGTAGACGCGGGCGAGCGGGGAGGAGAGGCGGATCGTGCCGGCCGGCAGCAGGCGCGCGGCGGTGCGCCGCTCGATCGCGACGGCGGCGGCGACGCCTGCGACGGCGGCCCCGGCCAGGGCGCCGCGCAGGGCCGGCGCATTCACCGAGCTTGCGAGGGAGAGCAGCACGACGGCCGCCACCAGCAGCAGGATCTGGACGAACGGCGTCTTCGTCGTCACCCGTTCGCCTTCGCCCGACGGCAGCAGTTTGGGCGCGGAAACGGCCATGAGGGCCGAGAGCGGGATGAGCAGCGCGAAGGCCTCGCGCCAGGCGCTGCCGGCTGCGAAGACACCGCCGATCGTCGGGCCGAGGAAGGTCGCGATGCCCCAGGCGGCGGCATAGAGCGTCGAGGCCGTGCTCCACAGCGGCTCTGGATAGACAAAGCGGATGAAGGCATAGCCGAGCGCGACGAGGAAGCCCGCGCCGAGCCCCTGGACGGCGCGGCCGGCGAGTACCGTCTCCATGCTCGGCGCGACGGCGCACACGAGGCTGCCGATGCCGAAGAGCACCGCGCCGAAGACGTAGCAGCGGTTGAGCGTCACGCCCTGCGGCCGCACGGCGACGAAGGTGGAGCCGAGCACGGAGGCCGCGACATAGATCGTCGTCGCCCAGGCGAAGAGCGGCAGGCCGCCGATGTCGCGCACGATCGAGGGCATCAGCGTCGCGGTGATGTAGGTTTCCACCGCATGCAGCATGATGCCGCCGCCGAGCATCAGCGTCCCGAACAGGTAGGCGCGGGAAAACAGGCTGGAGAGCCGCGGCGCGGCCTCCTTCGCAGTGGTGACGCTTTCGGACATGGGATCGGGCCTTGGCATGCGAAATGAGGGTGGGACAGACGTTGCACGGCCCGAACCGCAGTTCAAGCCGCGACTTTTCACTGGAAACGTTCGCGAAGGCGCTCGCCCCGCTGCCTTACGGGGTCCACTCGCCCGCGACCTGGCGCGTGGCGACGTTGAGGCGGTTCCACACGTTGATCGCCGCGATCTCGACGACGAGGGCGGCGAGCGCCTTCTCGTCGTAATGGCGGGCGGCCTCGTTCCAGACCGCGTCCGGGACCGGCTCCTCGCGGTCGGCGATGCGCGTCAGCGCCTCGGTGAGCGCCAGCGCGGCGCGTTCGGCATCCGTGTAGAACGGCGCCTCGCGCCAGGCGGCGACGGAGAGGATGCGCCGGTCGGTCTCGCCGGCCTTCTTCATCATGCGCGGATGAAGGTCGACGCAGAAGCCGCAGCCGTTGATCTGGCTTGCGCGAAGGTGCACGAGGTGGGCGGTCTTCTCCGGCAGGTCCGTCTTCTGCGCGGCGCCCTGCAGCGCGTTCATCGCGGCCATGACATCGGGCAGGAGGGTGACGATACTGGTCATACGGGATTGCATTTTCTGGCTCCTTGCATTGATTTCGGTTTCGACGGCTGCGAACCCTGTCACACCGGTGCGGCTTCGTTCGTCATGGCCATGACGCCGCTGGACGAAGGAGTGTGACCGATGGACGAAAGAAAATTCTGGGCCGAGCGTTTCGAGGCCGAGCGCGGGCGCCTGCGCGCCGTCGCCTTGCGCATGCTGGGCTCGCACGCGGAGGCCGAGGACGCGGTGCAGGAGGCCTGGCTGCGGCTGGAGCGGGCGGGCGAGGGCGGCATCGACAACCCCGCCGGCTGGCTCACCACCGTCGTCGGCCGCATCTGCCTCGACATGCTGCGCGCCCGCACCAGGCGGCGCGAGGAGCCCATCGAGGGCGACGAGGGCGAGGTGCGGCCTGCGGACCCGGGCGTGCCGGCGGACGAGCAGGCGGCGCTGGCCGATTCGGTCGGCCTCGCGCTCCTCGTGGTGCTGGAGCGCCTCGCGCCGGCCGAACGCCTCGCCTTCGTCCTTCACGACATGTTCGGCGTGCCCTTCGAGGAGATCGGCCGCATCGTCGACCGCTCGCCCGCCGCCGCCCGCCAGCTCGCAAGCCGCGCCCGCCGCCGCGTGCAGGGCCTGCGGCAGGCGCCGTCGGCCGGTTACGAGCGCCGCAAGGGCGTCGTCGCCGCATTCCTCGCCGCCTCGCGCGACGGCGATTTTTCCGGCCTGCTCGCCGTGCTCGACCCCGAGGTCGTCTTCCACGCGGATGCCGATGCGGTACGGCTCGGCGCGCTTGCCGAGATCCACGGCGCGCAGGCCGTGGCCGCCGACTTCAAGGGCAAGGCGACCGCCGCCAGGCTCGCCCTCATCGACGGAGACCTCGGCCTTGCCGTCATCCTCGGCGGCGCGCTCAGGATCGTCGTGCGCATGGAGCTGGAGGGCGGGCGGATCGTCGAGATCGAATCCATCGCCGACCCGGCACGGATCGCGGCCTTCGAGGTGGAATATATCTGACGCCGTTCGATCCGGCGTCAGACCGCCGGCTCGAACCGGAGAATCCCGGCGACCCGCGGGCCGGCTCCGGAATCGGCGGGATGGGAGACGCCGTCCATGACCGTCACCGACGTAAAGTCGAAGGGGCTGACACCTTCGATGCAGGCGACGTTGATGCCGAACTGGCTTGGATCGGAGCGGCGCTGATGATGCGTGTAGATGCCGCAGGTCTTGCAGAAGTAGTGCTTCGCTGTACCCGTGTTGAATTGATAGAGCGTCAGATTGTCCTCGCCCTGCTCGAATTCGATATCCGCGAGCTGGGCGGAGACGGCAATCGCGCCACGCATGCGGCAGTAGGAGCACGAGCAGCGGCGGATCGTGTTGAACGCGTCCGTCAGCCGCACGCGGAACCGGACCGTGCCGCAATGACAGGCCGCCGCGTGCCGTTTTCTCTCGTCGCTCATGGTGTGCTCCGTTCCTGCTTCAGCCGCATTGCGGCCTACAATCGGTTGATGACACCGGGATGTCCAGCGTCGAGGGTCCGCACGCCCTAGATCCCGATCCGCCCGATCGCCGGTATCTTGATCGCCGGCCGTGCGAGGTCGACGCCGGCGACGAGGCCCATGACGTGCAGCTCCAGCCCGCTGCGGACCCCGGCGGAAACGCCGAGGAGGCCGTAGAGCGTGGCATGCACGTCCTTGCCGTCCGGATCGACCGCGAAGAGCTTTCCTTCCGGCAGGTAGTCGCGCCCGACCGCATCCGGCGGCAGCACGACGCCGAGCTCCGGCACGGAGCGCAGCACATGGGCGACGAAGGTGTTGGAGTTCGGGCCCGGCCAGATGCGGTAGCCGCCGGGCCTGGAATAGGGATAGGCGTCGATCGCCTTCTCGATCTTCGGGATCAGCCGCGCCGCTTCCTCGCCGCTGACGCTGACGACGACGCGCGGCGTGTTGGAATACCAGTAGGCGTCCGGCGCATAGCCGTTCCTGCGCACCGGCGTGCCCCAGCCGACCTTGTCGTAGCGGTTGTAGCCCTTGGCGTTCGCCGCCTTGGTGACGATCCAGGCATGGCTCGCCACCGCGCCCTTCATGCCGCCGGTGGCGGCGGAGAAGATGTGGATCGTCGCCTGCGGCGTGTCCTCGGCCTTCGGCAGGATGCCGGCGGAGGTCCAGGTCGCCTCCCGCCAGCTCTGCGGCCGGTCCTTGACGTACCAGTAGCCCGCCGAGGCGAGCGCCGGCATGAGGTAGATCACGAGAAAGACGGCCAGGACGTTCCTCAGCAATTTCATGCGGGGTACTCTCCGAAATCGGGTGTGCCGGATCATGTTTTCCGATAATACCGCAGCGGAAATCGGAAATTTGAGGGCATGATCATGGCAAACCCGGTCCTTGTCGAAGTCACGCGCGGCAATCTCGTCGAAAGCCGCCACCGCGGCATGGTGGTCGCGGTCGACGGCGATGGCAAGGTGGTGTTTTCGCAAGGGGATGCCGAGGCGGTCGTCTTCCCGCGCTCGGCCTGCAAGGCCATGCAGGCCCTGCCGCTCGTCGAAAGCGGCGCGGCGGATGCCCATGCCTTCGGCGACCGGGAACTGGCGCTCGCCTGTTCCTCCCACAGCGGCGAGCCGGCCCATGTGCGCCTTGCCGGCACCATGCTCGCCGCCGCCGGCGTCGACGAGAGCGTGCTCGAATGCGGCGCCCACTGGTCCTTCGAGCAGCCGGTGCTGATCAGCCAGGCGCGCCTGCTCGACCGCCCGGGCGCCCTGCACAACAACTGCTCGGGCAAGCATGCCGGCTTCGTCTGCGCCGCCTGCCACACCGGCAAGGACCTCAAGGGCTACGTGCGCTACGAGCACCCCGTCCAGGCGGAGATCCGCGGCATCATGGAAGACCTGACCGGCGCCGCGCTGGCGGTCGACAATTGCGGCGTCGACGGCTGCTCGATCCCGACCTATGCCGTGCCGCTGAGAAGCCTCGCCCACGGCTTTGCGAAGATGGCGACCGGCACGGGCCTCGCCCCCGGGCGCGCCGCGGCCTCGCGCCGCCTCGTCGAGGCCTGCATGGCCGAGCCATTCTACGTCGCCGGCACCAGGCGCGCCTGCACGCGCCTCATGCAGACCGCCCCCGGCCGCATCTTCGCCAAGACCGGCGCGGAAGGCGTCTTCTGCGCCGCCATCCCGGAAAAGGGCATCGCCATCGCCCTCAAATGCGAGGACGGCACGACCCGCGCCGCCGAAAGCATGGTCGCCGCCGCGCTCGCCCGCTTCTTCGCCGACGAGCCGGACATCCACGCCGCGCTGATGGCGCAGGCCAACCGCGCGATGTCCAACTGGAACGGCATCCATGTCGGCGACATTCGCGTGACGGAAGCGCTCGCCGCCTGAGCGGAGGCGCGTGAGAAAAATCCTCGTCCTTTGTCGGGAAGGGGCGGCGTCCTGCGTCCTTGGGGCACGGCGGGGCGCAAGGCCCCGCGCCGCCAACGAGAGACCAGGAGGATTTCCATGCGCATGATCTTCGTCAACCTGCCCGTCAAGGACCTGCCGGCCACCCGCCGCTTCTTCGATGCGCTGGGATTCACCTTCAACGAAGCGTTCAGCGACGACACCGCCGCCTGCATGGTCGTGGAGGAGAACATCTTCGTCATGCACCTGACGGAGGCGAAGTTCGCCGCGTTCGTCACGGGCGAGGTGGGCGATCCGGAAAAGGCGACGCAGGTGCTGACCTGCCTCTCCGCGACGAGCCGCCAGGAGGTCGACGACTTCAAGGCCAGGGCGCTCGCCGCCGGCGGGCGCGAATGGAAGCCGAACATCGAGTTCGGCCCCATGTACGGCTGCTCCTTCCAGGACGTCAACGGCCATGTCTGGGAGGTCATGCACATGGACCAGTCGGGCGGCTGACCGCCCCCGCGCGACGTGCCCGTCCCGACACCCGGAAGATGCTGCGAGAGGCGCTGGAGCCGCGCCAGGAGCGGGCCGTTCTCGTCGTCCGTCATCGGCAGGCCTCCCCCGCCAGCCTACACCGGGGAGCGCAGGACTTTAAGGGAGGATCGGATCAGGCCGGGCGGCGGTGCGGGCGGACGTCGTCCGTCAGGTCGCGCGTGCGGAAGAGCCCGAAGGGCAGGTCGCCGAGCGCGCGGGAATCCATCGCCTCTATATCGGGGTGGGACAGCGGATCGCGTATCCAGACGGGCGTCTCCGCAGCGTCGGCCCCGGTCCCGAGCGTCTCCGCCATCCTGGAGAAAATCTTGAACATTGCCTTCTCCTTGCGGTTCGTTACCATGGGCGATGCCTGATAATCGCGCCGTGGGGCGAAACCCGCAATCGAGTAGTTCAGGACGAGGGTATAGAAAACCTATATGAGGAACCTCAACCGCGTGCATCTCAACGGCCTTCGCGCGCTGGAGGCGGTGGGGCGGCTCGGCTCGCTCCAGGCGGCGGCCGACGAGCTCGGCGTCACGGCGGGCGCGGTCAGCCAGCAGGTCATCAAGGCGGAGGAGCAGCTCGGCCGGGCGATCTTCGAGCGCACGCCCCGCGGCCTCACGCAGACGGCCTTCGGCGCGCCCTTCCTCGCCCGCCTTTCCGCTGCCTTCCGCCAGCTCTCCGAGACGGTCGCCACCGCCCGGCGCCGCGACGATGCGATCCTGACGATCTCCGTCGCGCCGATCTTCGCCTCCCGCTGGCTCATCCACCGCATCGACCGCTTCAGCGCCGCCCACCCGGACATCAGCTTGCGCATCGAGGCGACGACGACGCTGGTGGACCTCGCGCGTTCGGACGTGGACCTCTGCATCCGCGTCGGTCCGGGCGGCTGGCCGGATGTCAAGGCGGAGTTCCTCATGCCGCAGGTCATGTTCCCGGTCTGCGCGCCGGCGCTCGCGAAGAGGATCGCGACGCCCGCGGACCTTGCCGACCAGCCGGCGGTCGTCGACGGCAACGACGCCTTCACCTGGGAGCGCTGGCTGAAGGCGGCGGGCCTCGACGTGCCGGCGCCGAAGGCGCGCCACGTCTTTTCCGACGCCTCGCTGTGCCTGGATGCGGCGCTGGCGGGGCAGGGGGTGCTGCTCGCCTGGCCGATCCTCGCCTCCTGGGCCTTGAAGGAGGGGCGGCTCGTCGCGCCGTTCCCCATCCGGGTGGAAACCGGCATGGGCTATTATTTCGTGACGGCGCCCGGCGCGCCGGAGCCGCGCAAGGTCTCGCTCTTCAAGGGCTGGCTGCGGGCGGCGATCGCCGCGGAGGAGGACGGCTTTGCCGGCGCGGTCATTCCGGCTCTGAAAGACGCTTCTCCATCATCGCCTTGAACGCCGGCCGCGCCTGGCAGGCTTGGAGCCAGGCCTTGACGTTCGGCGCGTCGTCGAAGAGCTGCGGCTGGCCCGTCGCGTAGCGGAAGACCTCCGCGAGGTTGAGGTCGGCGACGGTGAAGCGGTCGGCGACGACGTGGCCGGTCGCCGCAAGATGCCGGTCGAGCCGCCGGAAGCATTTCTTGAGCGCCCTGGCGGCGGCGCGGATGGCAAGGCGTCCCTGTTCGCTTCCGGCAGCCTTCTCGTCGCGCGCCAGGATGATCTTCACGGCGTGCGGCTCCACCTCCGTCGCCGCCCACATCGTCCATTGCAGCATCTCCGCCTCCTCCGTCAGCGTCCGGCCGGCGAGGGGGCCGCCGTGCTTGCGGGCGAGGTAGAGGTTGATCGCCAGCGATTCCGTCATCACGAAGCCGCCGTCGTCGATGCAGGGGATGAGGCCCGTCGGGTTCACCGCGAGGAAATCCGGCGACTGCGTGTTGAGCGGGGCGTCCGCCGCCAGCGGGTCGTCGAGGCGGCGCGCCTGGATGACCGGGACCGGGACGAACGGCAGGCCGAGCTCGCCGGCGAGCCAGTATGTGCGCGAGGCGCGGGAGCGGTAGACGCCGTAGATGGTGAGCATGGGTCCTCCTGGCATGGCAGGCTTCTTGCGGCTTGCGCGGGAACAAACAGCCGGGGCATTCTTGCGGCTAGAAGGCAAGCCGAGCCGCACGAGCCTCGCCCCCATCATAGGCGGCGGCTCGGTCCGGCGGTAGGGCATGCGCCTGATCGATCCATGAATTGTCGTGATGGCGGGCCGGCTTTGCCGCATTGACCTCGCGCCGGCATGGGACTAAGGGCGATGTATCCGCGGCTGCGGACGGGGACGACGATGACACGACGCATGACACGCTGGGCCGCATGCCTGCGCATTCTCTGCGCGCTCGCCCTCTTGTCCGTCGGCTTCGCGCACCGCCCGGCCTCGGCCGCGCAGCCGGGCATTCTCGAATTCGCCGCCCATGTGCTGCCGGACGGCACCATGCCGGACCTTTGCATCGGCGACAGGGTCGACGGCAGGGTCAAGCATGCGGGGCCGCTGAAATGCGAGGCCTGCCGCATCGGCAACGCCATGCTGGTGCCTGAGCCGTCCGATCTTGTCGGCGTCGCGCTCGCCTTCAGCCGCGTGGCGGCGCTGCCTTACGTCGGCGAGGCGCGGCCTTCAAGACGCGAGCGCCCCGGCGCCCCGCCCCGCGCGCCCCCCGTCCTCTCCGTCTGACCTCCTGCCCGCGCGCCGGTGTGCCGCCGCGCATTCCCTCGCCGGGGCGGCCGCGCAAGGCGTCGCCGCAGGCGCAATCCCGTCATCGCCGGCGCCGCCGCTGCGGCGCCGCTTCTCCCGATCCGAAAGCCGAAAGGACATTTCCATGCAACGCATCCTCGCAACCCTCCTCGCGCTGGCGCTCTCTGCCCCGGCCGCCTTCGCCCACGATTTCACGCTCGGCAGCCTCGAGATCCGTCATCCGGCCTCCAGGGCGACGCTGCCCGGCCAGCCGGTCGGCGGCGGCTTTATGACCATCACCAACAAGGGCGCCGAGCCCGACCGCCTCGTCTCCGTCGCCGCGCCGGACGTTTCCGACGACGTGCAGCTGCACGAGATGGCCGTCGAGAACGACGTGATGAAGATGCGCCAGCTGCCGGACGGCATCGATATCCCGGCCGGCGCCACCGTCGAGCTGAAGTCCGGCGGACTGCACGTCATGTTCATGAAGATCAAGCGTCCCTTCAAGGAGGGCGAAACGTTCAAGGCGACGCTGACCTTCGAGAAGGCCGGCACCGTCGACGTGGACTTCGACGTCGAGGCGGCAAAGCCCGGCGCCAAGCACGGCCACGGCGGCTGAGGCCGTCGGAGCGCAGGATGTTCCGGGCTCAGGCGCCCGGAATATCCCACGGATCGAGGCAGGCGGCGCCGGTATCGGCGAAGTCGGCGATGTTCCGCGTCACCACGATCAGGTCGTGCACGATGGCGGTGGCGGCGATCAGCCCGTCCGCCCCGCCGCGGGGGCGCTGCGCGGAAAGGCGGCCCCATTCGACGGCGATCCGGTCGGTGATCGGCAGGATGCGCGCCGCGTGGTCCTGCCGGAGGCGCGTGAGCCATGCGGCAAGGTGCGCGGCCGCCTGCGGATCGGACCGCTCCTTCAAGGCGATGCCGCGCATGATCTCGCCGAGCGTGACGACGCTGAGATAGAGACGGTTCGGGTCCGCCGACCGCATCCAGTCGAGCGCGGCGGGCGTGCCGCGGCGGGCTTCGGAAAGCACGTTCGTGTCGAGCAGGTACATCAGAGCGCGCCGTCCCGGTGCCGCCAGGCCGGCCTTTCGCCGATCGCCTCGGCCAGTGCGTCATCCCAGGCGGGGCCGGCGAGGAGATCGTCGACGAAGCTCGGCCTGTCCGCCTTCAGCGCGTCGTAGTCCTCGATCGAAAGGACCACGGCCGTCCGTTCGCCGCGCAGCGTCACGACCTGCGGGCCTTCCGTGCGCGCCTTTTGCACGACCTTCGAGAACTGGTTCTTCGCATCCTGCAACTGCCATTCCATGGGAGGCTCCTGGCTAGACTGTCTAGCTAGAATAGGCGTGGCGGGAGGCTTGCACAAGTTTGCCCGCAAGAAAAGCGGATGAGGGGGCGATGCGGAAGGTGCCCCCTCATCCACCATGGCGCCTCTCCGTTCGGGCAGGAAGGGGAGGCGCATGCCGGGGACGGGCTCAGCCCGTCCGGTTCCGTTCGATCGTCAGGTGCGCGTAGGCCGCGTCCTCGTTCGCAAGGTCGCCCGTCGTGCGCTCGTTCCAGCGGTAGCCGGCGATGGCGGCGTCCGGGGTTTCCTCGAAGACGTTGCCGGAGATGAGGGCCGAGCCCGCGTTCTCCACCACGGTCACGGCGCAGCCGACCGGGCTTTTGCGCACCAGGTTGCCGCTGACGACGAGGCCGCGCATATAGGGCCCCCAGCCGAGCATGAGGCCCCATTTCGGCGCGTTCTCCACCGTGTTGCCGGAGACGACCGTGTCGGCCTCCGCCGCGATGCCGAAGCCGAAGCCCGCCCCCTCGTGCACGTAGGGGCCGTCGAGCCGGAGGTTGCGCACCACGTTGCCGGTGACGGTGGCGAGCCGCCCGCCCTCGTTGAAGTTGACGATGAGGATGCCGTTGGCCGCCCCGTCGATCAGGTTGCCGTTGACGATCGCGCCGGTGAAGCCGAACTCGGAATAGATCGCCGTCTCGCCGCTGTCGAGGCAGGTGTTGCCGGCGATCTGCACGTTCGAGCCGGCATTGGCGCGGATGGCCGAGAAGGCGCAGCCCGAGACGTGGTTGGCCGAGATCATCACGCCGTCCGCGCGGAAGACGTTGATGCCGTTGCCGTACTGGCCGGTGCCCCCGCGGGTGGCAAAGATGCGGGCGATGCGGTTGCCGGAGACGATCGTGCCGTCGCGGCCGCTCTGCCAACGGTGGATGAGGATGCCGCCGTTGCCGCAGTCGAAGACGTGGTTGCCGGTGACGGAGAGGTCGTGGCTCTCGACCGCGTGGAGCGCGTATTCGGCCGCGCCCGAAAGCCGGTTGCGCTCGATGCGCCCGCCCGAGCGCTCCAGGCTGACGGCCGTCTTCGACGAGCCCTGGATCTCGCAGTTCTCGATGGTGACGTTCGCGACGCCGCTGAGGTGCACGAGGCCCTGCACCGTATCGTCCAGCCAGCGGTTCGCGCCGTCGATGACGAGATTGGCAAGCTCGATCCGGCTCGCGTCGTCGGCGGCGAAGAGATGGCCGCCGCCACCGTAGACGATGCGGGTCGCGCCCGGCACGCCGGTGAGCCGCGTGTTGTCCGGCAGCGTGACGTTGGAGATCGCATAGTCGCCGGGCGGCAGGAAGACGGGCATGTTCCTGGCGGCCGCGTCCTTCAGCAGCTTGGCGAAGGCCTTGCTCTTGCGGTCGTCCGCGCCGGGGCGGATGCCGTGCGCCGCCGCGTCGATGCTGCCCCTGAGGTCGACGTCGACCACCGGCAGGCGCGGCGCCTTACCGGCCGCGCCGGTGGCGATGCCTGCCGCGCCGAGGCCGAGGCCCGAAAGAAACAACCGTCTGGTAACCATGCAAAGCTCCTTGCCGCTCGGGGAGCAGGAAACGTGCCAGCCGCTCCTGTGCCGGAACGGAACAATCCGGGCATTGCCCGCTGGGGTTGTCGCCCGATCGCGGCATGTGCCGGATCGGCGGCATTTCTCCGGTTTCCTTTAGGGTTGGATAACGACTTCAGGTGTACGTTCGGCTGTTCCGGGAAGAGGAGGCGGCCGGTCGTGTCCTTCCTTGCGTTTGGGATGTGCAGGGATCCATGTCGACGAAACTGTCCCACCTTGGCAACGACGACGCCGATGCGACGGCGCGCCTGATCTCCGCCAGCCGGCGCCTCATCGACGAGGCGGCCCGGCTCTTCCCGCTGGCCGCGGCCCAGAACGACCGCACGATCTGGCTCGAAGCCATGATCGACGAGGTGCCGGACTACCTCTACTTCAAGGACAGGAACAGCCGCTTCGTCGTCGCCAACCGCGCCATCGTCAACGACAACCGGCGCGAGGGGCTCGACAGTCTCGAAGGCTTTTCCGACTTCGACATCCACCCCGAGCACGTCGCGCGCGGCTTCTTCGAGACCGAGCAGGAGATCATCCGCACCGGCCGGGCCATGCTCGACATGGAAGAGCTGATCCGCGATTCCCGGGGCAACCTCAAATGGCTGCTGACGTCCAAGCTGCCGGTGCGCGACGGCGCGGGCGAGGTGATCGGCATCGTCGGCATCGCCCGCGACATCACGGAGCGCAAGCGCGCCGAGAGCCTGCACCTCGGCCAGGCGCATCTGTTGAAGATGATCGCGCTCGGCGCGCCGCTGGTCGAGGTCTTCTCCTCCCTCATCCTGCTCATCGAGGCGCATGTGCCGGACGTCACCGGCTCGGTGCTGATGCTTGCGGCCGACGGCAGGACGATCCTCCACGGCGCCGCGCCCAATCTCGACCCGGACTATTGCAGGCTGATCGACGGTCTCGTCATCGGCCCCAAGGTCGGCTCCTGCGGCACGGCGATGTGGCGCGGCGAGCCGGTCATCGTGTCGGATATCGAGACCGACCCGCTCTGGGAGGATGCCAGGGCGCTGATCGCGCCCTACGGCTTCCGCGCCTGCTGGTCCTCACCGATCCGCTCCTACCAGGGCAAGGTGCTCGGCTCCTTCGCGCTCTATTCCCGCACCCCCGGCGAGCCTTCGGCCGAATGCATCAAGCTCGTCGGCATGGCGACGCACATCGCCGGCATCGCCATCGAGCGCAAGGAGGCGGAAGACAGCATCCAGTTCATGGCGCACCACGACACGCTGACGGGCCTGCCGAACCGCAGCATGCTCGACGAGCGCGTCGCCTCCGCCATCGAGGCGGCGGACGAGGGCGGCGGCACCGTGACGCTCGCCTTCATCGACCTCGACAACTTCAAGCTGGTCAACGACAGCCTCGGCCACCACGCCGGCGACGCGCTCCTGAAGATCGTCGCCGCCCGCATGCTGCGCTGCCTGCGCGAGGGCGACAGCATCGTGCGCCTCGGCGGCGACGAGTTCGTCGTCATCGTCGGCGACGCGATGCGCTCGGGCGAGGCGGTGGAGGACCGGCTGCGCGCCGTGCGCGAGGCCGTCGCCGAGCCGGTGGAGATCGAGGGCCGCTCCTTCCAGGTCACCTGCTCCATGGGCGTCGCCGCCTATCCCGAGCACGGCCGCAACGCCACCGAGCTGCTCGCCCGCGCCGACGCCGCCATGTACCGCGCCAAGGAGATCGGCCGCGACGCCATGCAGGTCTTCACCGCCGAGCTCGCCAACCGCGCCCATGAGAAGCTGGAGCGGCAGGAGGAGTTGCGCCGCGCGCTCGCGCAGGGCGAGCTCTTCCTGCAGTACCAGCCGCAGCTGGACCTTGCGACCGGGCGCATCTTCGCCGTCGAGGCGCTGATCCGCTGGCGCCATCCCGAGCGCGGCCTCGTAGGCCCCGGCGATTTCATCCCGCTTGCCGAGGAAACCGGCCTGATCGGCCCCATCGGCGACTGGACCCTGCGCGCCGCCTGCCGGCAGAACAAGGCCTGGCAGGAGTCCGGCCTGCCGCCCGTCGTGGTCAGCGTCAACGTCTCCGCGCGCCAGTTCCAGGAAAAGGACTGGGTGGAGCGCGTCGCCGCGGCCCTTGCGGAAAGCGGCCTGGAAGCGCGCTACCTCGAGCTGGAGCTGACGGAGAGCATGATCATGCAGGACGTGCAGCAGGCGGTGGAGACCATGCACCGGCTGGAACGGCTCGGCGTGCACCTCGCCATCGACGATTTCGGCACGGGCTATTCCAGCCTCGCCTCGCTGAAGCGCTTTCCGGTCGGCCGGCTCAAGATCGACCGGTCTTTCGTGCAGGACCTGCCGGACGATGCCGACGACGCGGCCATCGCCCGCGCCGTCATCTCGCTTGCCCACACGCTGCAGCTGCGCGTCATCGCGGAAGGCGTGGAAACCCGCGAGCAGGTCGATTTCCTGCGCGAGGCCGGCTGCGACGAGATCCAGGGCTATTACCTCAGCCGTCCGATCGACGCCCGCGCCCTCCAGGCGATCCTGTGCATTCCCGACCTGTGACGATGTGCCCGGGCGCAAGGCTCTTGACATTGTTACGTTGATATCAACAGTGATGGGCATGACCGACGATGCGCTGATTCCCTACGAGGCGACGCTGTTCGTGCGCGACCATTGCCTGTGCCTGCATGCGCAGCGCGCGGCGCGGGCGCTCGCGCGCCGTTTCGACGATGCGCTTCGCCCGGTCGGGCTCACCAACGGCCAGTTCTCGCTGCTGATGGCGCTGAACCGCCCCGAGCCGCCGCCCATGGGGCCGGTCGCCGCCGTGCTCGCCATGGACCGCACGACGCTGACGGCGGCGTTGAAGCCGCTCGAGCGCCGCGGCCTCGTGCGCATCGAGCCCGACCCGCGCGACCGGCGCGGCCGCCTGCTGCGGCTGACGCAGGAGGGACGCCGCCTGCTGACCCGGGCCTTCCCCATCTGGCGGGAGACGCACGAGAAGGTCGACGCCCAGCTCTCCGCCGTCGACATCGCCGCCTTGCGCGCCGGCATGCTGGCGATCGCCTGAACGGCGCGGCACGCCGCGAACGGCTCCCCCCTGGCAGAGCGCGCGAAAGCCGCTATCTTTCCCGCCATGAAGCCCGACCAGCTCCTCCATCCGGCGCCCGCCGGCCTCTACTGCCCCGCAGGCGATTTCTACATCGATCCGGTCCGCCCCGTGGCGAGGGCGCTGGTCACCCACGGCCATTCCGACCATGCCCGCGCCGGCCACGGGGCGGTGCTGGCGACGCGCGAGACGCTGGACATCATGGGCATCCGCTATGGCGAGGGGTTCTGCGGCACCATGCAGGCGGCCGCCTTCGGCGAGCGCATCGACCTCGGCGGCGTCGCCGTCTCCTTCCATCCGGCCGGCCATGTGCTCGGCTCGGCCCAGATCGCCGTTGAGAAGGCGGGCCTCACCATCGTCGCTTCCGGCGACTACAAGCGCGGCGCCGACCCGACCTGCGCGCCCTACGAGCCGGTCCCCTGCGACGTCTTCATCACCGAGGCGACCTTCGGCCTGCCGGTCTTCCACCACCCGGAGCCGAAGGCCGAGATGGGCAAGCTGCTCACCTCGCTGAAGCAGTTCCCCGAGCGCAGCCACCTTCTCGGCGCCTATTCGCTCGGCAAGGCGCAGCGCGTCATCCGCCTGCTGCGCGATTGCGGCTACGATGCGCCGGTCTATATCCACGGCTCGCTGGCAAGGCTCTGCGACTACTATGTCGGCCGCGGCATCGACCTCGGCGACCTGCGCCCCGCCACGACGGAGAAGATGAGCCCGGCCGATTTCCGCGGCGCCGTCATCGTCGGTCCGCCATCCGCCTTCGCCGACCGCTGGGCGCGGCGCTTCAACGAACCCCTCGTCGCCTTCGCCTCCGGCTGGATGATGGTGCGCCAGCGGGCCAAGCAGGGCGGCGTCGAGCTGCCGCTCGTCATCTCCGACCATTGCGACTGGCCCGAGCTGACCGAGACCATCCGCGAGCTCGCCCCGCGCGAAGTGTGGGTGACGCACGGCCGCGAGGAGGCGCTGGTGCGCTGGTGCGAGCTCGCCGGCCTGCCGGCCCGCCCGCTGCATCTCGTCGGCTACGAGGACGAGGGGGATTGATGCGGCGGGACGTCCCCATTCCGCCGGCAGCGGCACTCTCCCTTCTCCCCCCTTGCGGGGGAGATGTCGTCGCAGATGACAGAGGAGGGTGGTCCGGCACCCGCATCGACACCGGCCCGGCAGGGCAGAGGGGGGTATCCCATCTGCGCCGCGGCCTCGCGAAAGGCCGGCTCCGCCCATGAGAGCTTTCGCGACCCTCCTCGACCGGCTCGTCCTCACTCCTTCGCGCAACGGCAAGCTGAAGCTGCTCGCCGACTATTTCCGCGACACGCCCGATCCCGACCGCGGCTACGGCCTTGCCGCCATCGCCGGCACGCTGGACCTGAAGAGCGTCAAGCCGGCGCTGCTGCGCGAATTGGTGCTGGAGCGCATGGACGAGGTGCTGTTCCGCTATTCCTACGACTATGTCGGCGACCTCGCCGAGACCATCGCGCTCGTCTGGGACCAGGAGCGCAAGGAGCGCGTGCCGGACGAGGGGCAGCCGCGGCTCGGCGCGGTCGTTTCCCGCATGAACGCGCTCGGCCGCACCGAGGTGCGCGGCGCCGTGCGCGACCTCCTCGACCGGCTCGATCCCTCCGCCCGCTTCGCCTTCCTGAAGCTCGCGACCGGGGGCCTGCGCATCGGCGTCTCCGCCCGCCTCGCCAAGCAGGCGCTCGCCGATTTCTCCGGCCGGGACGTCACCGAGATCGAGACCCTGTGGCACGGGCTCGCCCCGCCCTACGAGCCGCTCTTCGCCTGGCTGGAGGGCCGCGCGGAGCGCCCGGTTCTGGCGACGCCGGCGATCTTCCACTCGGTCATGCTCGCCAATCCGGTGGGCGAGGGGGACCTCGACGATCTCGACCCCGCCGATTTCGCCGCCGAGTGGAAATGGGACGGCATCCGCGTGCAGCTCTCCTCGTCCGGCACGACGCGTCGGCTCTATTCCCGCTCCGGCGACGACATCTCCGCCGCCTTCCCGGACGTGCTCGACGCCATCGGTTTCGAGGGTGTGGTCGACGGCGAGCTGCTCGTCGGCGGCACGGCGCGCATGAACAGCCCGACGCGCACCTTCTCCGACCTCCAGCAGCGCCTCAACCGCAAGACCGTGACGGCAAGGATGCTCGACGAATACCCCGCCTTCGTGCGCGCCTACGACGTGCTCTTCCATGGCGAGGTCGACGTCCGCCCCGCGCCGTTCCTGGAACGCCGCGCCCGCCTTGCCGACCTCATCGACAGGGCGCCGCACGACCGCTTCGACCTCTCGCCGCTCGTGCCTTTCGGCTCCTGGCAGGAGCTGGAGGAAATCCGCCGCGAGCCGCCCGACCCGGTGATCGAGGGCGTGATGATCAAGCGGCTCGACAGCCCCTACCAGGCCGGCCGCATGAAGGGGCCGTGGTTCAAGTGGAAGCGCGATCCTTACAATATCGACGCCGTGCTGATGTACGCCCAGCGCGGCCACGGCAAGCGGTCGAGCTACTATTCCGACTTCACCTTCGGCGTCTGGACGGAAGGGCCGGACGGCGACGTGCTGGTGCCGGTCGGAAAGGCATACTTCGGCTTCACGGACGCCGAGCTCGAAGTGCTCGACCGCTACGTGCGCAACAACACGACCGAGCGCTTCGGCCCGGTGCGGGCCGTGCGCGCCGAGCCCGGCTACGGCTTCGTGCTGGAGGTCGCCTTCGAGGGCATCAACCGCTCCACCCGCCACAAGTCGGGCGTCGCCATGCGCTTTCCCCGCATCGCCCGCCTCCGGCAGGACAAGCTGCCGGCCGACGCCGACCGGCTGGAGACGCTGATGGCGATGGTGGAGGCGAAGGAGGTCACCTGATCCGCGCGGCGCGCAGCCAGCGGACGAACCTCCAGAGGAAGACCGCCCCCGCGGCAGCAAGGGCCGCGACGGACACGGCCACCGCGGCGAGGAGCGTGCCGCCATGCCCGGTGAACGGGCTGTTGCACTGAAAGCCGCCGAATCCGAACGCGCAGTAGCGCCGGGAAATCATGCCCGAAACCGCAAGGGCGATCGCTGAAAGCGCGATCACGGCGATGCTTGCATAGGGGAACCGGCGGGATGTCATCGGGCCGACAATCCCGCGGCCGGGACCGATGGTCAAGCCGTCCCGCCTGCTAACAGCCCCAGCGCCGAGGTTCGGGTTCAGCGACGTGATCGACCGTGCCGCGCACGCCGGGAAGGTCGAGCGGCTTACGCCATCAGCCGGTCGATCAGCGCCGAGGCGGCATCGGCGATGACGGTTCCCGGCGGGAAGATCGCATCGGCCCCGGCCTCTTCCAGCGCGGGAAAATCCTGCGGCGGGATGACGCCGCCGACGGCGATCAGCATGTCGCGCGCCCCGCGCCGGACGAGCGCCGCCTTCAGCTCCGGCACCAGCGTCAGGTGCCCGGCAGCGAGCGAGGAGGCGCCGACGATGTGCGCGCCCTCGCGGATGGCGAGTTCCGCCACCTCCTCGGGCGTCTGGAACATGGCCCCGACGATGACGTTGAAGCCGAGGTCGGCGAAGGCGGTGGCGATGACCTTCTGGCCGCGGTCGTGCCCGTCCTGCCCCATCTTGGCGACGAGGATCGAGGGCTTCTCGCGCCTGAGCCTCTCGAAGGCGGCGACCTTGCCGACGGCGGTGTTGAAGGCGCGGTCGTTCGCGCCCATCTCCTTGCGGTAGACGCCGGAGATCGTGCGGATCTCCGCGACATGCCGGCCGAAGGCCTTTTCCAGCGCGGTGGCGATCTCGCCCACCGTCGCCCGCGCCCGCGCCGCCTTCACCGCGAATTCGAGCAGGTTGCCTTCGCCGCTCCTTGCCGCCTCCGTCAGCCTGTCGAGCGCGCTTTCGGCCGCCGCCGTGTCGCGCGTGCCCTTCAACTGCTGGAGCTTTGCGAGCTGGCGGGCGCGCACCTCGGAATTGTCGACCTTCAGCACGTCCACCTCGATGTCGCGCTCCGGCCTCGAGAAGTTGACGCCGACGACGGTCTGCTGGCCGCTATCGATGCGCGCCTGCGTTCGGGCGGCGGCCTCCTCGATCCTTAGCTTGGGGATGCCCTTCTCGATGGCCTTCGCCATGCCGCCGAGCGCCTCCACCTCCTCGATATGGGAGAGCGCGCGGGCGGCGAGGTCGTGCGTCAGCCGCTCGACATAGGCCGAGCCGCCCCAGGGGTCGATGATGCGCGTCGTGCCGCTTTCCTTCTGCAGGAGGATCTGCGTGTTGCGGGCGATGCGGGCGGAATGGTCGGTCGGCAGCGCCAGCGCCTCGTCGAAGGAATTGGTGTGCAGCGACTGCGTATGGCCCTGCGTCGCCGCCATCGCCTCCACCATGGTGCGCATGACGTTGTTCATCGGGTCCTGCGCCGTCAGCGACCAGCCGGAGGTCTGGCAATGGGTGCGCAAGGCGAGCGACCGGGCGTCCTTCGGGGAGAAGTTCTTCTTCATCAGCGCGGCCCAGATGAGGCGCGCGGCGCGCATCTTGGCGACCTCCATGAAGAAGTTCATGCCGATCGCCCAGAAGAAGGAAAGGCGCGGGGCGAAGGTGTCGATGTCGAGCCCGGCGGCCACCCCGGCCCGGGCATATTCGATGCCGTCGGCGATCGTGTAGGCGAGCTCCAGGTCCGCCGTCGCGCCGGCCTCCTGCATGTGGTAGCCGGAGATCGAGATGGAGTTGAACTTCGGCATCCTCCGGCTGGTATAGCTGAAGATGTCGGAGATGATCCGCATCGAGGGCTGCGGCGGGTAGATGTAGGTGTTGCGGACCATGAACTCCTTGAGGATGTCGTTCTGGATGGTCCCGGACAGTTTGTCCTCCGAGACGCCCTGTTCCTCCGCCGCCACGATGAAGAGCGCCATGATCGGCAGCACCGCGCCGTTCATGGTCATCGACACGCTCATCTCGTCGAGCGGGATGCCGTCGAAGAGCTGGCGCATGTCGAGGATGGAATCGATGGCGACGCCCGCCATGCCGACGTCGCCGGCAACGCGCGGATGGTCGCTGTCGTAGCCGCGGTGGGTGGCAAGGTCGAAGGCGACGGAAAGGCCCTTCTGTCCGGCCGCGAGGTTGCGGCGGTAGAAGGCGTTCGATTCCTCCGCCGTCGAGAAGCCGGCATATTGCCGGATCGTCCAGGGCTGCTGGACGTACATGGTCGGGTAGGGGCCGCGGATATAGGGCGCGGCGCCCGGCCAGGTGTCGAGGAAGGCAAGGCCGGCAAGGTCCGCCTCGCCGTAGGCCCCGCGCACCGGAATGCCCTCCGGCGTCAGCCAGGCGGCCTCGCCCGTCGCCGCGGCGGGCGCGGCGTCCCGCGACCAGGGGAGGGCGGAGAAGTCGGGGATGCGGCTCATGCGGCGGCTCCTGCGGTGGGCAGCGCGACAGGGCGGTGCGGGTGCGTGGATCCTCGGGCCGGGCCCGAGGATGACGATCGATAAGGTGTGCCATATTGCTCCGGAGGGGGCGGCAACGTTCTGCAACGCTTCCTTTTGCCGCCGAATGTTCCCGCACGCTCCGTCATCCTCGGGCTCGGCCCGAGGACCCATGCATCCGCACGGCGTCCGGCCACCGTCCCCATCACGCCGCCTCCACGCAATCGGCAAGCAGCGCCGGCCGCAGCCCGCCGCTCGCCTTCGCGTCCGCCAGCGGCGCCAGCACCGTCACCGGCCGCTCCTCCTTCAGCGCGAACAGCGTCGTGCCGACGATCGGCTTCGCCCGCCGCGCCGCGCGCGCCGCCTCGACCATGGCCTGCACCGCGCCCGAGGCGATGGCGGCCGACAGCCCGCCCTTCTTCTCGATGCCCGCGAAAATCTCCCAGGCCTTCTGCGCCAGCGCATCCGTCAGCGCCTCGATGCCGCCGGCGCCGGCGGCCGGGTCGGCGACATGGGCGAGGTTGCTCTCGGTGATCAGCACGACCTGCGTGTTGCGCGCGATGCGGCGGGCGAACGGGTCCGGCACGCCGAGGGCGAGCGTGTGCGGCAGCACGGTGATCTCGTCCGCCCCCGCCGTGCCGGCGGCAAAGACGGCGATGGTGTTGCGCAGGATGTTCGTTTCCGGATCGCGCCGGGTCAGCATGCGCCAGCTCGTCTCGGCGTGGATGTGCGCCGGCCTCGGGCGGGAGATGCCGCAGGCGGCCTGCATCTTCGCGTGGATCAGCCGCGCGGCGCGGAATTTCGCGGTGGTGAGGAACTGGTCCTGGTCGGCGCAAAGCGACAGCGAGGTCATGGCGAAGGCGTCTTCCGGCGCGATGCCCGCCGCATCGAGCAGCCGCAGGTTCTCCGAGAGCGCCGCCGCGACGACGGCGAGCTCCAGCGCCTCGCCCGCGCCGGCATTGTGCGCCAGCCGGCCGTCGGCATTGAGCACGGAGCCGGAGAGGTTGAAGCCCGCCAACGTCCCGGCGAGCGGGGCGAGGGCGTCGGCTTCGATGCGCGCGCCGGCGAGCGCGGCGGTGAAGGGATCGAGGCCGAAATGCACCGGCGCCTTGCGCGCGCCCGCTTCGTCGAGCGCGCGGGCGAGCGTGACCGCAAGCGCCCGGTCGGCAAAATCCGCTTCGAGGCGCAGCGAGAAGGGGGCCGCGGCGCGCGCGGCGGCCGTCTTGCGGAAGGCGGTCTCGGCGCCGGCCGCAAGGCCCGCACCGTGGGCGGCGGCGCTGCCCGAGAAGACGAGCGCGATGCCGGTCGCGCCGTTTTCGAGGTCGTCGGCCATCTGCGCGCGGGCGCGGGCGGGGTCGGCGTCGTCGCGGCGCTGGTTGACGGTCCAGGCGTCGCCGGCATGCGGCGTGGAGGCGTGGCCGTGGGCGAGGGGAAGGGGATCCTTCCGGCGGGTATGGATCGGCCGGATCTCCAGGCCGTCGTCGCTGTGCGAGACGAGCGTTTCCTCGAAATCCGCGCCCTTCAGCGCCTTCAGCGCCAGCGTCCGCCAGCTTGCCTCATCCACGGGGGCAAAGCCCGCGTCCTTCAAGATGCTCGCGTCCATCCCGTCGCGTTCTCCGTTTTCCGGCATTCATATCCATCCCGGATACCGCGTAAAGCGCCACTTTGGTAGAGTGACGCGCGGGCGACAGCCGGCGGGAAATTGCGGCGCGCAGGCCGGCTGACCGCCGCAATTGCCACAATTAGGGCAGGGTTGCGGACCTAATTGCCTTTCGTTAGGGAGTGATTCAGCCTCCTCATGCATCCTGCCTTTCCGTCAAACGGACATCGACCTGACCCCATGACAGACACCGCGCTTTCCCGCCGCCGCTTCCTCCAGTTCTCCGGGCTCGCCATGGCGACCGGCCTTGCCGGCTGCACCTCCTCCATGAGCACGGACCGTTTCCGCTACGAGACCCGGCCCTATTTCCGCAATCCCGCGCTGGAAGGGCGGCCGGAATATCTGGGCGGCCGAGGCCCGATAGGCCTCTACGGCCAGACGCCGCCTTCGGGCCTGCTGCCGGAATCCTCGCGCTACGCCGCGATCTACGGCCCGCTCTACGACGGCGGCTACCAGGTGCCGGCCGTGCCCTACCAGGAGATCGATCCGCGCTTCTACCGGCAGGAGGTCGAGAGCCCCTTCGCCGAGAGGCCGGGCACGATCATCGTCGACACGGGCAACCGCTTCCTCTACCTCATCCTGCCGAACGGCCGCGCCATGCGCTACGGCGTCGGCATCGGCCGCGACGGCTTCGCCTGGTCCGGGCGCGGCGTCATCCAGTGGAAGCAGGCCTGGCCGAAATGGACGCCGCCGGACGAGATGGTGCGCCGCCAGCCGGAGCTCGTCAAGTATTCCGCGGCCAACGGCGGCATGCCCGGCGGCCTCAACAACCCGCTCGGCGCGCGCGCGCTCTACATCTTCCAGAACGGCAAGGACACGCTCTACCGCCTGCACGGCTCGCCGGAATGGCGATCGATCGGCCGCGCCGTCTCCTCCGGCTGCGTGCGCCTGCTCAACCAGGACATCATCGACCTCTACGACCGCGTGAAGGGCAAGGCGCCGATCCTGGTGATCTGACGGGGGAGCGTGTGGCGGCCTCTTCTGCCCCTCCGGCCTTCCCTCGTCCCGGCGGTCTCTCTTTCGTCCGCCCACCTCTCCTCCGTCATCCTCGGGCTTGACCCGAGGATCCACACCACAACCGCCGTGCCTGCCGTATGGATCCTCGGGTCAAGCAACCGTGGAGTTATGGTTTGAAGGCTGGGTCTGTTCTTGCGATGGCGTTTAGGATCGT
>NZ_JBJIEP010000032.1:0-50022 GCF_046557955.1 Shinella agrisoli | reverse complement strand
ACCCAACGGGGCTTTCGTGTTTCTATCCTCCAGATCCTTGGCGGTAAAAACCGCAAAGTCGATCTTCTCCTTCTGATGATGCCCTGCGCGCATCGAGGCGCTGTAGTCCTGGAACTCCTTCATCGAAGCGAGGATCGTCGCGAGACGGCCGTGGGTCGTCAGGTCCGCAGACCCGTCGGGGGAGGGTGCGATGATCACCTTCTGCACCGGTTCTCTCACCACGTTGAAGTTGCCCTGCACGGCATCAGCAAATGAAGGCAGAACCAGCTTCGCAAAAGCCGCCAAGATGTATCAGGCGGCGTATCGGAATACCTGGGACCGCATGGGGGCTTGGCGGACTCTCAGCAGGGCAGCGCTACGGGGGTGCCGGTGTGCGGGTGGGCCATGACTGTCATGTCCACGCCGTAGATGCGCTTCAGCTCCCCTGCCGTCATGATCTCTCCGGGCGATCCGCGGGCGATGAGCTTTCCCGAATGCAGCGCGATGACGTCGTCGCAGAAGCGCGCGGTGACGTTGACGTCGTGCAGCACGACGATCACACCCAGGCGCTTTTCGTGCGAGAGCGTGCGGACAAGGGACATGACCTCGATCTGGTGGGCGATGTCGAGCGCGGAGATCGGCTCGTCGAGGAGCAGGCATCCGGCGTCCTGCGCCACCAGCATGGCGATCCACACGCGCTGGCGCTCGCCGCCGGAGAGCGTGTCGACCAGGCGGTCCGTGAAGGGTGCGATGCCGGTCAGCTCGATCGCCTCTTCCACCTTCTCGCGGTCTTCCCTGCCGAAGCGGCCGAGCGCGCCGTGCCAGGGGTAACGCCCCATGGCGACGAGCTCTTTCACGAGCAGGCCGGAGGCGGGGGGCGTCTGCTGCGGCAGGTAGGCGAGGCTGCGGGCGAAGGCGCGGTCGCCCCATTCCGGCAGCGCGCGCCCCTTGAAGCGGACGGTGCCGCCGGTCGCGGGCTGCTGGCGGGCGAGGATCTTCAGAAGCGTCGACTTGCCCGACCCGTTGTGGCCAATCAGGCCGATGACCTTGCGCTCGGGGATCGTCAGGGTCAGCGGCTCGATGAGCGTGCGCTGCGGCGTCGAGAAGGATACGGCATCGAGCTCGAAAAGGGGCGCGGAAGGTGCGTCTGGCAGCGTTTGCATGGTCACGATCGGTCCGGGTGGATGGGACGGCATTGCGGTTTCAGGCCTTGCGGATGTCCGGCAGGGGACAGAGGCTGCCGCAGGCCTCCTCGCCGGGCAGCAGGTAGCGGAGGCAGCAGACCCGGCGGCGCCGGACAGGCACGCCGTTTTCCAGAGGATAGCGGACCTGCCCGAACAGCGGGTTGCGTCTTCCGTCCGGCAATGTTTGCGCTTTCAGCATCGCAAGGCCGTGTTGCAGGACCCTTCCCGATGCCGCGCCGTCCGTACCGGCCTGGAAGAGGGACCATTCGAGGACCGTGGCCGCGTTGCTCCACAGGAGCCGCGCGGTCACGCCGAAGGCTGACGACATCGTCTCTATAAAGGGTATGAGATGATTCTCAAGCAGAACCGACAGCGGCGCCGGGCCTGCCTCGTCGATCGGCTCCCCGTCGCTGGCGAGAAGGAAGGCGGCCGGCGTTCCGTCCTCCGCGGCCCGCAAGCGGACGCGCGTAATTTCGACGGGCAGGGTGCGGCCGAGCCGTGCGGCCACGGCCACGGTCGGAACGATGAGGGCGGCGAAATAGTACTGCGACCAGAGCGAGACCGCCGCGCGCCGGTCGGCCGCGCTGAACGGGGTTTCGAAACGCGCGACAAGCGCTGCGATCCGCGGCATGTCGAGCGGGCGGACCGCATCGGCATCGTCTCCGCCCGCAAGCTCCAGATGGCCGCCGTACCATTGGAAGGGCGGTGCGAAGGCCCCGGCAAGGGAGGCGATCATCGCGCGCCCCTGTTCCGCCAGAGCAGCCAGACGAGCACCGGGCTGCCCGTGACGGCGGCCAGCAGGCCGGCGGGGATCTGGCGGGGGAAGGCGACCTGCCGGCCGAGCCAGTCGGCGAAAACGAGGATGGCGGCGCCGGCAAGCGCGGCGCCGAGGATTTCGCCGGCCGCCCGGCGTGCGCCGGCCGCCCGCGCGATCACCGGCGCCAGCAGGCCGACGAAGGTTATCGGGCCGACGACGAGGGTCGCCGTGCCGGTGGCGCCGGCGACCAGGAGGAGCATGGCCAGCCGGCCCGCGGCCATCTTCATGCCGAGCGCCCGGCCGACGGGCTCGCCGAGCGGCAGGATGTCGAGCAAGCGCAGGAGCGGAACCGCCGCGGCAAGGGTGACGCCGGCCGCCGCCGAGACGAAGACCGCCCGGTCCATGCCGACGCCGTAGGTCGAGCCGGCCATCCAGACGAGCAGCCGCGAGAAGCGGGGATCGCCGCTCGCAAGCAGGATCGAGACGAGCGCGGACATCGCCGTGGCGAGCGTCAGGCCGACGAGGACGACGCGTTCGGGGGAAAACCCGCTCCGGCGGACGAGGGCGAGGAGCAGGACGACGACGCCGAGCGCGCCGGCTGAGCCGTAGAGCGCCTGGACGCCCGGCCCCGCAGCCGGCGACAGGACCATGGCGGCGATCACCCCGCAGGCGGCGCCCGCGCTGACGCCGGCAAGCTCGGGCGCGGCGAGCGGATTGGCCGTCAGCCTCTGGATCACCACGCCGGCCGCGGCCAGGAGCACGCCGCAGGCGGCTGCGGCGAGGATCCGCGGCAGGCGCAGGGCGAGGATCAGGCCGGGATCGGAAAGGTCGACGAAGACCGGTCCTTCGGCCGTCCGGCCCAGGGTCGCCGCGAGCAGGACGATCACGGAAAAGGCGGCCACCCCGGCCGCCAGGGTCAGCGCAAGGTTCGTCCGCGCCGGCATGCCCTGCCTGAGAACGGGCGGCCGGGCGGCAAGCGGGCGCCGCGCGAAAAGCAGGAGAAAGGCTGCGCCGGCCAGCGCCGTCGCCGCACCGGTCGGTATTCCTTCGGCGGCGCCCGAACAGGCCGTGACGGCGGCATCGGCGAGGAGGAGCAGCAATGCGCCGGCCGCCGTCGAGCCCGCGAGCTGCTGCGGCAGCGTGCGCGCGCCCGCAAGACGGGCAAGCGCGGGCGCGGCAAGTCCGAGGAAGGCGAAGACGCCGACGGCTGCCGTGACGATGGCGGCAAGCACCGCGGCGGCGGAAAGGGCAAGGCCGCGCACCAGCGCGGACGGCAGGCCGAGCGCCTGCGCCGCATCCGGCCCGAGCGCGAGCACGGTGAGCGGCCGCATCAGCAGCAGGAGCGCGACGGCGGGGAGCGTGAGCTTGACGGGCATCGAGGCCGCGACGGCCCAGCCGTTCTGCACCAGGGAGCCTGAGCTCCAGATGAAGAGGCTCGTCAGGTAGCGGCCGTTGAAGAGGATAAGGACATTGGCGGCGGCGGCGGCCGTCAGGCCGATGGTCAGCCCCGCCAGAACGACCGTCATCGGCGAGGTTCCCCGCCGCAGCGAGAGAGCCGCCATCAGCGCCATGACGAGGGCGGCCCCGGCAAGCGCGGCGGCATCCCGCGCGAAGACGCCGGCCTCCGGCACGGCGAGCAGCAGGACGACGAGCGCAAGCTGGCTGCCGGCGGAAAGGCCGAGCGTGCCCGGCTCGGCGAGGGGATTGGCGAAGACGTGCTGCAGCACCGCTCCGGCCATGCCGAGGGCCGCGCCCGAGGCGAGCGCGACGACGATCCGCGGCAGGCTGTCGTAATGGAACAGCATCTGGCGGATGTCGCCCGCATCGGGCGAAAAGGCCGCGCCGGGCCAGAGGGCGACGGGGAGCTGGCCCGCGAGGTTGGCGGCGGTCAGCGCCACGGCGGGAAGGGCAAGAAGAACGCCGAGAAGCGCGGCGCCCGACAGTCGCGCCGCCCGCATCACGGGTCACCCGCGGCGGCGAGCAGCCGTGCGAAGCGCCCGGCCGTCGGCAGGGCCCCGAACGGGGTCACCGACGCGATGCCGGCGACGCGGCCGGCGCGCACGAAAGGCAGCGCCCGCCACAGCGGGCTTGCGGCGAGGTCGGCCGGCACGCCCGGCGCATTGTTCTCGATGAAGACGAGCCGGGCGTCCTTCCGGTCCGCCAGCTTGTCGATGCCGACGACGTCGAACGTGCCTTCGTCGGCCCAGGCATTGACGAGGCCCACCCGGTCGAGCACGTCCTGGAAGAGGTTCGACCGGCCGTAGACCCAGACATGCCGGTTGTCCACGAAGGTCACGAGGAATACCGGCTGCCCGGCGCGGCGTATAAGACGCCGCCGCGCGCCGGCGATGTCCGCTTCCACGCCGGACACGGCGGCATGCCCGGAGGCGGAGCGGGCGAAGAGGCGTGCGAGGTCGAGGAGGACGGTCTCGAAATGCGCGTATTCCCGGATGCCCGGGGCCGGCGTCATGGTCAGCGCCCGAAGCGGCGCGATCATGGCGAGGCGGTCGAGGTCGGGCCGCTCCTCGGGCGTGAGGATGAGGTCGGGGCGAAGGTCGGCGAGCAGTTCCACGTTCGGCTCGGCCTCGGTCCCGAGGTCGACGACACCGTCCGGCAGCGGGGGCTCGACCACCCAGCGGCGATAGGTCGCCGGGTCCTGCATCGCCAGCGGTGAGAGGCCGATGGCGAGCAGCGTTTCGACGATGCGGTGTTCGAGCGCGGCGATGCGGAGCGGCGCCTGTGCGGAATGCGCGTGCGAACGGCCGGCGGGCGCGGCGGCCAGCGCCGCCGCGCCCAGCATCCGGCAGAAGCCGCGACGGCTGCAATGCCGTACCGTCGGCATCAAGCGGCGGTCCTCACCACCTGTATTTCAGCGTCGCCGTGATGTTGCGGCCTTCCCCGTAGAAGCAGCCCTCCCAGAACGAGCACGTCGAGATGTATTTCCTGTCGAAGAGGTTGCGCGCGCTGACGGTGAGGTCGAGGCCGGCGAGATCGGGGTACTTCTTGCCGAAATCGTAGGTGAGGCTCGCATCGAAGAGCGTGTAGGAGGGCACCTCGATCTCGTGGTTGGAGCCCCAGACCTTTCCGCGGTAGCGCACGCCGATGCCGGCGCCGAGGCCGGCCGCAGCGCCGTCCTCCACGGTATAGTTGGCCCATAGCGAGACCTGATGCCTCGGCGTCAGGAAGAGCGGCTTGCCGAGATCGGGCTTGTTGCTCTTGGTGATCTCGGAATCGAGATAGGTGTAGGCGCCGACGAGATCGAAGCGGTCTGTGAGGCTGATCTTCGCCTCGGCTTCGAGGCCGCGCACCCGCGCTTCGCCGGTCTGGGTCTGGGCCCAGGGGTTGTTGGCCGGCGGGTCGAGATCGGGCGTCAGGATGTTCTGGCGCTTCAGGTCGAAGAGCGAGAGCGCGAAGAAGCTCTCGCCGCCGGCGGGCTGGTACTTGATGCCGACCTCGTATTGCTGGGCGGTCGTCGGCTTGAAGGGGTCGCCGTTGCCGTCGAGCCCGATTTCCGGGTCGAAGGACGTGGAATAGCTGACATAGGGCGCAAGGCCGTTGTCGAAGAGGTAGGTGAGGCCGACGCGGCCGGTGAAGGCTTCGTCCTTCTGCGTCGTGCTGACGGAGGACAGGCGGTCGGTGGTGATGCCCTCGGCCCAGTCGTAGCGCCCGCCGAACGTCAGCCGCCAATTGTTCCAGGCGATCTGGTCCTGCGCGTAGAGGCCGAGCTGGCTGGCGGTCTTCAGCTCGGAAATGCCCGGCAGGAGCGGCCCGATCGGCGAGCCGTAGACCGGATCGAAGGCGTCGATCGGATCGAGCGTGGCCGAGGCGAAATACCAGTCACTGCGGGAGCGGGAATAGTCGAGGCCGAGGATCAGCTTGTGGGCAAGGTCGCCCGTGTCGAACTCGCCGATGAGCTGGTTGTCGATGCCGAGCGTGCCGATCTCGTTGACGTCGTGCCAGCCCGTGCGGTCGACCGTGCGCCCGTCGAGGGCGAACGAGCCGTAGTCGTAGGCGACGAGCGTGTAGTCCTCGGTCTGGTCGACATGGGTGTAGCGCAGGTTCTGGCGCACGCTCCAGGTGTCGGTGAAGCGATGCTCGAATTCGTAGCCCAGCGAATATTGCGACCGGTCGAAGCCGTCGAAACCGGGTTCGCCGAGGAAGCGGTCGCGCGGGACGGTGCCGTGGACGCTGTCGAAGATCGTGCCGTAGGGCGGCAGCGGAACGGGACGGAGCGCATCCTTGTCGCGCTGGTACTGGCCGAACAGGGTGAGGGTTGTATCCGCGTCGGGAGACCAGGTCAGCGCCGGGGCGATGAAGAGGCGGTCGTCGCCCTGGAAGTCCATCTGCCCGTCGGCGGAGCGTCCGAGGCCGGTCAGCCGATAGAGAACCGTGCCGTTCTCGTCCATCGGCCCGCTGAAGTCGAACGCGGCCTGCAGCCGGCGCGGATCGCCGAGCGTCAGCTGGACCTCCCTGAGGGGATCGGCGCTCGGCCGCTTGACGACCTGGTTGACGATGCCGCCGGGGGAGATCTGCCCGTAGAGGACGGACGCCGGGCCTCTCACGGTCTCGATGCGTTCGAGGCCGTACGGCTCGACGCCGAGCTGCGCGCCGACGATATAGTCTCGGTATTGCCGCGTGCCGTCCAGGAAGAAGGGCACCTGGAAGCCGCGCATGAAGACGTAGTCCTGCTCCGGGTTGAAACCGTAGCTGCCGACGCTGACGCCCGGCGTATAGGTCAGCGCGTCCTCGAGCCGCTGGGCGCCCTGCTTCTCGATCTGCTCGCGCGTGACGACGGAGATCGACTGCGGCGTCTCGACCAGCGGCGTGTCCGTCTTGGTGCCGCTCGCGCTGCGCGTGGCGACGAAACCGTCGACCGGCCCCCAGGCCGTCTCGCCGGTGCCTTCAACGGTGATGCGCTCCAGAAGGGTCGCGCCGTCCGCGGGCAGTCCCGCCGCGTCGGCGCGTGCTTCGGTGATGAGGATCGAGGTGGAATCGGTGAAGGAATAGACGAGGCCCGTTCCGGCGAGCAGGCGGGCGATCGCCTGCTCGCGCGTCGCCGGTCCCGAAAGGCCGGGCGAGGTCTTGCCGCTGGCGATGGCGGCTTCATAGGCGATCTGGGTTCCCGATTGGCGGCCGAAGGCGGCGAGTGCGCCGGCAAGCGGGCCGGCCGGAATGGAATAGGTCTGCGCCTGCGCGAAGGCGGGCCTGCCGCCCGGAAGTGCCGCCGTGAAGGCCTCTGTCGCCAGCAGGGCCGCAAGCAAGGTCCTTTGGCCAAGGCCTGCAAGCCCGTTCCACCGATATTCCCGTCCCATCGAAATGCCGCTCCGTCCTGAACCGTTTGGAGGGCTCATTGCCTGCCGGTCATGCGCCCCTATTGGGGCTTTACGAACGGGGATCGGTTTTTTTCCCTTTTTTGTTCTAAACGCGGGAGATGACGGTCATGAAGGGGGTGATCCTGCGCACGCGCGCGCCGAAGGGCCGCACGACGGCCTCCAGCGCGCGCACCGGATCGCCGAGGTCGAAGACGCCGCTGACGACGCGGGCGCCGAGGAAGGGATCGGCGACGACGACCTTGCCGGGATGCCAGCGGGAAATCCGAGCGACCAGCGCGGAGACGGTTTCCTGCTCGGCGACGATCATGCCGCTGCGCCAGGCGGCGATCTGCGAAGCATCCCGCCTGCCGCGGCCGGCTATGCCGTGCGTTGCGGGGTCGAAGACGATCCAGTCTCCGGCGCCGAGCTCCTCGCCGGCCGGTCCCTCGGCGATGGCGGCGGCAACCCTTCCGTGGTTGACCGAAACGGAGACGATCCCGGCATCGTCGGAGACGTCGTAGGCGGTGCCGAGCGCCGTGGCCGTGACCTCGCCCGAAAGGACCGAGAACGGACGCGCGGCATCGCCCGCGACGTCGAAATAGGCCATGCCCGCGAGAAGCCGGACGGTCCGGCGTGCCGGCGCGTAGTCGATCCCGATCGCGCTTGCCGGCCCGAGCGTGACGACGCTGCCGTCGGCAAGCTCGATCCGCCGGATCTCGCCGGTCGAGGTGACGTAGTCCGCCCTCAGCTCGACCAGCAGGTCGGGAAGGACCAGGGAGCCGGCGGCGAGCGCGCCCGTTCCGGCCAGGGCGCCGATCATCAGCGTGCGGCGCGTGACGCCCCGCGGCGGGCGATCGGCCCCGTCGTAGCGCTCCGCCAGGACCTGCCCCGCCATGCCGTGGATCTCGGCAACGCGCGCCCAGGCCTGCCGGTGGGCGGGGCTGCGTGCGATCCATGCCCGCACCAGGCCGACCGAAACGGGGTTTTCCGGATCGCCCTGGAGGCGGATGGCGAGATCGGCCGCTTCGCGAAACAGCTGCCGGTCATCGGGCGCCTCGTTCATGCCTGTCCTCGTTGCGGATCCGTCCCGGTGGAGACGCTCATGTTCGTTTTACGAATGGGAGGAGCGAATTTTCCCGCCGGGCTTCTATCAGATGCCGCGCAGGCGCGCATCGATATGTTCGTAGGCGTTCCGGATCAGGACCCACGTCCGCGTGGTGGAAAGGCCGAGCGCCTGCGCCGTTTCGGAGATGGTCAGTTCTCCCATGCGGTGCAGCTCGAATGCGCGGCGCGTCCTTTCCGGAAGCTCGGCCAGCGCCGCCTCGGTCAGGGCGAGCCGCTGACGGTCGTAGACGATCGTCTCGGCGGAGGGGGAAGGGTCGGCGATGGCGGCGAAATCGCCCTCGGCGAGGTCCACGCGGACGAGCAGGCGCTCGCGGCGCTGGTGGTCGATCCTGAGATTGCGGGAAATCCGGTAGAGGTAGGCGGCCGGATTGTGGGCCGCCCTGTTTTCCGGGGGCGGCGAGACGAGCACGCGCAGGAACGTGTCCTGCGTGATGTCGGCGGCCGTTTCGGCGTTCAGTCCCCGGCGGCGCAGGGACCGGGCGATTTCCCTCGCGTGGCGCCGGAAGAGCTTCTGGATGTCCCAGCTCATCGGGAAATATCCTCCGCCTTGCGGCCGGTGCCGCGCGTCGTCCGAACGGCCGGGGCATCGCAGGAGTGTCGTCGATGCGGGTTCAACGCGATTTCTCGCCTCACTGGTTGGTCGTCACCAACCGTTTGGCTCAACACCGATTTGCGCACAAGATCAACGAATTGCGGTGCCGGGAGCGGGAAGGGAGCGATCCTTTCGCGCTGCCGTCAAAACCTTCTTGGAAAGCTCATATTATTCGGGCGGATAGCCTGTCCCGGCGGATAAACCCGGCGGATTGCGCGCAAGCAAATTCCTGGCTGCATGTTGCGCGAATGCCACACAAGGGGAAACGGAAATGGCTGTCAGCGCTTGATCGTGAAATCGACCGGCACGGTGACGAGCGTGTTGATGTCGGAAGGAGGCTTTGGCAGCGGGGCGGCGCGCTCCAGGAGGGCCATGACTTCCTCGTCGAGCGCGGAGATGCCGGAGGAGCGGACGATCTCGGGCATCAGCACCTTGCCGTCGGGCGCGACGGCGAAGCGGACATGGACGATGCCCTCTTCCCGGCGGGAGAGGGACGAGCGCGGATAACGCTTGCGGCGTTCGAGATGCGTCGACAGGCGGGCCAGCCACCGCTCCTGCGCGTCGACGTTCCGGCGCACGCCGCGCGAGGCCGCGAAGGCGAGGGTGGCATCCACCTCGCCGGCCATCCGCAGGTCCTCGCCGATGGGGATATCGGGCCGAGGTTCGTCCTCGAGGCCCTTGGCGGTTGCGAGCTTCGTCTTGTCGCGGGCCTTTTTCTCGGCCGTCCGTCGCTCCGGCTTCGGCCGGCGCACCGGGACGGGAACGGAGTCCGGCAGCTCTTCGAGCTCGAGGAGCGTGTCGGGCTTGGCTGCCTCGTCGGGAATGTCGAGATCGTTCTTTTCCGGGGCCGCGTCGTCCGGCGCGAGCGAGGCGCGGTCGCCCTTGCGCACCTCCTGCGGCTTGTCCTCCTGCAAGTCCGGGTCGGCCACGAACGCGACCATGATCGCCATCGGCTGCGGCTCCGGCATGTACGGCTCGACCGGTGCGAGCAGGAGGGTGATCGCCGCCGCGGCGCCGGCGTGCACGGCCAGGGACAGCAGCAGCGCGGAAGCCGGCGGCAAGGCCGTCCGCATCCGCCGGGGCCGGGCAGGCCGGGGGAACGTCCTCCGTTCCGGCTGGACCGATCCTGCGAAAATGACCGCTTTCGCTGTCGTCATGGGAATTGCACATCAAGAGAGTTTCCGGCGGCGGGATGCCGCCGGTACATGCCTTCGAGCCGGGCTCGCTTAAATCATGACTTGAAATATCATGTTTTTAAGGGCGCGCAAAGTTTCGTTCTCCGCTCCATGGCCGCGGTCGTTGCCGCAACTGCGGATGGCCGCCGGCCATCGGCCCGTTGTCGCAATTATGCAACTCTCCCCTTCAAATTTCACGCAGCCCCGCACGGGGGCAGATGGCCGCGCGCTGCGCAACGGCAAGAAAATCAAGCACTAAACATGATTGTCGAAGGAAGGTTTCTCTGCCCGTTTAGAACGTTTATAACCTATTGTCGTTGAAGGCGTTTTCCATTTGGGCAATACGAGGCTTGGTGTTGACGGTTTCCGGATGCCCGGTGTGGAAAAAAGCAAGCTCACGCGATTCCTTGAGGCTTTCCTGGCGCTGAAGCCGCGGCTTTCGGCGTCGGCGCGGCTGCGGACGGGCTCGAATGCGGTTGCCGACGACCTGATCCAGGACACCTGGATGAAGCTTGAACGCGGCGCTTCGGAGAACATCGCGAACACGGCGGGCTTCGTCAGCCGGGTGGCTCACAACGCCACCACCGATTATCTGCGCAAGGAGCGCCGCCGCCTGACGCTCGACGGGGAGCTGGCGGATCTCCTCGGCGAGGGTATCGACGACCTTTCGCCGGAACGCCACCTGATCAGCCGGCAGAACCTCCGCGCGGTCCAGGCGGCCCTCGACACCCTTCCGGAAAAGACCCGCAGGATCTTCCTGATGAACCGGCTGGAGGGCATCTCGCACCGGCGGCTTGCCGAACGCTTCGGGATGAGCGAGGAAGCCGTCTACTATCATATCCGCCGCGCCCTGGAGAAGCTCGCCACGGTTCGTGATGACCTGGGCATCTGACCAAGCCGATTTCTTTAGGTAAAATTCCGTTTCGCGCGTCTATAAGACGAAGGCGGCCGGAAGCGCCGCCTGCGTGAACCTTTGGCAAGTCTCAGCATGGACGAGAACCGGGACAGATTTGACGAGGATCGGCGCATCGATCTCGATGCGCGGGACTGGATCGTGCGCCTGACGTCCGGCCGGGTCAGCGAGGGGGATCTGCAGCGCTTCAAGGCCTGGCGCGATCTGTCCCCGCGGCATGCGGAGGCGTTCCGGCGCGAAAGGCTCTTCTGGAGCGATCTCGGCGGCCTGCGCGAGGATCATGCCGATCGGGCGCCGGCCATGCATTGTCCCCCTTCCGCCGGACGGCGCGCTTTTCTGCTGGGGTCCGGCGCCGCGGTTGCGGCCGGGGTGGCGGCCCTTGCCCTGCCGGGTCTCCAACGCTGGTGGCGGACGGACCTGCGCACGGCGGTCGGCGAGCAGGCAAGGCACGAGCTTCCCGATGGAACGGTGGTCACGTTGAACACCGACAGCGCGCTCGCCGTCGATTTCGGCCCGGCGATCCGCCGTGTCGAGCTGCTGGGCGGAGAGGCCGAGTTCAGCGTGGGCAAGTCCTCGGGCGCGATCTTCAGCGTTTCCGCCTTCGGCGGCCGCACCGAGGCCGGCAGCGCCGTTTTTTCCGTAAGGGCGATCGACGACCTGGCCACCGTCACGGTGGCAAAGGGCAGCGTTCTCGTCTCGTCCCCGTCTTCGACCGATGGCGCCGACCGGCTGGACATCGCCTCCAACGAGCAGGCCAGCTACTCGGCGGGCGGACGCCTTGGGCCGGTAACGCGGGTGGATGTGGAAAGGGAACTTGCCTGGAGAAACGGCAAGGTCATCTTCGAGGGACGTCCGTTCGCAAGCGCGATGGCCGAGCTGGGGCGCTACCTGCCTGAGCGCATCGCCTATGCACCGGGTGCGTCCTCCAATGTTCCGGTGACCGCGATGTTTTCCACGTCCGAAGCGCTGGAAGCGGTCTATGCGCTTGCACGCACGCAGGGCCGGACGGTGCGCCGCATCCCGGGCGTCCTGGTGCTCATCACGTAGATTTTCTCGAAAAACTTTGTCGCCGCTCTTTAGGTGCCGGTCCGGCCTGCGCGTCATAGACACGAAAAGAGGGGATCGAACCTGCTGCCCGCGGCGGCCGCGGCCGGTCTCCTTCCGTCTTGAATTTCGGTCTGTGGGGATGGCATGCGTAAGAAATCCGGAACATGGTGCAGAAGGGGAACCGCGTGCCGTGCGCGCCTGACTGCGATGGTGGTTGTGACGACGGCGCTTTGGGCCGGGGCGGTTCCGTTCGTCCTCCCGCCGCAGGTCGCCGCCGCTCAGGCGGCGCGCACGCATGCCTTCGACATCCCCGCTCAGCCCCTCGATCAGGCCTTGCGCACGCTCGCAAGGCAGACCGGCCTCCAGATCGCCTACCAGACCTCGATTGCATCCGGCGCGATGGCGCCGTCCGTCACGGGCACGATGACGGCGGAGCAGGCGCTTTCCCGGCTGCTCGCCGGCTCGGGGCTCTCCTACGCATTCACGGGCGCGAACACGGTCGCCATACTCGGCGGCGGTTCGACGGTAGGCGCAGCGACGGTCGCCGACGGATCCACGGTCCTCCAGACGATCACCGTGGACGGCCAGGCAGCGGGGCTGACCGACGGCTACGTCGCCACTTCCGGCGTGACGGCGACCAAGACCGATACGCCGCTGATCGAGGTGCCGCAGTCCGTCAATGTCGTGACCCGCGACCAGATCGACCGGCAGGGCGCGCAGAACGTCACCGAAGCCACGCGATACACGCCGGGCGTCGTGGCGACTTTCGGCGACAGCGACAGCCGCAACGACGTCCTCCAGTCGCGCGGCTTTTACGTGCGCTACAACCTCAACGGCTCACGTTTGCCCTACGGTGCCTATAGCGCCGCCCTTGCGCGGATCGAGCCCTACAGCCTGGAGCGCATCGATGTGCTCAAGGGGCCTTCTTCCGTCCTGTACGGCCAGAATCTTCCGGGCGGCCTCATCAACATGACCACGAAGATGCCGACCGAGACGCCGCTGCGCGAGATCGCCGTCCAGGGCGGCAGCCATGATCGCAAGCAGGGGATGTTCGACTTTTCCGGCCCGGTCGACGAGGACGGCCAGTTCCTCTATCGCCTGACAGGTCTCGCCAGGGACGCGGGCGGGCGGATCGATTTCGGCCACGACGAGCGCCAGTTCATCGCCCCGGCCTTGACCTGGCGGCCGACGGAAGCGACGTCGCTGACCGTCTACGGGCAGTACCAGAAGGACGACACGATCTCCGACTACATGAGCCTGCCGGCGGCCGGCACCCTGCTGCCCAGTCCGCTCGGCAAGTTGCCGCCGAGCCGCTACGCCGGCGAACCGGGCTACGACGGTTACGAGCGTGAACAATACGCTGTCGGCTACAACTTCAGGCATGAATTCGACACGGATTGGACGCTGCGCCAGAACCTGCAATTCAATAGCGTCGACATCGATACCAAGGCGAGCCCTGCGGCAGCGCTGGTCGCTCCGGGAGAGGTGATGCGCGTCGCCACCCGCGGCATCGGGGCAGCCGATACCTTTACGGTCGATACGAACCTGGAGGGGCGTTTCGAGACCGGGGCGGTCGAGCACAAGGTTCTCCTCGGTCTCGATTACCTCCATCTCGACGACAGCTATCGTTTCGCTTCGAACATCTATGGCGGCACCTTCGACCTCTATGACCCGGTCTACGGCGCTGCTGTCCCCACGCTCATCCCGCGCATCGCCTACAACATGGAGCGCCGGCAAGTCGGCCTTTACGCGCAAGACCAGATGCGGTGGAACAATTGGATCGTCACGGCCGGCCTTCGGCAGGACTGGATGAGGGGAAGTTCGCCCCAGGGGCTGAACGTCTCGAGCTTCGATTACGACGACGGCAAGCTGACGGGCCGGATCGGCCTTACCTACCTCTTCGACAACGGCTTTGCGCCCTATGTCTCCTATTCGACGTCGTTCGATCCGATCGACGGCGTGAGCACGACGGGCGGGCCGCTGGCGCCGCTCGAGGGCGAGCAGATCGAGGCGGGCCTGAAGTACCAGAGCGTCGACGGCGATACCTTCGTGACGCTTTCGGCTTTCCAGATCGACCAGGAGAACGTCACGGCTCCCAATCGCACGCCGGGCGGCACGGGCCTGCTGCAAGCCGGGCAAGCACGCGTGCGCGGTTTCGAGATGGAGGCGAAGACCGCGCTGACGCCGGCCCTGAACCTCATCGCCTCCTATGCCTACACGGATTCCGAGATTACCAGGGCCAATCCGGGCGCAGAGTCCCTGCTCGGCAAGCAGCTGGTGATGGTGCCGGATCACCAGGCCTCGGTTTGGCTGGACTATCGGTTCGAGGACGGCGCGCTCGCCGGCCTCGGGCTTGCGGGCGGTCTTCGCTATCAGGGCAAGTCGTATGGCGACGCCGACAACCTGTTCGAGGTGGGCGGCCACGTCCTGGTCGATGCGGCGCTCAACTACGACTTCGGCAAGCTGGATAGCCGGCTCGACGGACTGGACCTGCGCGTCACCGCCACGAACCTCCTGAACAAGGAATATGTGGGCTACTGCCAGAACGCGATGCAATGCTACTACGGCCAGGGCAGGACCATCAACGCCACACTCAAGTACCGATGGTGAACGCGACGTCCGCGGGCCTGGCCCGGCGCCGGGAGGCCCTCAAGGCATTGGCATGGCTTGGCGGCGTCCTTGCGACGGCGGGCGGGGCCCGCGCCGCGCCGGCGCCCCGGCGGATCGTCGCGCTCGATGCGCCCTCGACGGAGATGCTGACGACGCTCGGCATCGCGCCGGCGGGCGTCGCCGGCCTCGACGGCTACAGGAAGGTCGAGGGCGACCTGCCGCTCCTGCGCCACGCCGTGGACGTCGGCTTCTACTATGAACCGAACCTGGAGATGCTGCAGGCCCTGAAACCCGACGTCATGGTCCGCTCTTTCGGCATAGGCCCGTCCGTCGAACTCCTGGAGAGGATCGCGCCGGTGATTTCGGCGCCGGTCTACGGCGTGGCGGGCTCGACGGAGGAGGGCGCCGCGTCCTCCTTCAGGCAGATCGCCGGCCTCACCGGCACGGGCGCGGCCGCGGAGGCGTTCCTCGCCGCCCATCGCTCCCGCCTCGACCGGCTCGCGGCACAGGTTGCGGCAAGGCGCCTGCGCCCGGTGTTCCTGGCGAGCCCGCTCCTCGACGGGCGGCACGTCATCCTCTACGGCCGCAACAGCCTTTTCGATGGCGTGATGCGCCGTGTCGGCCTTCGCAACGCCTATGGCGGCGAGACGAGCCCCTGGGGCATCGCCAGCAAGGGGATCGACAGCCTTGCCGGCATGCCGGACGGCGTTTTCCTCTATATCGAAAGCCCCATCGCCAAGACGGCGATCGGCACCCTCGAGAAAAGCGCGATCTGGCGCAGCCTTCCCTTCGTGCGCGCGGCGCGCGTCCTTCCGGTTCCCTATCTCGAGATGTACGGCGCGTTGCCGACCGCCCACCGCTTCGCCGGCATCGTGGACGGCCTTATCGACCGGGGCGCGCTCGATGCGGGTTGAGAGCGTGCTTCGTCGTCCCGGCAAGCCGGCCCTCGATCGGTCCATCGTGCTTGCCGCCGCCCTGATGGCGCTCGGTGCGGCTCTGTCGGTCGCTACGCTCGCGCGCCTGCTGCCTGTCGCGGAATGGGGACGGCTGCCGGATCCGGATGGCTCCGGCGACATCGCGGTGCTGCTTGCGCGGGACAGCCTGTTTCCCCGCATGGCGATCAGCCTGCTGGCCGGGGCGGGGCTCGCCCTTGCCGGGGTGCTCTACCAGGCGGTGCTGCGCAACCCGCTTGCAGAGCCGAGCACGCTTGGCGTGGCTGCCGGCGCCCAACTGGCGCTCGTCGTGGTGACGCTCTGGTATCCGGCGGCGGCCGGCACCGTCGGGGCGGAGGGCGTGGCGTTCGCAGGATCGCTTGCCGCTCTCCTCCTCGTCATGGCGGTGGGCTGGAGCCGGCAGTTTTCGCCGACACGGGTGATCATCGCCGGCGTGTTCGCGAGCCTTTATGCCGGCGCGGCGTCAGGCGTCCTCGTTCTCTTCAACCAGCACTACCTGACGGGCGTCTTCCTCTGGGGTTCGGGCTCGCTCGTCCAGAACGGCTGGGAGGCGTCGGGCGGTCTCCTGCTGCGCCTTTCGATCGCCGGGCTTCTTGCCGCCGCGCTCCTGCGCCCGCTCCGCCTCCTGTCGATCGGCGACGAGAGCGCCCGTTCGCTGGGCATCGGCGTCGCGCCGCTCCGGGTGGCCACGCTGCTGGTCGCGACCGGCCTTTCGGCGGCCGTCGTGAGCGCCGCGGGCATGATCGCCTTCATCGGCCTTGCCGCGCCCGCCATCGCCCGGGCCGCCGGCGCGCGCACCATGGCCGCCCAGCTGCGGGCGGCTCCTCTCGTCGGGGCCGGCCTGCTCTGGGTGACGGACCAGATGGTGCAGCTTGCGCCGCTTCCGCGGGAAATACCGACCGGCGCGGCCACGGCGCTCCTCGGTGCGCCGCTGCTTCTCTGGCTGCTTCCGCGCATGGGGGCCGAGGGCCTGCCCCGGGCGCAACAGGCCGAGGGACCTCGCCGGCTTCACCGGCCGGACCTGGCCCTTGCCGCCCTTCTTGTCCTCGCCGTCCTGCTATTCCTTTGCGCCCTCGCGTTCGGCCGGGGGCCTGGCGGATGGGCGTGGCTGACGGGGCAGGCCCTGAAGGACATGCTGCCCTGGCGGTGGCCGCGCGTCGTTTCGGCGGGCATGGCGGGGGCCATGCTGGCGGCCGCCGGCGTGGTGATCCAGCGCATGACCGCCAACCCGCTGGCGAGCCCCGAGATCCTGGGCGTCTCCTCGGGCGCGGCGCTCGGCCTCATCGCCCTCCTGTTCCTCGTGCCGGCACCCTCCCACGCCTGGCAGCTTGCGGCGACGACCTGCGGCGCCTTCCTCAGCCTTCTTGCAATCCTTGCATCGGGGCGGCGGACACGGTTCGCGCCCGATCGCCTCCTTCTCGTCGGCATCGCCTTCGGCACGCTGCTGAGCGCCCTGGCGGCCGTGCTGATGGCGAGCGGCGATCCGAGGATGGCCATGCTGCTGGGCTGGATGGTCGGTTCGACCTATGCGGTCACGCAGATGCGCGCCGTCGTCACGGCCGGGGTCGGCGTGCTGCTGCTGGCGCTTCTCGCGCTGGCGGTTCGCCCGCTCGGCATCCTGCCCCTCGGGGAAGGCGTGGCATCGTCGCTGGGAATGCGCGTCGCCGCCGTCAGGCTGGGCCTGCTGGCCGTCACCGCCGGGCTGACGGCGGCGGCGACGCTTGCCGTGGGGCCGCTGACATTCGTCGGGCTGCTCGCCCCGCACCTGACGCGCCTTGCCGGCTTTAACCGCCCGGCCGACCATCTCCTCGCCAGCAGCCTTGCCGGCGCGGTCGTCATGATCGCGGCGGATTGGGCGGGGCGCTCGGTGATCTTTCCCTACCAGATACCCGCCGGGCTCTTCGCCTCCTTCCTGGCCGGCCCTTTCTTTCTGCTTCTCCTGAGGAGGGAGCGTTGACCAACGACGAAACCAGCGCCGCGCCGATCGTCCGGCCGGAGAACTTCCGTATCGCCACCGTGCTCCGCAGCGAGCGCGTCACGCCGCGCATGCAGCGGGTCTCGGTCCAGGTCGACGACCTGTCGCGGTTCGATTGCCATCCGCGCTCCATGGGGCCGCATGTCCATGCGCTGATCCCGCGCGGCGACCTCGACAGGCAGGAGTGGCCGACGGCCGATGCGCGCGGGCATGCGGTCTATCCGCCCCCGGAGCGCCGCCCCTATGTGCGCACCTACAGCGTCCGCAAGTTCGATTATGCCGAAAACAGCATGGACATCGACTTCGTGCTGCATGGCGACGAGGGCGTCGCGTCGCGATGGGCGGCGGCGGCGCGCATCGGAGAGGAAGTCGGCCTCTGGCGGCCGCACGCGCGCATCCTGGAGGCCGAGCCGAAGCGATATGTGCTTGCGGGCGACCATACGGCGCTGCCCGCGATCGCGTTCATACTGGATCGCCTCCCGCAGACAGCCGCCGGCGATCTGCTCATCATGGTCCCCGATGCCTGGGAGGAGCAGGCGCTGCGCGTGCCGCCTGCCATGACGCTGACCTGGCTCCATGGAGACGCCTCGCAGGATCTCCTGGCGCCGGCCGTGCTGGCGCTGGGCGCGCAGGCCCTTCGCGACGCCTATCTCTGGGTCGGCGCGGAGGCCGCGATCTCGCGCCGCATCCGCGCGTTCGCGAGGCGCGAATGCGGTCTTCCTGCCGAAAGGGCCTATATCCTGAACTATTGGAAGCGCGGCATGGCCGAAGGCAGCTATGACCATGGGGAGTAGGAGGGCGGCGGAGGCCCGTTTCGAGATCACGGGGTCGGCTCGTTTCGTCGGCGGCCTCGATTTGCCTTGACCTTGAAGTCTGCTTCAAGGGTAAGACTGCTCGCGGTTCCAGCGCGAGGAGGTCCTGAGCATGGCGAAACGTGTTCTCCACATTGTCAGCAACGTCGCCCACTATGACGATCCGTCGCATCCGACCGGCCTCTGGCTGTCGGAGCTGACGCATGCATGGGACGTGTTCGAGGCGCACGGCTATGAGCAGCACATCGTCAGCCCCAAAGGCGGCGTGTCGCCGCTGGAGCCGCGCGCCCTCAAATGGCCGCTTCTCGACGCCTCGGCGAAGGCCTGGCTCGACGATCCCGCGCGGATGGCGTTGCTGTCCTCGACCGCGCGGCCCGACGAGATCGCCCCGGCGGATTACGACGCCATCTATTTCACGGGCGGGCATGCGGTCATGTGGGATTTTCCCGACGACGAGGGATTGCAGCGGATCACGCGCGCCATCTGGGAGCAGGGCGGGATCGTCTCCTCGGTCTGCCACGGCTATTGCGGCCTGTTGAACACCCGGCTTTCCGACGGCAGGCTGCTGGTTGCGGGGCGGCGGATAACGGGCTTTTCCTGGACGGAGGAGGTCCTGGCCGGGGTCGCACGCAAGATGCCCTACAATGCGCAAGAGCAGATGAAGCGGCGCGGCGCCCTGTACGCGAAGGCGCTCCTGCCTTTCGTTTCCCATGTCGTCGCGGACGGGCGCCTGGTCACGGGCCAGAACCCCTTCTCGGCCAGGGCGACGGCCGAGAGGGTGGCCGCGCTCCTCTAGAGCCGCGATACGCGCATCCTCGCGCCCAAGCTTGCCGTGCAGGCGATGAAGCAGGCCGATCGGCGGTAGGCCGCGCCGGCACGCTATTCGGCAGGCAATGGTCCCGAAGCGGCCGTGCGGGGCTCCGTGGGGCCTGCATCTTGCACGCCTGCCGCGGATTCGGCCCGTAGGTTGCGCATGAAGAGGGAGGCGTTGGAGCGGACGGTGTTTCCGATATAGCTGATGACGCTGCGGATGCGCGGAACGTCGCGCATGTCCCTGTGGCAGAGCAGCCAGTAGCTGCGCCTGAGCTCCACGGCCTGCGGCAGCACGATCTCGAGCTCCGGGTAGCGCGCGGCGATGAAGTGCGGCAGCACGCACAGGCCGAGCCCGTTGCGCGTCGCCGTCAGCTGGGCGAAGATGCTGGAGCTCTGGAACGCGGGCTTGATGCCGCGGTGCACGTCCCCGAGATAATCGAGGCCCGGGGCGAAGATCATGTCCTCGATATAGCCGATGAAGGGATGGGCGAGGAGGTCGTCGCGCGTCAGGATCGGCGGCATCGCGGCAAGGTAAGGGCGGGCGCCGTAGACATGCAGGCTGTAGTCCAGGATCTTCTCGGCGAAGTAGGGTCCGGCCTTCGGCGGATCGAGTGTGACGGCGACGTCGGCCTCCTTGCGCGACAGCGACATGATCTGCTGGATCGTCACCAGTTCCAGCGAGATCGCCGGATATTGCCGCACGAAGGCCGGCAGCCGCTCGGCGAAGAAGAAGTTGGAAAAGCCCTCCGGCGCGCTCAGCCGCACGACGCCCCGCTGCGAGGTCGCGCCCGAGGCGATGTCGGCCTGCAGCCGCTCCGTCTCGCCCTCGATGCGCTCGGCGGTCTCGACGAAGCGCTGCCCCATCTGCGTGAGGATGTAACCGCGCGCATTGCGCTCGAAGAGCTTGACCTTGAGGGCGAATTCCAGCCGGTCGATGCGGCGCGAGACCGTGGCGTGGCTCGTGCGCAGCTGCCGCGCCGCCGCCGAGAGGTGTCCGGTCCGCGCCACGGCAAGGAAGAACTGCAGGTCGTCCCAGGTAAACTGCGGATGCACGGCTTATGGCTCCGTCTGTTCAAAAATGAACAGGCTTTGTTCGCAAATAGCCAGCCGTCCGCCCTTGTGTCAACGTCGAAATTCCGGAAACTGCACGGCAGGCCAGATGCTTTGAGGAGAGCGTCCGGGCATTTTTGAACAGATTGCACTTTTCATATTCTCTGGGAGGAGAAACCATGCGCACCAGATTGATTGCATCCATGGCCGTGCTGCTCGCAGGCTCGACGGCGGCCCATGCCGACGTTTCCGACGGCGTGGTCAAGATCGGCATCCTGAACGACCAGTCGGGCGTCTACGCCAATTTCGGCGGCAAGTATTCCTTCGAGGCGGCCAGGATGGCGGTCGAGGACTATGGCGGCAAGGTGCTCGGCGCGTCCGTCGAGGTCATCACCGCCGACCATCAGAACAAGCCGGACATCGCCTCGAACATCGCGCGCCAGTGGTACGACACCGAGCAGGTGGACGCGATCATGGAGCTGACGACGTCCTCCGTCGCGCTCGCGGTCCAGGCGATCTCCAAGGAGAAGAAGAAGATCGACATCGTCACCGGCGCGGCCACGACCGAGCTGACGGGCGCCCAATGCAGCCCCTACGGCTTCCACTGGGCCTACGACACCTATTCGCTCGCCGTCGGCACGGGCGGGGCGCTGGTGAAGGAAGGCGGCGACACCTGGTTCTTCCTGACCGCGGACTATGCCTTCGGCTATTCGCTCGAGGAGAACACCGCCAACTTCGTCAAGGCGAACGGCGGCACGGTCTCCGGCTCCGTGCGCCATCCGCTGGCGACCACGGACTATTCGTCCTTCCTGCTCCAGGCGCAGTCCTCGGGCGCCAAGGTGATCGGCCTTGCCAATGCCGGCCTCGACACGTCCAACTCGATCAAGCAGGCGGCCGAGTTCGGCATCGTCGCCGGCGGCCAGCGGCTCGCCGCGCTGCTCTTCACGCTCGCCGAGGTGCACGGCCTCGGCCTGGAGGCGGCCCAGGGCCTGACGCTGACGGAAGGCTTCTACTGGAACCGCACGCCCGAGGCGGCCGAGTTCGGCAAGCGCTTCTTCGACCGCACCGGCGCCATGCCCAACATGGTGCATGCCGGCACCTATTCCGCCGTCACGCAATATCTCAAGGCGATCGAGAAGGCCGGAACCGACGAGACGGAGGCCGTCGCCAAGGCCCTGCACGAAATGCCGGTCAACGACGTCTTCGCCGAGAACGGCAAGGTCGGCGCCAACGGCCGCATGATCCACGACATGTACCTCATGGAGGTGAAGAAGCCCGGCGAGAGCGACGTGGCATGGGACTACTACAAGGTGCTCGCGACCATTCCGGGCGACGAGGCCTTCATTGATCCGGCCAAGAGCGGCTGCCCGCTGGTCTCGCAGTAAGCGGCGGCCCGCGACAGTGACGACGCTCGCCGCGCAACAGAGCAACGAGGATCCGCGGGTGGTGCTGTCCGCCCGCGGCCTCGGCATGAACTTCGGCGCCTTCAAGGCCGTGAGCAACGTGGACCTCGACGTGCACCATGCGCGCGTCCATGCCCTGATCGGGCCGAACGGCGCGGGCAAGACGACGGTCTTCAACCTCCTGACCAAGTTCCTGACCCCGACGAGCGGCACGATCACCCTGCTCGGGACCGACATAACGGGCATGGCTCCGGACCGCGTCGCCCGCATGGGCCTCGTGCGGTCGTTCCAGATTTCCGCCGTCTTCCCGCATCTTTCCGTGCTGGACAACGTGCGCGTCGCCCTGCAGCGGCCGAACGGGCTCGCCACGCAGTTCTGGCTGCCGCTTTCGGCGCTCGACCGGCTGAACGAGCGCGCGGACCAGCTTATATCCGCCGTCGGCCTTTCCGAGGCGCGCGACGTGATGGCGGCGGACCTCTCCTACGGGCGCAAGCGCGTGCTGGAGATCGCGACCACGCTGGCGCTCGACCCGAAGGTCCTGCTGCTCGACGAGCCGATGGCCGGCATGGGCGGGGAGGACGTCGCCGTCGTGGCGCGCATCATCCGCGCCGTGGCGCGCGAGCGGGCCGTGCTGATGGTGGAGCACAACCTGAAGGTCGTCGCCGACATCTGCGACCACGTGACCGTCCTCCAGCGCGGGGAAATCCTCGCGGAAGGCGATTACCGGACGGTGAGCGAGGACCCGCGGGTGCGCGCCGCCTACATGGGCACGGAGGAAGCCTGACATGGGAGCGCTTCTTCAGGTCGCCGACCTGCATGCCTGGTACGGCGAGAGCCATGTCCTGCACGGCGTCGACATGGTGGTGGGAGAGGGAGAGACGATCACCATCCTCGGCCGCAACGGCGTCGGCAAGACGACGACGCTTCGCACGATCATGGGCATCATCCGCGAGCGCCGCGGCGAGATCCGCTTTGCCGGCCGCGACATGCTCTCCGTCCCCCTTCACCGCACCGCCCATGCCGGCATCGGCTTCGTGCCGGAGGAGCGCGGCATCTTCGCCAGCCTCACCGTCGAGGAGAACCTTTTGCTGCCGCCGGTGGTGGCGGACGGCGGCATGCCGCTCGACGAGATCTACGAGCTCTTCCCCAACCTCCTGGAACGGCGGACGAGCCCCGGCACGAAGCTCTCCGGCGGCGAGCAGCAGATGCTGGCGATCGCGCGCATCCTGCGCACCGGCGTGCGTCTCCTGATCCTCGACGAGCCGACGGAGGGCCTTGCGCCGGTGATCGTGCAGCGCATCGGCGAGGTGCTTAGAAAACTCAAGGCGCGCGGCATGACCGTCCTGCTCGTCGAGCAGAACTTCCGCTTCGCCAGCAAGGTCGCCGACCGCTTCTATCTGATGGACCATGGGCGGATGGTGGCGGATTTCCCGGTGTCGGAGCTGCCGGACCGCATGACCATGCTTCACAAGGTGCTGGGAGTCTGATGCCATGACGACGATCTTCGGCATTCCCCTTCAGGCGTTCCTCGGCCAGTTGCTGATCGGGCTGATCAACGGTTCGTTCTATGCGATGCTGAGCCTCGGCCTTGCCGTCATCTTCGGCCTCCTGCGCGTCATCAACTTCGCGCACGGCGCGCAATACATGCTGGGCGCCTTCGCGGCGCTGCTGCTCCTGCAATATCTCGGCGTCAACTACTGGGTGGCGCTCCTCGTCGCGCCGCTTGTCGTCGGCCTCTTCGGGGCGTTGGTCGAGCGCACGATGCTGAGCCGGCTCTACGACCTCGACCCGCTCTACGGGCTTCTCTTCACCTTCGGCCTGGCGCTGACCATCGAAGGCACGTTCCGCTACCTCTACGGCGCGGCGGGCCAGCCCTATTCGGTGCCGCCGTTGCTGGCGGGCGGCACCAATCTCGGCTTCATGTTCCTGCCGAACTATCGCGGCTGGGTCGTCGCCGTTTCGCTCGCCACCTGCCTCGGCACCTGGCTCCTGATCGAGAAGACCAAGCTCGGCTCCTATCTGCGGGCGGCGACCGAGAACACCATGCTCGTGCAGGCCTTCGGCATCAACGTGCCGCTGCTTCTGACCCTGACCTACGGCCTCGGGGCGGCGCTCGCCGCTTTTGCCGGCGTGCTCGCCGCGCCGATCTACCAGGTCTCGCCGCTGATGGGCACGAACCTCATCATCGTGGTCTTCGCGGTCGTCGTCGTGGGCGGCATGGGCTCGATCCTCGGCGCGATCGTCACCGGCTACGTGTTGGGGATCGCCGAGGGGCTGACGAAGGTCTTCTATCCGGAAGCCTCGAACATCGTGATCTTCGTCATCATGGCCATCGTGCTCCTGCTCCGGCCGGCCGGCCTCTTCGGGAAGGATGCCTGACATGGCGGACATGGTTGAAACGACCGACCGCAGCGAACGGGCCGGGGCCCGCAGCGCCACGGCGCACGCGATCCGGATCGGCTTCCTGGTGGCGGGGCTTGCGGCGCTCGCCGTCGCGCCGCTCTTCCTCTATCCGGTCTTCCTGATGAAGCTCCTGTGCTTCGCCCTCTTCGCCTGCGCCTTCAATCTCCTGATCGGCTATACGGGGCTGCTCTCCTTCGGCCATGCGGCCTTCTTCGGGGGCGCGGCGTATTTCACGGCGCATGCCGTCAAGGAATGGCACTGGACCCCGGAGCTCGGCGTTCTCCTCGGCGTCGCCGGCGCGGCCGCGCTCGGCCTCGTCATCGGCTTCTTCGCCATCCGCCGGCAGGGCATCTATTTCGCGATGATCACCCTGGCGCTCTCGCAGATGTTCTATTTCTTCTGCCTGCAGGCGGAGTTCACCAAGGGCGAGGACGGCATCCAGGGCGTGCCGCGCGGCCACCTGTTCGGCCTCGTGGACCTCTCGGTCTCCACCAACATGTACTATTTCACGCTCGCCGTCTTCGTGATCGGCCTCCTCGTCATCTGGCGCTTCGTCAACTCGCCCTTCGGCATGATCCTGAAGTCGATCCGCGAGAACGAGCAGCGCGCCGTCTCGCTCGGCTACTCGGTGCAGTACTACAAGCTCGGCGCCTTCGTGATGTCGGCGGCGCTTGCCGGGCTTGCCGGCGGCGTCAAGGCGCTGGTCTTCCAGTTCGCCACGCTGACCGACGTCACCTGGCAGATGTCCGGCGAGGTGATCCTGATGACATTGCTCGGCGGCATCGGCACGCTCGTCGGTCCCGTCTTCGGCGCCGGGCTTGTCGTGACGCTGCAGAACTATCTCGCCACCTCCGACTTCCCCGTGACGATCGTGACGGGGGTGGTCTTCATGGTGTGCGTGCTGCTCTTCCGCCGCGGCCTCGTCGGAGAGTTCTATGCTTCCCGCCTCGGGCGGCGGCTGGGCTTCGAGCACAGGCGATAAGGGTGCCGGGGCCGCCGGTCGGCCGGCCCCGCTTGCGACAATCAGGACCGTGACGGCCTGCGGCTCCCGTCGAGCGCGGGAACGGCGAAGGATGGAGACCGGTATGGAGGAATTCGATTACATCGTCGTCGGGGCGGGCAGCGCGGGATGCGTGCTGGCAAACCGCCTTTCGGCCGACAGCGCCAACCGCGTCCTGCTCCTGGAGGCCGGCGGCAGCGACAACTACCACTGGATCCATATCCCCGTCGGCTATCTCTACTGCATCAACAACCCGCGCACCGACTGGTGCTTCCGCACGGAGCCGGAGGAGGGCCTGAACGGCCGGGCGCTCGGCTATCCGCGCGGCAAGGTGCTTGGCGGCTGCTCCTCGATCAACGGCATGATCTACATGCGCGGGCAGGCGCGCGACTACGACCTCTGGCGCCAGGCGGGCTGCGATGGCTGGGGCTGGGACGACGTGCTGCCCTATTTCCGCAAGTCGGAGGACCACTATGGCGGCGCCGACGAGATGCACGGCGCCGGCGGCGAATGGCGGGTCGAGACCTCGCGCGTGCGCTGGGCCGTGCTCGACGCCTTCCGCAAGGCCGCGGAAGAGGCCGGCATCCCGCCGACGAAGGACTTCAACCGCGGCGACAACGAGGGCTCGGCCTATTTCGACGTCAACCAGCGCTCGGGCATCCGCTGGAACACGGCCAAGGCGTTCCTCAAGCCCGCGAGAAGCCGCGGCAACCTGAAGGTCGTCACCAGGGCGCAGGTGAGCCGCCTGCTGATCGAGGGCGGGGAGGTGACGGGCGTCGAGTTCCACCGCGACGGCGTCGCCCGGAAAGCCCGCGCGCGCCGGGAGACGATCCTCAGCGCCGGGGCGATCGGCTCGCCGCACATCCTCGAGCTTTCCGGCGTCGGGCCGGGCGACGTGCTGCAAAAGGCTGGCGTGCCGGTCGTCGCCGAGGCGAAGGGGGTCGGCGAGAACCTGCAGGACCATCTCCAGCTTCGCCTCGTCTACAAGGTGACGGGCGTGCCGACGCTGAACGAGAAGGCGAGCAGCCTTCTCGGCAAGGCGTCGATCGGCCTGGAATATGCGCTGCGCCGTTCCGGTCCGATGTCCATGGCGCCGAGCCAGCTCGGCATCTTCACCCGCTCGGGCCCGGACAAGGAGACGCCGGACCTGCAATATCACGTCCAGCCCGTCTCGCTCGACAAGTTCGGCGATCCCGTCCACGCGTTCCCGGCCATGACAGCGAGCGTGTGCAACCTCAGGCCGGAAAGCCGCGGCTCGGTTCACCTGAAGGGTCCCGATTTCTCCCTGCAGCCGCAGATCCGCCCGAACTACCTTTCCACCGAGGGCGACCGCGCCATCGCCGTGCGCGCCATCCGCCTGACGCGCGAGATCGTCGCCAAGCCGGCTTTCGCCTGCTTCCGGCCGGAGGAATACAAGCCCGGCCCGTCCTACGAGACCGACGAGGAGCTGAAGCGGGCGGCCGGCGACATCGGCACCACCATCTTCCATCCGGTCGGCACGCTGCGGATGGGCGGCGACGCGGAGAGCGTCGTCGACCCGCGGCTCAGGCTGCGCGCGCTCGGCCGCCTGCGCGTCGCGGACGCCTCGATCATGCCGCGGATCACCTCCGGCAACACGAACTCGCCGACCGTCATGATCGCCGAGAAGGCGGCGGACATGATCCTCGCCGACAACCGGTAAAGGAGGGGAGCAGGATGGAGCGACACGAGGACATCCGCTTCGAGCGCAGGGGATCGGCGGCGATCGTCCGCCTCGACCGGCCGCGCGCGCTGAACAGCCTGACCCTGCCGATGGTGCGCGCGATGAAGGATGCGCTCGCCCTTTATGCCGGGGACGCCTCCGTCACCTGCGTGGTGCTGACGGGCGAGGGCGAGCGCGGCCTGTGCGCGGGCGGCGACGTGCGCATCATCCATGACCTCGGCCGGCGCGGCGATCCGGAGGCGCTGCGCTTCTGGCGCGAGGAATTCCCGCTGAACGCCGCGATCGCCCGCTATCCGAAACCCTATGTGGCGCTGATGGACGGCATCACCATGGGCGGGGGCGTCGGCATCGCCGCCCATGGCAGCGTGCGCATCGTCACCGAGCGCACGCGCCTTGCCATGCCGGAGACCGGCATCGGCTATTTCCCGGATGTCGGCGCGACCTGGCTCCTGCCCCGCGCGCCGGGGGAGGCGGGCACGTGGATGGGCCTCACCGGAAACGAGGTGGGGGCTGCGGACGCGATCCACGCCGGGCTCGCCGATCATCTGGTGCCCTCCGCGCGGCTCGCCGACCTCATGGAGGCGCTTGCGGCGCTGCCGGCCGGTGCGGCGCGCGAGCGTGTCGTCGCGACCGCCGCAGGCTTCGCAATGCCGGCCGAAGGTGGCGTGCTTGCGGCGAACGGCGCGCTGATCGACCGGACGTTCCGGTTCGACGCCGTGGCGCAGATCGTCGCGGCGCTTGAGGCCGAGCACGACCCCTTCGCGGCCGAGACGCTCGCCGTCCTGCGCCGCCGCTCGCCGACCAGCCTCAAGCTGGCGCTGAGGCTGCTGCGGCTCGGCCGGGCGAGCCGCAGCCTGGAGGCATGCCTCGAGCGCGAGTTCGCCGCCGCGGCGCATGTGCTCACGCAGCACGATTTCTACGAGGGCGTGCGTGCCGCTCTGGTCGACAAGGACCGCGACCCGAAATGGTCGCCGGCAAGCCTCGATGCGGTCCCCGACGCGGCGATCGAGGCCTATCTTGCGGAGAGCGAACCCCTGTTCCGGACGAGGTGAGGAAGACATGACGAAGATCGCATTTGTTGGCCTCGGCAATATGGGCGGCCCCATGGCGGCCAACCTGGTGAAGGCCGGCCATGCCGTGGCCGGCTTCGACCTTTCCGAAACCTCGCGCGCGGCGGCGGCCGCGACCGGCGTTTCGGCCGCCGCGACGCTTGCCGAGGCGGTCGACGGCGCCGAATGCGTCGTCACCATGCTGCCGAAGGGGACGCATGTGCTCTCCGTATGGGGCGAGCTTTGCGGCCTCGTCGAGGCGGGCACGCTGCTGGTCGACAGCTCCACCATCGACGTGGAAAACGCGCGCAGGGCGCATGCGCTCGCCGCCGGGCGCGGCTGCCCGTCCCTCGACGCGCCGGTCTCCGGCGGCACCGGCGGAGCGGCGGCGGCGACGCTCACCTTCATGGCCGGCGGAACGGAGGCGGCATTCGCGCAAGCCCAGCCCATCCTTGCCGCCATGGGCCGCAGGATCGTGCATTGCGGCGGCCCCGGCGCGGGCCAGGCCGCGAAGATCTGCAACAACATGATCCTCGGCATCTCGATGATCGGCGTCTGCGAGGCCTTCGCGCTCGGCGAAAAGCTCGGGCTCTCGCACCAGGCCCTCTTCGACGTCGCCTCCACCTCGTCGGGGCAATGCTGGTCGCTGACCAGCTATTGCCCCGTGCCGGGTCCCGTTCCGGCCTCGCCCGCCAACAGCGGCTACAAGCCGGGCTTTGCCGCCGCGCTGATGCTGAAGGACCTGACGCTCGCGCAGGAGGCGGCTCTTTCGACCGGTGCGGCGACGCCGCTCGGCGGCCTGGCGGCGCAGCTCTACGGGCTTTTCGACAGGCAGGGGCAGGGCGGCCGCGACTTCTCGGCGATCATCGAGATGCTGCGCGGGCTGGAAGAAGCCTGATACCCTCGCGCATGCGGCCACGTGCTATGCCGGACGGCGCCCTGCGCCTTCGGTCAGGGATTGACCTTGCGGCGAAACGGACCACATCAGCTACCAGGCGTCGGGGCCATGTCTTTGGCCCGCGTTTCGTGCGGCGTGCTTCTCGAGCATAGATCGCCGGCGCGACGAAGACCAAAGGAGTCGAGGCATGGGGTACGAAAGGCCATTCCGTTTTCCGCTCGCCGTGTGCGCGGCGGTTCTGGGCGGTTGTCTCCTGGCAGCCGATCATGCGGCGCTTGCGCAATCGTCGGTTCCGACGATCGTGGAGGGGCCTGGACACCATGCTCCCAACGAGAAGGGCGTCGCCAAGAGGCCGGAATCGTCCGCCAAGGAACGTGTCGTCAAGCCGCGCACGGAGGAGAAGAAGGCGCAGCCGAAACAGAAGAAGAAAGTCCGGCAGAAGCGGGTCGCCTGTTCCGCGGATTCGTTGCCGGCGGCCGAACGCCGCAGAATGCAGGCCGAGGCGAGCCGGATAATGAGGACGCGTGGCCGTGTGGCGGCCATCGCCTATGCCCGCCAGCAGGGCATGGCCTATCACCGGCGCCTCCAGGCGCGGGGCATCTGCCCATAAGGCAAAGGCTCAATCCGGGGCTCTCCCCGGATTGGAGAGAGCACGTTTTTCAGGCCGCTTCCAGGCGACCGGACGCGACCGGCGTTACTTGCCGGCCGCGTTGTACTTCGCGTCGACCTCGTCGATCGCCTTGACGTTGCCGGCAGAGCGGCCGTTCTCGTCGAAGGTCTGGGCGAGGAAGGCGTCGGCGATGGCCTTGGCGAGTTCCGGGCCGATGACGCGGGCGCCCATGGTGATGATCTGGGCATTGTTGGAAAGGGCGGCGCGTTCGGCCGAATAGGTGTCGTGCGTCAGCGCGGCGCGGATGCCCGGCACCTTGTTGGCGGCGATGGACACGCCGATGCCCGTGCCGCAGACGAGGATCGCCCGGTCGTATTCGCCGGCAGCGACGGCCGAGGCGACGCGGTCGGAGAGGTTGGCGTAGAAGGCGTCCGGGCCGGCGTCGGTGCGCGAGACCTCGTGCACCTCGTGGCGGTCCTTCAGGTGGTCGGCGAGGACCTTTGCGAGGCCTTCGCCCGCGCTGTCACCGGCAATGGCGAGTTTCATGGAAATCTCCTTTCAGATCGTGGCGGCGCATCGCACCAGGATGTCCAGATAGCCTTCAACCTTCCAGGCTGAACGGCCGATGAAGAGCCCGTCGATGTGCGGGCAGGCGATCAGTTCCGCGCAGTTCTGCGGGTTGACCGATCCGCCGTAGAGGCAGGGAATGCGGCGGCCGAGAATATCGCCCGCCACCTCGGCGATCTCGGCATGGCGCGCATCCGCATAGTCCGCGGTCGCCGGAATGCCCCTTTCGCCGATCGCCCAGACGGGCTCGTAGGCGAGCAGGATCCCGGCCTTCTTCTGCGCGTCGTCGAGCCGGGAGAGCGCGCCGCGCACCTGCCGGGCGAGGACCTCCGTGGCGCGGCCGCCTTCGCGGTCGGCCAGCGTCTCCCCGATGCAGATCAGCGGCACGAGGCCGTGGCGCACGGCGGCTTCCGTCTTGAGGCCGACCGTCTCGTCCGTCTCGCCGAAATGCTCGCGCCGCTCGGAATGGCCGAGCTCGACGAGGTCGAGGCCGCAGTCCTTCAGCATCACCGGCGAGATCTCGCCCGTCCAGGCGCCCTCGTCGGCCCAGTGCATGTTCTGCGCGCCGACCTTGACGGAGGTGCCGGCAAGCAGCGCCTTGACCTCGCGCACGGCGGTGAACGGCGGGATGACGAAGCGCTGGATGCGGGGATCGCGCCCGCCGTCGGCTGCCTTCAGGCCCTCGGCGAAGACCTTCGCCTCGGCAAGCGTCTTGTTCATCTTCCAGCTCGTGCCGACCCAGAACGTCCGGGCTTGGCTCATGGCGTCGTCTCCTTTGCGATCCGCACCGCGGTCCTGCCGCCGGCAAGCTCGGCGGACGTGTCGTGGGGCAGGGGTTTGTCGGATATGACCGTGTCGAATTCGGCAAGGTCGGCGAGCACGTGCAGCGCCGTGTGGCCGAAGCGGCGGCTGTTGACGAGAAGGCAGGTCTGGCGGCTCGCCGCCATCATCGCCCGCTTCACGCGCACCACCGCCTCGTCCATGTGGTAGGCGAGGCGGCCCTCGGCGGCCGGCGCCGAGATGAAGGCGATGTCGGCGCGCAGCCGCGACAGCGCCTCCTCCGTGACGATGCCGAAATAGGCGTTGAACTTGGCCGAATAGACGCCGCCGAGGCCGATCAGCGTCACGCCGGACACGCCCCTGGCGCGCTCCATGATCGCCGCATTGTTGGTGATGACGGTGATCGGCTTCTTTTCCGCAAGCACGTCGCCGAGCACGGAGGCCATCGAGCCGTCGTTGATCATCACCGTCATGCCGGGCTCGACCAGGTCCGCCGCCGTCTCGGCCAGCGCGCGCTTCACGTCGGCCTCCTGCAGCACGCGGAAGCGGAAATCGCTCTCGAACCGGGTGCCTGCGTCGATCGTCGCGCCGCCGCGCACCTTGCGCAGCACGCCCGCCCGCTCCAGGTCGTCGAGGTCGCGGTGGATGGTCATCTTGGAGACGCCGAAGCGCGCGGCGATGTCGTCGAGCTCGACGGCCCGGCTTTCGACCAGAAGATTGATGATCTCCTGCCTGCGCTCTTCCCGTTTCACCGCGTCCTCCATCTCACGGACGGCCTATAACATCATTCTCCGCGAATTATAACATGAAATATGTGATTTTGTGATTTTCCTCATGTGGAGCTTTGCAGGAGCTGCCGCGCGGTTCGCTCGTCGGTGATCAGCCCGTGGAGCTTGTGGCTGTGCAGCACGGCGCGGATGGCTTCGGTCTTCACCGGGCCGCCGGCGATCGCGACGATCCGGTCCGTTCCGTTCTCCGAGAAGGAGGCGGCGAGCGTGCGGGCGGTCACGGCTGTCTCGAGGATGCGGCCCTTGCGGTCGAAGAAGTGGCCGAGCAGTTCGCCGACGCCGCCGAGCGCGGCGATCTCCTCAAGCTCGTCCGGCTGGAGCATGCCCGATTTGACGAGATGGGCCTGGTTGTCGACGGTGCCGATGCCGACGATCTTGAGGTCAGCGCTGCGGGCGAGGTCGAACACCTCGCTGACGCCGCGCTGGGAAAGCAGCACCTCGCGGTCCTCCTCCGTGTTGGCGAAGAAGGGCACGGGCATCACATAGGCCTGCGTTCCGGTCTTCTCCGCGAGACGGTGCATGACGTCGTAGGGGTTGGCCGCATAGTTGCGGGTAAGGCCGCCGAGCAGCGAGACGAAGCGCGCGCGGCCCGCGCCGATCCTCGGCAGGTGGCGGACGGCGGCCGAAAGCGTGCGGCCGTGGCCGAAGCCGATGACGGAAGCCTCGCCCCGTTCCAGTTCCCGCCGGAGGAAGCTCGCACCCGCATGGCCGAGCGTCGTCAGCGCCAGCGGGTCGTCGTCGGTATCGGGCGCCACCTCGCAATAGTCGAGCCCGTAGCGGGTCGACAGTTCCACCTCCAGGTTGGCGCATTCGGCGATCTCGCCGTCGATGCTGACCTTCACCACGCCCTCGGCGACCGCGCGCGCGATCAGCCGGTGCGCCTTCACCGAGGGGATGCCGAGCCGCTTGGCGACGGCGGACTGGGTGAACCCCCCGACATAGTGCAGCCAGGCGGCGCGCACGGCGAGGGAAGCTTCGTTGTCGATCATCGGCGATGTCCTGTCCTCATCTGCAACCGGAAGCGGTCTTTCGCGCCAAGTCTTAGCAAGGGGCCGTGCGACGGTCAGCCCGGCTTGAGGTCGGACGCACCGGTATCGATATGCGGCGCCCAGAAGGCGATGCTCTCGGCGATCTGCGGTATGACCTCGCGGTCGTTCGGCTCGCGCTCCTTGAAGGAGAGTTCCAGGCAGATCTCGTTGTCCACCGCGCCGCCCTCGGCGAAGGCCTTGAGCAGGGGTTCCGGCTGGATGCGGCCCCTGGCGTTGAACTCGGCGGTGAACGGCCGGTGTCCGCCCTTGTCCATCAGGCTCTGCTTGATGTGGATGATCGGCGAGACCTTCGGCACGGCGCGCGCCCAGGCATAGGGGTCGTAGTCGTCCGGGTTTTCGGAGGTGACGTCGCCGTGATCGATGTCGGCCATCATCCACATGGGGATGGCCATGTCCGCGGCCGTCAGCCGGTCCTGGAGCGCAAGGCAGGACTCGATGGTCTCGCCGAACTCCCGGCCGATGCTCATCGGCTCCCAGAAGACGTAGGAGAGGCCCGCATCCCTGGCGTGCTCGGCCACCTCCGCCCAGCAGTCGATGGCGATCCGGATCAGGTCCTCGCGGCGGACCGGGTCGTCGTAGTCCCTGTAGGTGAAGATGGCGAACTGGGTGCCGACGGCGGCGCCGCCGAGGTCGCCGATGATGTCGGCGAAGGTCTTGAACCAGTCGACATAGTAGCGCCGCACGTCCGCGTCCGGATGGCCGAAATGATTGAGGCGGCCGTAGGGGCCCGTCATGCCGGAGGTGACGCGCACGCCGGTGCGCTGGAGCGCCCTTTCCATCTGCCGCGTCAGCCGGCGGATCGTCGCGGCGTTCCAGCTCGGATTGATGAACTCGTGCGTGAGCTGGAGGTCGCGCAGGCTGAGGTCCCGCGCGACGGTCTCGATCAGGTCGTCGGGATCGGCGAAGCGGTTGACCAGCGGATTGGTGTTGAGCGAGAGCGTCAGCGGCATGGTCGTCCTCAGGCGGCGGCAAGGCGGGCGGCGTTGAACCAGTCGGCGAAGGCGGCGCGCTCGGCGTCCGTCAGGTGCAGGTAGTGCTTGGTGCGGCGGTAGAGGATGTCCTCCGGCGTCTCGGCCCATTCGGTGGCGACGAGATAGCGGGCCTCCGCCTCGTAGAACTGTCCGCCGAAATGCCGGCCGAGCCCTTCGAGACCCGTTGCGCCGGCGACGACATTCCTCGTGCGCGTGCCGTAGAGCCGGCCGTAGTGATGCACCAGCTTGCGCGGCATCCAGGGATAGGTGTCGCGCAGGCCGTTGGCGAAGGTCTCGTAGTCGGCGTTCGGCATGTCGCCGCCGGGAAGCGGCGCCGTCTCCGTCCAGTCGCCGCCCATCGCGGGGAAGACATGCCTGAGGCGCTGCAGGCCGCGCTCGGCAAGCTCGCGGAAGGTGGTGATCTTGCCGCCGAAGACGTTGAGCAGCGGCGCGCCGCCGGTCTCGTCGAGATCGAACACGTAGTCGCGGGTGACGGCGGAGGGATTGCCCTTGCCGTCGTCGAAGAGCGGCCGCACGCCGGAAAAGGAATGCAAGACGTCCTGCCGGCGCAGCTTCTCCTTGAAGTAGCGGTTCACCGCCTTCAGGAGGTATTCGATTTCCGCCTCGTCGGCCGAGACGTCCTCGGCCCGGCCCTCATAGGCGATGTCGGTGGTGCCGATCAGCGCCTTGTCGCCCTCGTAGGGATTGATGAAGATGACGCGCTTGTCGTGGTTCTGCACCAGGTAGGCGTTGGCGCCCGTCCAGAACTTCGGCACGATGATGTGGCTGCCCTTGACGAGGCGCACGTTGCGCGTGGAGTTGGAGCCGGCGACGCGGTTGATGACGTCCGAGACCCAGGGGCCGGCGCAGTTGACGACGCATCTGGCGCGGAAGGTCCGCGTCTCGCCCGTCACGCTGTTCTTCGTCGTGACTATCCAGGCGCCGTCCTCGCGGCGGGCGGAGACCGTCGGCGAGCGGGTCAGCACCACGGCGCCCTTTTCCGCGGCATCGAGCGCATTGAGCGTGACGAGGCGGGCATCGTCCACCCAGCAGTCGGAATATTCGAAGCCGCGCGTGTACCGGTCGAGGATCGGCGTGCCTTCGGGGTCGCGGGCAAGGTCCAGCGTGCGCGTGCCCGGCAGCCGCTTGCGCCCGCCGAGATGGTCGTAGAGGAAGAGTCCGAGCCGGACCAGCCAGGCCGGGCGGTCCTCGGGGCTGTGCGGCAGCACGAAGCGCATCGGCCAGATGATGTGCGGGGCGGCATTGAGCAGCACCTCGCGCTCGATCAGCGCCTCGCGCACCAGCCGGAACTCGTAGTATTCGAGATAGCGCAGGCCCCCGTGCACCAGCTTGCCGGAGCGCGAGGAGGTGCCCTCGGCCAGGTCGTCCTTCTCGCTGAGGACGACGGAAAGGCCGCGCCCGGTCGCATCGCGCGCGATGCCCGCGCCGTTGATGCCGCCGCCGATCACGAAAAGGTCAATGGGCTCGGGCTGGTTCATCTCAATCTCCTTCGCATTCGTTTCCTCAGCGCGCGGCCAGGATGTCCCAGGCGGGCGCGATGCCCCGGCGGACATCCGAATAGGCGGCAAAGAGGCGCGTCATGCGGTCGATGTCTTCGGGCTCGGGGTGTTCGGCCGCGCCGAGCCCGGGCGTCACCCAGTCGGCGATGCAGTCGTCCATCGTGCGGTAGGCGCCGATCGCGACCGCGGCCATCATCGAGGCGCCGGCGGCGCCGGCCTCCTCGCGGCTGCTGACGCGGACAGGCGCGCCGAGCGCGGCGGCGAGCGTGCCGCGCAGCGCCGCCGAGCGGGCCGCGCCGCCGCTGACCCGCAGTTCCGGCGGCAGGGCGCCCATGGCGGCGTAGCAGTCGCGCGTCGCCATGCCGAGGCCCTCGACGACGGCGCGCACGAGGTCCGGGTAGCGGTGGCGGCTGGAAAGGCCGGTGATGTTGGCGCGCGCCCGCGCGTTGACGAAGGGGCCGCGCTCGCCCGCCTCGGAGATGTAGGGATGGTAGAGGACGTTGCCGGGCTTGCTGGCGGCGAACCATTGGTCGACGCGGGCGATCATCTCGTCGAGCCTGACGGAGACGCCGAATTCGCCGAGGAGGTCCGCGCCGAGCTGCAGCAGCCAGTCGAGGTTGATCGTCGCGCCCATGTTCGTCTGGACCTGCGTGACGATGCCGGGGATGGGCAGGGCGATGACGTAGCCGGTGCGCTCGGCGTTCAGCACCACGTCGGAAACGGGCTTGGCGAGCAGGTGGACGCCGGTCGAGCCGATGGCCGAGCAGGCGGCGTTGCGGCCCTCGCTGCGCACGCCGGCGCCGAGCGCCGTCATGACCATGTCGACATAGCCGAGGCAGACGGGCGTGCCGGCCCTGAGGCGGCAGGCCGCGGCGGCCTCCGCCGTCAGCGGGTGGACGGTCTGCGTGCCCTCGATCACCTCCGGCAGGAGGGCGCGCCGGTGCGTGAGGCCGAGGGCGGCGAGCACGTCGTCGTCATAGCGGCGGGTGCGGAAATTGCCGAAGGTGAAGCTTACCTCGGACGGGTCGGTGGCGCGGATGCCCGTCAGGTTCAGGTAGAGCCAGTCCTTGCAGTGCATGGCCGTCTCGGCGCCGGCGAGCACGTCCGGGAAATGCCGGTCCATATGGGCGAGCTGCGCGCCCTGCTGGCAGGTGTTGAGGCCGGTGCCGGTCGCCTCGAAACGCTTGCGGTCGGCCTCGGAGGCTGCAAGCCGCTCGACGGTCGGCGCCGCGCGGGCGTCGAGCCACAGCCAGGCATCGGCCGCCGGCCGGTTGCCCGAGCCGACGAGCCAGGTGCCATCGCCCTGGCCGGTGACGGCGATGGCGGCCGTGCGGCCGGCAAGGCCGTCCACTTTTTCCGCGAGCCCGCCAAGCGCGCGCGTGCAGTCGAGCCAGGTCTGGTCGAGGGATTGGGTGACGGAGCCGTCGTCGCCGGTCCTGTAGGTGTTGCGTACGGCCGCGCTGGCGATCTGCCGTCCGGACAGCGTGAAGGCGACCGCCTTCATCACCGACGTGCCGGCGTCGATGCCGATGATCAGGTCGGCCGTCTCAGCCATCGCGCGCCCCCGCGGCTGCCGCGCCGGCCCGCGCCACGTTGCCTGACCCGAAACAGAGCATTCGATCCTCCCGACAGCCTCTCTCGAAAGCGTGCATGATCCGGACCGCCGCGGCGAGCCTTTTCTGAACCTGCACACGGACCTCCCGAAAAGCACGAAAGAACATAACACAAAGTTATCGCATGTCTCGAAAAATTTTTCGCACCAAGAATTTTTTTTCAGATATGATGGTGTTGTGCATGGGCCGGGATGAAAACCCGTTTTAAGCGATGCCGTCTGCGGTGTTCTTGCGCCGCTGTGGCCGCGAGGCGAGCTTTTACGGGTCGGCGCGCAAAGTGCATCTCACAATTTATCATTTAAAGGCATATGCTTAATATAAATCTTCGTCCGCTGTTCAGGTTGCCGGTACACGTGGAGACTTAAACGGCCGGGCGGGATTTCTTTCTGTCGGTTGCAGTCGGATCGGAATGGAAAGGTGCGGGAAGAGGCCTGCACGAGGAAAAAAGGTCGATTGACAGCCCGTGTTAATTTAACATATATGTTGGGACATATAACACGCTTATATCGCAATTGCGAAGATGTGTGCAATGCAGCGCCAGCAGGTGAGGAGACCGGTGCCGGCGCGATCCATGGGAGGTCGTCATGACAAGTTCTGTGCGGAAGGCAGCGGCGCCCCTCGGCGGCAGCGTGCCGAGATCCGCGGGCGTGCCCGCCTCGCCGGCTCCCTGCCGGCGCTCCCGCTGAAGCTTTCCCCGTTCAATCGCAAGGCCAACAGACATGACCGACATCACGCTATCGAAGTCGCCCCAGCCCGCGCGGTCCTATCGCTGGATCGGCGTGGCCGCCGCCGTCGTGCTGGTCGGCGCCATGGCGCTCGACACGACGATCGTGCGCATCGGCTCGGAGAACGACGTGCGCGTCCAGAAGTTCTCGCCGGAAGCCTACGGCGCCGAGCAGTTCCCGGTCATCAGGCAGAGCGTCGAGGCGCGCGCCGTCGATGCGGCCGAACTGGCGCAGGCGATTGCGGCCGACAGGAAGGCGGCGAGCGAGAAATACGGCGTAGCGACCTCCGCCGGCCCGGTCATCCCGGTCAAGTTCACCGGCGTCGTCGGCGAGCGCAAGGCGAACTACAACGTCGTCGCCGTCGAGGGGCTGCCGGAGGAGCTGACCGTGCGCGTGCAGACCGGCCCGGCGCTCAACGGCACGGACCTGCGCGATGCGACCGGCCAGATCGAGTTCGGCCAGTTCAAGAACCAGATCGAGTACCAGGACGCCGGCTCGGCCATCAACAACGAGGTCAAGAAGGTCGTCCTCGGCGGCATCGACCCGGCGGCGCTTTCCGGCAAGACCGTGACGGTCGTCGGCGTCTTCAAGCTCGTCAACCCGAAGAGCTGGATCGTCACCCCCGTGAGGCTCGACGTCCAATGAACGTGCATCCCGGCTCCGGTCAGAAGGGGGAAGTCGTGCTCGCCGCGCGCAACGTGGCGAAGTCCTACGGCAGCATCCATGCGCTGAAGGGCGTCAACTTCGACATTCATCGCGGCCAGGTGACGACGCTGTTCGGCGAGAACGGCGCCGGCAAGTCGACGCTGATGAAGATCCTGTCCGGCGTGGTGCAGCCGACCTCCGGCGAAATCATCCTCGATGGAGAGCCCATCGTGTTCGCGTCATCCTCCCAAGCACGCGATCGCGGTATCTCCATCATCCATCAGGAGCTCAGCCTCGCGCCGAACATGAACGTCCGCGACAACATCTTCATGGGTCGCGAGATCATGACGGCGACGGGCGTGGACTTCGCCGAGGAAGAGCGCCAGACGCGCCTCCTGATGGAGGAACTCGAAGAGGACATCGATCCTCTCACCCCCGTCGAGGACCTGCGCCTCGGCCAGCAGCAGATCGTCGAGATCGCCCGCGCGCTGTCGGTCAATTCGCGCATCCTGATCATGGACGAGCCGACTTCGGCGTTGAGCGCCTCCGAGGTCGAGGTGCTGTTCAAGGTCATCCGCGACCTCACCGCCCGCGGCGTGTCGATCGTCTACATCTCGCACCACCTCGAGGAGGCCCTGCAGATCACCAACCACGCGGTGGTGCTGCGCGACGGCACCATGACGGCCTATGCCGAGCGCAAGGACATCGACCTCGAATGGATCGTCCGCCACATGGTCGGCGACAATTTCGACCTCGGCTCGCCGCCCGTGGGCTACGGGAAGGGCGACGTCGCGCTGTCGATCGAAGGGCTGACGGTGCCCGATCCCGCCGGCGCCGGCTATTCGGTGGTCGACGGCCTCTCGCTCTCGGTGCGCTCCGGCGAGATCGTCTGCATCTACGGCCTCATGGGGGCAGGGCGCACGGAGCTCCTGGAAACGGTCGCCGGCCGCCTCAAGCCCTCCGCCGGCAAGGTCGTGCTGAAGGGCAGGGACATCACCGGCCAGTCGATCGCCGATTGCATCCGCGACGGCCTCGTGCTCGTGCCGGAGGACCGGCAGCGCGACGGCCTCGTGCAGACCATGACCGTCGGCCGCAACCTGTCGCTCGCCAGCCTTAGCGCCTTCACGCGCGGCCTCTTCACCTCCGCCTCGCGCGAGGCGGGGCTCGTCGGCGAGGCGATCCGCACGGTGCATATCAAGACGGACGGCGGCGGCGCGCCGATCGGCTCGCTCTCCGGCGGCAACCAGCAGAAGGTGGTCATCGGCAAGATGCTGGCCACCAAGCCGCAGGTCATCCTGCTCGACGAGCCGAGCCGCGGCATCGACATCGGCGCGAAGGCCGAGGTCTTCCGGCTGCTCGCCGAGGGCGCAAGGCAGGGGCTCGCCGTCGTATACACCACCTCCGAGGTCGGCGAGTGCCTCAGCATCGCCCACCGCATCGTCGTCATGCGGCGCGGCCGCATCTCCGCGGAATTCGGTCCCGACGCGACCAAGGAACAGATCATGGCCGCCTCGGGCGAAGCCGTGCATGCCCATTAGGAGCGCTGAAGCATGTCAGTCACACCCGCAATCGACACGAAGGCAGCGGCGAGCGGCGGCAAGCGCAAGAAGAGCTTTGTCGAGCTTCTGTTCGAAGGCCGCGCCTTCTTCGCGCTGATCGCCATCGTCGTCGTCTTCTCGCTGATGTCGCCGAACTACTTCACGGTGAACAACTTCCTGATCATGGCCTCGCATGTCGCGATCTTCGGCCTCTTGGCCATCGGCATGCTGCTGGTCATCCTCAACGGCGGCATCGATCTTTCCGTCGGCTCGACGCTCGGCCTTGCCGGCGTCGTCGCCGGCTTCCTCATGCAGGGCGTCACGCTGCCGCAGCTCGGCGTGATCCTCTATCCGTCGGTCTGGGTCGTGGTGGTGCTGACCTGCCTGCTCGGCGCCGTCGTCGGCGCGGTCAACGGCGTCCTGATCGCCTATCTGCGCGTGCCGGCCTTCGTCGCCACGCTCGGTGTGCTCTATGTCGCCCGCGGCATCGCGCTCCTGATGACCAACGGCCTCACCTACAACAACCTCGGCGGCCGGCCGGAGCTCGGCAACACGGGCTTCGACTGGCTCGGCTTCAACCGGCTGGCCGGCATCCCGATCGGCGTCATCGTGCTCCTCGTCTTCGCGCTCGCCTGCCATGTCCTGCTGACGCGCACGGCGTTCGGCCGATGGCTCTATGCCTCGGGCGGCAACGAGCGCGCGGCCGAGCTCTCCGGCGTGCCGGTCAAGCGCGTGAAGATCACCGTCTACGTGCTTTCCGGCATCTGCGCGGCGGTCGCGGGCCTCGTGCTCTCCTCGCAGCTCACCTCGGCCGGCCCCACCGCGGGCACCACCTACGAGCTGACGGCGATCGCCGCCGTCGTCATCGGCGGGGCGGCGCTGACGGGCGGGCGCGGCACGGTGATCGGCACCATGCTCGGCGCCTTCGTCATCGGCTTCCTGTCGGACGGCCTCGTGATCATCGGCGTCTCGGCCTACTGGCAGACGGTCTTCACCGGCGCCGTGATCGTGACCGCCGTTCTGTTGAACAGCATCAAATACGGCCGCCGCTGAGAAGCGGCGACCGACTGGAACTGACTGCGGCCGGGAGAGGCGGACCATCGAGTGGCCCGGCAGCGGAAAGTATTGCCGACAATCGGCGCAACCGGACTCAACAAAGGGAGTGAGATCATGTTCAAAAAAGGAATGCGTGTACTCTTCGCTGCAACCGCGGTCGTGCCGCTGCTGTTCAGCTCGGCGTGGGCCGAAGGCCTGATGACGATCATCGTCAACGATCCGTCCAACCCGTACTGGTTCACGGAAGGCGAGGTCGCCAAGGCCACCGCCGAGAAGCTCGGCTATACGGCGAACGTCGCGGCGCACAAGGGCGACACCAACACCGAAAGCAACCTGATCGATACGGCGATCACCAACAAGTCGGTCGCCATCATCCTCGATCCGGCCAATGCCGACGGTTCCATCGGCGCGGTCAAGAAGGCCGTCGCCGCCGGAATCCCGGTCCTTCTCGTCAACGCCGAGATCAACCAGGAAGGCCTTGCCAAGGCGCAGCTCGTCTCGAACAATGCCCAGGGCGCCGCGCTCGGCGCGCAGCAGTGGGTCGAGGCGGTCGGCGACAAGGGCAAGTATGTCGAGCTCTTCGGCGCGCCGGCCGACAATAACGCGGCGACGCGCTCGAACGGCTACGAGACCGTCCTGACGCAGTATCCGGACCTCGAGAAGGTCGGCCGCGAAGTGGCCGACTGGGACCGCACCAAGGGCCATGCCAAGATGCAGTCCCTGCTCCAGGCGAATCCCGACATCATCGGCGTGATCAGCGGCAACGACGAAATGGCGCTCGGCGCCATCGCCGCCCTCAAGGAGGCCGGCAAGCTCGACCAGGTGAAGGTCGGCGGCTTCGACGGTTCGCCGGATGCGGTCGCCGCCATCAAGGCGGGCGAATTGCAGTACACCGTTCTCCAGCCGGTCGCCGTGTTCTCGGAAGAGGCGGTCAAGCAGGCCGACAACGTCATCAAGACGGGCAGCACGGGAGCGGCGAGCGAAAAGCAGCTCTTCGATTGCCTTCTGATCACCAAGGACAATGTCGACAAGTACACCGCGCCGTTCGTTCTCAGCGAGTAAGCAAGACCGGGGGCGCCCGTCGAGGGCGCTCCCGACCTCAACCCGGTCCAGCTTGGCATTTTCCTTGCCGCCCGATACGAGATACGAAACCTCTATCCTCGAAGCATGGCAGGGTCTCACGTGAACAGGAAAGTCGACGTCAAGGATTTGCTTTCGGAAGAATTGCCGAGCGACAGCCGGCATGCGCGCCAGCTCGTGCGCCGCCAGATGATCGCCGAGACGGTGATCGCCGAAGGATCGATCCGCATAGAGGACCTGACCGAGCGTTTCGGCATCAGCCTTATGACGGCGCACCGCGATGTCGACGAGCTCGTCAGCCGCGGCCTCTTCCGCAAGACGCGCGGCATCGTCTCGGCGGCGCCGACGAGCCTCATCGAATCCTCCGACGCCTACCGCGCCACGCGGCAGGCGAAGGAGAAGAAGGCGATCGCCAGGGCGGCCATGCAGTTCGTCGAGCCGGGCCAGGCGATCTTCATGGACGACGCCACGACCGTGCACGAGATGACGAGGTTCCTGCCGGCCAAGGTGCCGCTGACGGTCATCACCAACTCGCTTGTCCTCATCAACGAGCTGAAGGAGGTGAGCGACCTCAACCTCATCTGTCTCGGAGGGCAGTTCTACAATTGGTGCAACGCCTTCATGGGGCACATCACCACCAACGAGATCCGCCGCCTCAGGGCCGACACCGTGTTCATGTCGCTGTCGGCGATCGTCGACGACGTCGTCTATCACCAGTCGCCGGAGACGGTGGCGACCAAGCGGGCGATGTTCGAAAGCTCCGCGAGGCGCGTGCTTCTGGCGGACCACACCAAGTTCGAGCGGCGCGCGCTGCACCACTTCGCGACGCTCGGCGAGTTCGACGCGGTCGTCGTCGACGAGGATATTCCGATCTCCCACCTGTCGCGCATGCGCTCGAAGGGGATCAACGTGGTTGTGGCGGACGGGGAGCGGTCCGGCTGAGGCTTCCGCCGCCGCGGATGCCCCGATGCCGGTTCCGGTCGCCATTCGCCCGAGAATGGAGGCAGGAATGCCCTGCATCATGGGTATAGACAGCGGCCTGACGGTGACAAAGGCCGTCATCTTCGACGCGGACGGAACGGTGCTCTCCATCGCGCGCCGGCGCGTTCCCCAGCTGATCCCGGCGCCGCAGCATGTCGAGCGCGACATGGACGGCCTCTGGGCCGCGACGGCCGACGCCATCCGCGAGGCCGTCGCCGCCTGCGGCCGCCCGGCATCGGACATCGCCGCGATTGCCGCGACGGCCCACGGCGACGGCATCTACCTGCTCGACGGGGCCAAGAGGCCCCTCGGCCCCGCCATCGTCTCGCTCGATACCAGGGCGGACGCGATCGCCGACGCCTGGAACGCGGACGAGGTCGGCGCGCTGTCGCTGGAACTGACCGGCCAGCGGCCGCACGCCTCCGCGCCCTCCGCCATCCTGCGCTGGGTCCGTGACCACCAGCCGGAGCGCTATGACCGCATCGCCCATTTCATCGCGGCGAAGGACTGGCTGCGCTTCTGCCTCTGCGGCACGATCGGCACGGACCGCACGGAGGCGAGCACCTCCTTCACCGATGTGAGGACGCAGGACTATGCCGGGGACGCCTTCCGCCTCTTCGGGCTGGAGCGGCTCGCCGGCCGCCAGCCGCCGATGGCGGGATCGACCGAGGCCGTCGGCGGGGTGACGGCCGGAACCGCGCGCCTCACCGGCCTTGTCGAAGGCACGCCGGTGATGGCGGGCCTGCACGACGTCACCGCCTCCGCGCTCGGCATGGGCGGCTACGGCGAGGGCGTGGTGGCGGTCATCGCCGGCACCTATTCGATCAACGAGACGGTGTCGCGCGCGCCCAGGGTCGACGGCCGCTGGTTCTGCCGCAACGGCATCCTTCCCGGCGAATGGAACAACATGTCCATCTCGCCCGCCTCGACCGCCAATTACGACTGGTTCATCGACCAGTTCTGCGCCGGCGAGGCGCGGCAGGCCGAGGCCTCCGGCGAGAGCATCCACGCGATCGTCGGCCGCGCGTTCGAGGCCGCGCGCCGGCGTGCCTCCGGCGTCTTCTTCCATCCCTATCTCTTCGGCTCGCCCTTCGGCGGGGCCTCCAGCGCCGGCTTCTACGGCCTCAACGCCTGGCACGACCGGGGCGACCTGGTGCGCGCGGTGCTGGAGGGCATCGCCTTCAACCACCGCGTCCATGTCGATGCGCTGCGCGACGGCTTCGCCCCGGCCGCCGCACGCCTGACGGGCGGCGTCTCGCGCAACCCGGCCATGGCCGGCCTGTTCGCCGACATCCTCGGCCTGCCGGTCACCGTCACGCGCACGGAGGAGGCGGCCGCCTGGGGCGCGGCGCTGTGCGCCGGGGCGGGCGCGGGCCTCTTCGCATCGCCCACCGACGATCCGCGCGACCTCGCGTCGATCGAGGCCACCTACCGGCCGGACCCCGACCGGCAGCGCGCCTATGACGAGAAGTACCGGGTCTTCCTCGATCTCGCCGAGGCCATGAAACCGCTCTGGCCGGCGCTCCGGCGTCTCGGCGGCGCGGCGCAATAGCAGGAATATCTCCCATGACAGAAGCGACAGCCGGCACCGTCGAGACCTTCGACGTCATCATCCTCGGCGCGGGCATCAACGGGGCGGGGCTCTTCCGCGATCTCTGCCTCCAGGGCCTGAAATGCCTGATCGTCGACAAGGCCGATTTCGGCTCCGGCACCAGCGCCGCGCCCTCGCGCCTCATCCACGGCGGCATCAAGTATCTGGAAACCGGCGAGCTCGGCCTCGTCGCCCAGTCGACGCTGGAGCGCAACCTGCTCCTGCGCAATGCGCCGCACTGCGTCGAGCCGCTGCCGACCTTCATCCCCTCCTTCTCGCTGATGAAGGGCGCTTTCGCGGCGCTTCGCACGCTGTTCGGCTCCACAACGGCGCCCCGCAGCCGCGGCGCGGTGCTCATCAAGATCGGCCTTGCGCTCTACGACCTCTACGGCGCGCGCCACCGGGTGATGCCGAAGCACCGCTTCATGTTCCGTCGCAAGGCGCTCCGGGAGATGCCGGCGATCACGCCCCGCATCGTCGCCGGCGGCATCTACTACGACGCCAGGATCAGCCGGCCCGAACGGCTGGTCTTCGAGCTGGTGCGCGACGGCCTCGACGCCAGCCCGCAATCGCGCGCCATGAACGGCACGACGCTGCTCGGCCGGGAGGAGGGGGTGCTGCGCCTGCGCGGCCCGCGCGGGGCCGAACGGCCGGTCCGCGCCGGCATCGTGGTCAACGGCGCCGGCCCCTGGATCGACCGCGTCAACGCCACGCTCGGCGTTCCCGGCAGGCTGATCGGCGGCACGAAGGGCTCGCATATCCTGCTGCGGCATCCCGAACTCGTCGAAAGCCTCAAGGGCCGCATGATCTACTTCGAGGCGGACGACGGGCGCATCTGCCTCGTCTACGACTATCTCGGCCTCGCGCTGGTCGGCTCCACGGACATCAAGGCCGACGATCCGGAGACGGTGCGCTGCGAGGAGGAGGAGATCGACTATTTCCTCGCCAGCCTCCGCTCGCTCCTGCCGGGCCTTGCATTCGACCGCGGCCAGATCGTCTATGCTTATAGCGGCATCCGCCCGCTGCCGGCCTCTGACGCCAGCCAGCCGGGCCTCATCAGCCGCGACCATTCCGCGCCCGTGGCCGAGCCCGCTGAAGGCCGGCCGTTCCCGGTCATCTCGCTCGTCGGCGGCAAGTGGACGACCTTCCGCGGCTTTGCCGAGGAGGTGGCCGACACGATCCTCTCCCGCATGGGGCGCAGCCGCAGGACGAGCACGCAGATGCTGCCGATCGGCGGCGGGCGGGACTTTCCGGCGGACGCGGCGGCAAGGCGCGCCTGGGTCACGGAGCGGGCGGCGAAGAGCGGCCTGCCCGCAGCTCGCGTCGAGGCGCTTCTTGCCCGCTACGGGACGACCGCCGATGCCATCCTCGCCCACATCGAGGCAGGCGGCGATGCGCCGCTCGCCCATGTCGAGGGCTACGGCCGTGCCGAGATCGACTGGATCGCGCGCAACGAAATGGTCGAGCATCTTTCCGACATCGTCATGCGCCGCACGACGCTCGCCATCGAGGGCAGGCTGACGGCTGCGGGCCTTGACGAGATCGCCGCCGTCGCCGCGGCGGCGCTCGGCTGGGACGAGGCGCGGCGGGCGGAGGAGGTCGCCGCCGTCGCCGCGCAGCTGACGGCCTTCCACCGCGCGAGCCTTTGATGCCTTTCGCAGGAGCGCCGCGTGCCCGCACGGACGCGCAAGGGACGCGCTGCATATCTGGATCGGGCGGCAAACCTTTGCCCTTTTCTCGGCCCGATCCATGTTGCATCTTCCCAGGCGCATCGCCCTGGGAGGAAAGCCATGACCAAGATCGTCGATGATGCCGAAACCTTCGCGTCGTCCGCGTTGGCGGGCTTTTCCCGGGTCTACGGCCGGTATGTGCGGCTGGTGAAGGGCGGCGTGGTGCGCGCCACCGCGGTGCCGCGCGGCAAGGTGTCGGTCATCGTCGGCGGCGGCTCCGGCCACTATCCGGCCTTTGCCGGCTATGTCGGCCCGGGCATGGCCGATGCGGCGGTGGCCGGCGAGATCTTCGCCTCGCCCTCGACGGCGGCGGTCGCCCGCGTCTGCCGCAACGCCGACCATGGCGGCGGGATCCTGCTCGGCTTCGGCAACTATGCCGGCGACGTGCTCAACTTCGGAGTCGCGGCCGAGCGGCTGCGGGCCGAGGGCATCGACGTGCGCATCGTCACCGTGACGGACGACGTGGCGAGCGCCCCGGCGGACCGGCAGCTCCAGCGCCGCGGCATCGCCGGCGATTTCGTCGTCTTCAAGGTGGCGGGCGCGGCGGCAGAGGCGGGCCTGCCGATCGACGCGGTCGAGCGCGTGACGCGGCATGCCAACGCCCGCACCTTCTCCTTTGGCGTCGCCTTCGGCGGCTGCACGCTGCCGGGCGCGCGCGAACCGCTCTTCACCGTGCCGAGGGGGCAGATGGCGCTCGGCCTCGGCATCCACGGCGAGCCCGGCATCCGCGACGCGCAGATCGTGCCGGCGAGCGATCTCGCCAGGCTGCTGGTGGAAACCGTGCTCGCCGAGCGGCCGGCCGGCGCGCGCCGCGCAGCCGTGCTGCTCAACGGCCTCGGCGCCACCAAGTACGAGGAGCTCTTCGTGCTCTGGGGCGCGGTCGAACGCGAGCTTCAGGGCGCCGGCGTGGAGCCCGCCGCGCCGGAGGTCGGCGAATATGTCACCAGCCTCGACATGCAGGGCTGCTCGCTGACGGTCATGTGGCTCGACGAGGAACTGGAGCGCTATTGGCTCGCTCCCTGCGACACGCCCGTCTTCCGCCGCGGCGAGACCTTCCGCACGGAGCCGGCGGCCGTCACGGCGGGCGACGGGGACGAGGCACCGGTCTTCGGGGCCGCGTCGCCCGCCGCGCGGGAGGGCGCCCGCTGCCTTGCGGGCATCCTCGACGCCATGGTCTCGGCCCTTGGCGAGGCGGAAGACGATCTCGGCCGGATCGATGCCGTCGCCGGCGACGGCGACCACGGCCAGGGCATGCGGCGCGGCGCGAGTGCCGCCCGCGAGGCGATCCGCCGGGCCGTCGCGGAGGGCGCCGGCGCCCGGAGCGCGCTGGCGGCGGCAGGCGATGCCTGGGCCGACCGGGCCGGCGGGACCTCGGGCGCCATCTGGGGCCTGCTGCTCCGGTCCTGGAGTTCGGCCCTTTCCGACGAAAGGGCCCTGGACGACGCCGCCGTCGTCCGCGGCGCGCGCGCCGCGCTCGACGACGTCATGCGTCTCGGCGGGGCCAGGCCCGGCGACAAGACGCTGGTCGATGCCTTCGTGCCCTTCGTCGCCGCGCTGGAGACCGCGCGGGCGGACGGCTTCTCCCTGAAGGAGGCCTGGCGGAGGGCGAGCGCCGTCTGCGAGGCGGCCGCGCAGGCGACGGCGCCGCTCGCGCCGCGGCTCGGCCGCGCCCGCCCGCTGGCCGAGCGCAGCATCGGCCATCCCGACGCCGGCGCCGTCTCGCTCGCCCTGATCGCCAGGACGGTCGCCGACCGGCTCTGACATCCACCGAAGCCGCCGACAATCGAGCACATCTTTCCATGGTCGTTCCCCGGCCCGGACACCCCGTGCCCGCAGAGCGGAACGTTTTCAGTTCCGCCTGGACATCCACACTGTGACGATCAGATAATTATTGACATGTCATACCAGTTAGGAAATATAGGCCCACGCCGGCCGACCGGCGAGGAAAGTTTCCGGCTGGGCGACGTTGGGTCCGGCCGCCGCATTCAGGGAGGTCTCGATGACATCGATCGCGCTGTTCGGTGCCGGTGGCAAAATGGGCTATCGGCTCGCCAGGAATCTCAAGGATTCGCGCTTCGATGTCCGGCATATCGAGGTGAGCGAGGCGGGCAGGGCGCGCCTTGCCGACGATCTCGGCATAGAATGCGTGTCGGCCGAAGCCGGCCTTGACGGCGCCGACGTCGTCATCCTCGCGGTCCCGGATACGGCGATAGGCAAGGTCGCGGCCGGCATCGCCGACAGGCTGAAGCCCGGCACGATGGTCGTCGCGCTCGATGCCGCGGCCCCCTTCGCCGGCCACCTGCCGGAGCGCGCGGACCTCACCTATTTCGTCACGCATCCCTGCCATCCGCCGATCTTCAACGACGAGACCGATCCGTCCGCCAAGCGCGACTTCTTCGGCGGCATCGCCGCCAGGCAGCACATCGTGTCGGCTCTCATGCAAGGCCCCGAGGAGGCCTATGCCCTCGGCGAGGAGATCGCCAGGATCATCTGGGCGCCGGTCATGCGCTCGCACCGCGTCACGGTCGAGCAGATGGCGCTGCTGGAGCCGGGTCTTTCCGAGACGGTCTGCGCCTCGCTGCTCGTCGTCATGCGCGAGGCGATGGACGAATGCGTCAGGCGCGGCGTGCCGAAGGAAGCCGCCCGCGACTTCCTGCTCGGCCACATGAACGTGCTCGGCGCGGTGATCTTCGAGGAGACGCCGGGCGTCTTCTCCGATGCCTGCAACAAGGCGATCGAGTTCGGCAAGCCGGTGCTCATGAAGGACGACTGGAAGCGCGTCTTCGAGCCCGAGGAAATCGCGGCGAGCATCCGCCGCATCACCTGATGCGCGGCGCCGGGCGCCGCACGAGAGATTGCACCGGGCCGGCCATGTTCAATGGAGGAATGGCCGGGACCGGTGCCTAACCGGGAGGAAAAGATGAAGGTTACCCGTAGACTGATCACGATCGGTTTTGCCGCCGTCATGGCCGCAGGCGTCGCCATGCCGGCTTTCGCCGCCGATCTCATCGCCATCATAACGCCTAGCCACGACAATCCGTTCTTCAAGGCGGAGGCCGTCGGCGCGGAGGCAAAGGCCAAGGAGCTGGGCTACGAGGCGCTGGTGCTCGTCCACGACGACGACGCCAACAAGCAGTCGCAGCTGATCGACACGGCCATCGGCCGCGGCGCCAAGGCGATCATCCTCGACAATGCCGGTGCGGACGCGTCCGTTGCGGCCGTCCAGAAGGCCAAGGACGCCGGCATCCCGTCCTTCCTGATCGACCGCGAGATCAACGCCAGCGGCGTCGCCGTCTCGCAGATCGTCTCGAACAACTATCAAGGCGCGCAGCTCGGCGCCGAGGAGTTCGTCCGGCTGATGGGCGAGAAGGGCAACTATGTCGAGCTGGTCGGCAAGGAATCCGACACCAATGCCGGCATCCGCTCCAAGGGCTACCACGACGTCATTGACGAATATCCGGACATGAAGATGGTTGCCCAGCAGTCGGCCAACTGGAGCCAGACGGAGGCCTATTCCAAGATGGAGACCATCCTCCAGGCCAATCCGGACATCCAGGGCGTGATCGCCGGCAACGACACAATGGCCATGGGCGCCATCGCGGCCCTGCAGGCGGCCGGCAAGAAGGACGTGATCGTCGTCGGCTTCGACGGCTCGAACGACGTGCGCGACTCGATCAAGGCCGGCGGCATCAAGGCGACCGTCCTGCAGCCCGCCTACGCCCAGGCGCAGCTCGCCGTCCAGCAGGCGCACGACTACATCACGACCGGCAAGGCGCCGGCCGAGGAAAAGCAGCTGATGGACTGCGTGCTGATCACCGCCGACAATGCCGACAAGCTCGAGACCTTCGCGCTGAAGGAATAGTCTTCGAGGACCGCGGGCGCGGGGGGGGGGGGGGGGGGGCCCTCCCCCCCCCCCCCCCCCCCTCCCCCCCCCCCCCCCCCCCCACACCCCCCCCCCCCCCCCCCCCCCCCCCCCCCCCCCCCCCCCCCCCCCCCCCCCCCCCCCCCCCCCCCCCCCCCCCCCCC
>NZ_JBJIEP010000031.1:0-59506 GCF_046557955.1 Shinella agrisoli | reverse complement strand
CAGGCCGAGGCCCGGCTGATGGAGGTGGTCGAGCAGTCCGGCGCAGAATTGATCGTGCTCGCCCGCTACATGCAGGTGCTGTCGGATGCGGTGTGCAAGAAGATGTCGGGGCGGATCATCAACATCCACCATTCTTTCCTGCCGTCGTTCAAGGGGGCCAACCCGTACAAGCAGGCCTTCGAGCGCGGGGTGAAGCTGATCGGGGCGACGGCGCACTATGTGACGGAAGACCTGGACGAAGGTCCGATCATCGAGCAGGACGTGGCGCGCATCACGCATGCGCAGTCGGCGGAGGATTATGTGTCGATCGGCCGGGACGTGGAGAGCCAGGTGCTTGCCCGCGCGGTGCATGCCCATATCCACCACCGCGTCTTCATGAACGGCAACAAGACCATCGTCTTCCCGCCGAGCCCCGGATCCTACAAGTCAGAACGCATGGGGTGAGCCGATGCGGGGGCGGGCGGAACGCCGGCCCCCGGCTTGTTGACAAACCTTGTTCCAAGCCCCCGTCATCCTCGGGCTTTTCAAGGGCCTATGGATGGTCGGGGCCAAGCCCGACCCTGACGGAGAAGAGGACTTTGCCGGCAGACGGCAGCGTTGCTAGATGCGCGCGCCGGCGAAATGGGCGATCTGGGCGCCGAGCTCGTAATAGCCTTCACGCACCGTGCGGAAGGACTGGGCCTTCGGGTCGCTGACGGGGAGCGACAGGTCCATTTCGGCGATGTCGCCGGCAATGAGCTGGGCGAGCGTGCGGCCGAAGACGGTGCCGGGCGCGATGCCGCGGCCGTTATAGCCGGAAAAGCCGACGACGTTTTCGCCAAGGCGGTGGAAACGCGGCAGGTTGTCGGCCGTCATGCCGATCTTGCCGTACCATTCCGCCTCGAAGGCGACATCGCCGATCGCCGGGAACAGTTTCTTCAGTGCGCGCCGCGCCCAGGCCTTGTGGATGCCGGTGCCCGTGCCGCGCAGCGCCCCGACGCTGCCGAAGACCAGCCGGCCGCGCTTGTCGAAGCGGAAGGAGGAGAGCACCTCCCGCGTGTCCCACGCGCCCTGCCGTTCGGGCAGGATCCTCGCCTGCATTTCCGGCGACAGCGGCACGGTGGCGAAGTTGAAATAGGGCAGGTGCACGAGCTCGGCGCGCACCTCGTGCCACGGCGCGACCGTATAGGCATTCGTCGCCACCACCACCCAGTCCGCCGTCACCGCGCCGCGCGCGGTCTTGACCGACCAGCGCTTGCCCACGCGCTCGGCGCCGGTCACGGGGCTGCCGGTGAAGACCTCCGCCCCTGCCGCGATCGCCGCCCGGGCGAGGCCGCGCGCATAGGCGAGCGGCTGGATCGTGCCTGCGCGCAGGTCGAGCAGCGCGCCGGCATAGGCATCGGTGCCGACCTTCGCCGCCGTCTCGGCAGCGTCGAGCAGGCGCACCGGCGCGCCGCGGCGGGCCCATTGCTCGGCGCGCTGCCTGAGCTCGTCGAGGCCCGATCTGCCGACCGCGCAATGCAGCGTGCCGACGGGCATCGCCTCGCAGTCGATCCCGTGCTTCTCGACGAGATCGAAGACGAGGCGCGGCGCATTGCCGAGCAGTTCCAGGAGGCGACTGCCGTAGAGGTCGCCGAGCACGCCGGGCAGTTCGTCCGGCATCACCCACATGCCGGCATTGACGAGGCCGACATTGCGGCCCGACCCGCCATAGCCGATCTGTGCGCCTTCCAGCAGCACGACCCGCGTGCCGCGCTCGGCGAGGTGCAGCGCGGCGGAAAAGCCGGTGTAGCCGCCACCGACGATGACGACGTCCGCCTCCGCCGTGCCGGAAAAAGCCGTCGTTTCGGGTGCGGGCGGGGCGGTCATCTCCCAGAGGCCGTGGGAGCGGGGGTCGTTGAGCATGGATCTGTCTTTTCCGGCAGGGGAATCTATCTTCGCACAATCGGCCATGCCGCACCGGGACTAAAGCAAAAATTGAGAACGGGGTCATGCCCCGCCCGCATGATGCCTCAGCCGACCTGCCTGACGATCCAGGCGCGGAAAGCCTGGCTCAGCGGATTTTCGAGCTTTCCTTCCGGCACCACCAGATAATAGCTGTTCTCCGTCTCCATCGGCCGGTCGAAGACGACGGAAAGGCGCCCGCTCGCAAGCTCCTGCTCGATGAGGTATTTCGGCAGCAGCGCAAAGCCGAGGCCGGCGACGGCCGATTCGATGACCATGGAGAACTGGTCGAAGCGGTGGCCGCGATAGGCGGTGTCGGCGGAAGCGCCGTTCAGCTCGAACCATTGCGCCCACAGTTTCGGGCGCGTGGCAAGGTGCAGGAGCGGCGCCCTTTCGAGGTCCTTCGGCTCGGCAAGGTTCCAGGATGTGAGGAGGTCGGGGCTCGCTGCAGGAAGAATCTCCTCGCTGCACAGGTACGAACACGCCGCGCGCGCCCAGACCGGCTGTCCGTAATGGATCGCGAGGTCGAAATTCTCCTCGTCGAAATCGAAGGGCGCGGAACGCGAGGCGATGTTGATGATCGTGCCGGGATGCTCGGCAAGGAAGCCGGGAATGCGCGGCGTGAGCCAGCGGCTGCCGAAGGTCGGCAGGGTCGCGATGGAGAGGCTGTGCTCGGACGAGGCCGAGGCCATGGCGCGCAGCATGGTCTCTTCCGTCTGGTGCAGGAGCTTGCGCACCTCCGGCAGGAAGCGGCGCCCGTCGTCGGACAGGACGACGCGCTGGCGCACACGCTCGAAGAGCAGGACGCCGAGCTGTTCCTCCAGGTCCTTGATCTGGCGGCTGACGGCGCTCTGGGTGAGGTTCAGCTCGTGCGCGGCCTGCGTGAAGCTGCCATGGCGGGCAGCGCATTCGAACGCCTGCAGCGTGGTGACGTCCGGTATCAGCCTTCGACTGAGCTTCATTCATTCCTCGCATCAACATAGTCAGAACGGTCGCAATCGCTTGGAGAAACGATCCGGTATGATCCGTTTTGAGAATGATCAGGGCCCTCCCCCTTGTAAGATGAGACCGTTCGCCATGAAAGCAAATTCGTACGTTTCCGCCGACAAGATCCGCTCGGATTTCTCCGCCGCCATGTCCGCCATGTACCGCGACGAGGTGCCGGCCTACGGCACGCTGATGTCGCTGGTCGCGAAGGTCAACGACGAGACGCTCGCCGCCGACCCGCATTTGAATGCGCGTCTCGAAGCGACCGATTCGCTCGAGCGCATCTCCGAGGAGCGCCACGGCGCCATCCGCCTCGGCACGCCGGAAGAGCTGTCCATGATGCGCCGCGTCTTCGCCGTCATGGGCATGGTCCCGGTCGGCTACTACGATCTCTCGACGGCGGGCGTTCCCGTCCACTCTACCGCGTTCCGCCCGGTCGGCGCCGAAAGCCTCAGCCGCAACCCCTTCCGCGTCTTCACCTCGCTGCTCCGCCTCGACCTCATCGCCGACGAAAAGCTGCGCGAGGAGGCCGCCGCGGTTCTGGCCGGCCGCAGGATCTTCACCGACACGGCGGTTGCGCTGGTGGAAAAGGCGGAGCGCGACGGCGGCCTCGACGCGGTCGATGCCGCCCGCTTCGTCACGGAAGTGCTGGAAACCTTCCGCTGGCACGACCACGCCATCGTCAGCGCCGACATGTACCGGCGCCTGCACGATGCGCACCGCCTGATCGCCGACGTCGTCTCCTTCAAGGGGCCGCACATCAACCACCTGACGCCGCGCACGCTCGACATCGACAAGGTGCAGGCGCGCATGCCGCAAGAGGGCATCGCCCCCAAGGCCGTCGTCGAGGGCCCGCCGAGCCGCAAATGCCCGATCCTCCTGCGCCAGACCTCGTTCAAGGCGCTGGAAGAAGCCGTCTCCTTCATCGGCCCGGACGGCAGCTGGCAGGAGGGCTCGCACACCGCCCGCTTCGGCGAGATCGAGCAGCGCGGCATCGCGCTGACACCGAAGGGCCGCGCGCTCTACGACAAGCTCCTCAGCGAGACCCGCGCCCGCGTGCGCCCGGCTGCGGATGGCTCCAACGCGGCCGAATACGAGGCCGCGCTTGCCGAGGTCTTCAAGGCGTTCCCGGACACCTGGGAGGGCATCCGCAAGGCGAGCCTTGGCTATTTCCGCTATTCGCTGACGGAAAAGGGCAAGTCGGTCACCGGCCGCAGCGCCGATCTCGAAACGGCGATCGAGGCCGGCCTCATCCAGTTCGATCCGATCGTCTACGAGGACTTCCTGCCGGTCAGCGCCGCGGGCATCTTCCAGTCGAACCTCGGCGACGACGCGACGCAGGACTTCGTCGCGAGCCCCAACCAGGTCATGTTCGAGCGCGATCTGGGCAGCGCCGTGCTGGACGAATTCGCCCACTATGCCGCCATCGAGCGCGCCTCGCTTGAAATGTGCCTCGGCATCGTCAACATGGCTGCCGCCGCGGAGTGACGGACGAAAGCATGATCGAGGCACGCCATATCGAAGCGCTGACGGGCATCACCGGCGGGAAGGGTCTTCTCACCGGCCCCGACATGGCGGCTTACGAGACCGGCGCGCGCTACGACAGGGGCCGCGCCGCCTTCGTCGCCCGTCCGGCCTCCACGGCGGAAACCTCCGCCATCGTTTCCTATTGCGTGAAGAACGGCATCGCGCTGGTGCCGCAGTCCGGCAATACCGGCCTCGTTTCCGGCTCCACGCCGGACGGCAGCGGCCTTCAGGGCGTCCTCAGCCTCGACCGTCTGACCGCACCCTTCGAACTCGACCGCGTGAACCGCTCGGTGAAGGCCGGCGCGGGCCTGCGCCTTTCCGACCTCAACGGCCGGCTGGCGGAAAGCGGCCTGTTCTTCCCCATCGATCTCGGCGCGGACCCGCGCCTTGGCGGCATGATCGCGACGAACACCGGCGGCTCGCGCTTTCTGCGTTACGGGGACGTCCGCCGCAACACGCTCGGCCTCACCGTCGTCCTCGCCGACGAGGACGGCACGGTGCTGGACCTCTCCTCGGACCTGCGCAAGAACAACACCGGCGTCGACTGGAAGCAGCTTTTCATCGGCACCTGCGGCGCCTTCGGCATCGTCACCGAATGCGTCCTCAATCTGGAGCCCGCGCCGAAGCAGTCCGCGACCGCCCTCTTGGTGCCCTCCTCGCCCGATGCGGTCGCGACGCTGCTCGTCGCGATGGAGGACGCGCTCGGCAGCTATCTTTCCGCCTTCGAGGGCATGTCCGGCAACGCCGTTCGCGCCGCGCTCGATCATGTGCCTTCGCTGCGCAATCCCTTCCAGGGCGGCGTGGTGCCGGATTTCGTGATCCTTACGGAAATCTCCCGCTCCACCCCGCCGCGCGCGGGCGAACAGCCGCTCGACGCGGTGCTGGAGGAGGTGCTGGCCGCGATCTGGGAGCGCGAGGACGCGCCGCTCGCCGACGCCTTCGTCGGACCGCCGCACGAGATCTGGGCGCTGCGCCATGCGCTCTCGGAGGGCGTGAAGCATAGCGGGCGATTGATCGCCTTCGATCTGTCCTTCCGCCGCGGTGACATCATGCCCTTCCTCGCCCATATGAAGGCGGAAATGCCCGGTCACTTCCAGGGCGTCACGATCTGCGACTTCGGCCATATCGGCGACGGCGGCGTGCACTTCAACCTCGTCGTCGCAAAGGACGATCCGCGCCTTGCCTATCCCGATTTCGAGGCGGACCTGCGCGACTTCGTCTTCACCATTGCGGTCGAGCGGTTCGGCGGCAGCTTTTCCGCCGAGCACGGCATCGGCCGCAAGAACCAGGCCTTCTACGACAGATACACCCCGGAAAGGATCCGCGCGCTGGCGGCCGGGCTGAAAGCCATCACTTCGCCGGGTCCGCTCGGCGCCATGACATTCTAAGAGACAACAGGGAGATACCCGATGACGAACGTCGACGTGAAAGCCGAAACCGCAGCCCTTCTCGACAAGCTGGGCGTTGCCCGCTCCGCCTGGCAGGGCGGCGACATGGCGTCCTACAGCCCGGTCAGCGGCGAGGAGATCGCCAGGCTGAAGACGGTTTCCGCCGCCGAGGCCGACAAGGCGATCGCCGCCGCCCACGAGGCCTTCAAGGCCTGGCGCCTCGTGCCCGCCCCCAAGCGCGGCGAGCTCGTGCGCCTGCTCGGCGAGGAGCTGCGCGCCGCCAAGGCCGATCTCGGCCGCCTCGTCTCCATCGAGGCCGGCAAGATCACCTCCGAAGGCCTCGGCGAGGTGCAGGAAATGATCGACATCTGCGATTTCGCCGTCGGTCTCTCCCGCCAGCTCTACGGCCTCACCATCGCCACCGAGCGTCCCGGCCACCGCATGATGGAGACCTGGCATCCGCTCGGCGTCGTCGGCATCATCTCGGCCTTCAACTTCCCGGTCGCCGTCTGGTCGTGGAACGCGGCGCTCGCGCTCGTCGCCGGTAACGCCATCGTCTGGAAGCCCTCCGAAAAGACCCCGCTGACGGCGCTCGCCTCGCAGGCGATCCTCGACCGCGCCATCGCCCGCTTCGGGGAAGCCCCGGCGAACCTCAGCCAGGTCCTCATCGGCGACCGCGCCATCGGCGAAGCCCTCGTCGACAACCACAAGGTCGCGCTCGTCTCGGCGACCGGCTCCACCCGCATGGGCAGGGAGGTCGGCCCCCGCCTTGCCAAGCGTTTCGCCCGCTCGATCCTGGAGCTCGGCGGCAACAATGCCGGTATCGTCTGCCCCTCCGCTGACCTCGACATGGCGCTGCGCGCCATCGCCTTCGGCGCCATGGGCACCGCCGGCCAGCGCTGCACGACGCTGCGCCGCCTCTTCGTGCACGAGAGCGTCTACGACGAGCTCGTCCCGCGCCTGAAGAAGGCCTATACGAGCGTTTCCGTCGGCAACCCGCTGGAGACCTCCGCCCTCGTCGGCCCGCTCGTCGACAAGCAGGCTTTCGACAACATGCAGAAGGCGCTGGAGGCGGCCAAGGCCGAAGGCGGCACGGTCACCGGCGGCGAGCGCGTCACCGACGCCGGCAAGGAGACCGCCTATTACGTCAAGCCCGCCCTCGTCGAGATGCCGAAGCAGGCCGGCCCGGTGCTCGAAGAGACCTTCGCGCCGATCCTCTACGTCATGAAATATTCCGACTTCGACAAGGCGCTGGAGGACCACAATGCCGTCGCCGCCGGCCTCTCCTCGTCGATCTTCACGCTGAACATGCAGGAAGCCGAACGCTTCCTGTCGGCCGACGGTTCGGACTGCGGCATCGCCAACGTCAACATCGGCACCTCGGGCGCCGAGATCGGCGGCGCGTTCGGCGGCGAGAAGGAAACTGGGGGCGGGCGCGAATCCGGCTCCGACGCCTGGAAGGCCTACATGCGCCGCGCCACCAACACGGTGAACTATTCGAAGGCCCTGCCGCTCGCCCAGGGCGTCTCCTTTGACATCGAATAAGGGCGACATCGAGTAACCGACCATGAACAGCCAGACCAAGATCGAGGAGGCGGGCTTTCGGCCCGCCTCGCGCATCGCCGCCATCGGCGTCTCCAAGATCCTGCAGATCGGTGCGCGCGCCGCGGCCATGAAGAAGGAAGGCCTGCCGGTCATCGTCCTCGGTGCCGGCGAGCCGGATTTCGACACGCCTGACAATGTGAAAGCCGCGGCCAAGGCCGCCATCGACCGCGGCGAGACGAAATACACCGCGCTCGACGGCACGCCGGCGCTGAAACAGGCGATCTGCGAAAAATTCCGCCGCGAGAACAATGTCGACTATGCGCTCGACGAGGTCACCGTCGCGACCGGCGCCAAGCAGATCCTCTTCAACGCTTTCATGGCGAGCCTCAATCCGGGCGACGAGGTGATCATCCCGACGCCCTACTGGACCTCCTATTCCGACATCGTGGAGATCTGCGGCGGCGTGCCGGTGCTGATCCCCTGCGACGCCGAAGCCGGCTTCCGCCTCAAGGCGGAACAACTGGAAAAGGCGATCACGCCGAAGACCCGCTGGGTGCTCTTCAACTCGCCGTCCAATCCCTCGGGCGCCGCCTATGGCGAGGAAGACTACCGCCCGCTCCTCGACGTGCTGCTCAAGCATCCGCATGTCTGGCTGATGGTCGACGACATGTACGAGCACATCGTCTATGACGGCTTCAAATTCGTCACCCCCGTCGCCATCGAACCGCGCCTGAAAAGCCGGACGCTGACGATCAACGGCGTCTCCAAGGCCTATGCCATGACCGGCTGGCGCATCGGCTATGCCGGCGGCCCCAAGGCGCTGGTCAAGGCCATGGCGGTGATCCAGAGCCAGGCAACCTCCTGCCCCTCCTCCGTCAGCCAGGCCGCGTCCGTCGAGGCCCTGAACGGCCCGCAAGGCTTCTTGAAGGACCGGCAGGCGAGCTTCAAGCACCGCCGCGACCTCGTCGTCTCGGCCTTGAACGCCATCCCCGGCCTTGCCTGCCGCACCCCGGAAGGCGCCTTCTACACCTTCGCCGGCTGCGCGGGCGTGATCGGCAAGGTGACTCCGAAGGGCAAGCGCATCGAGGCCGACAGCGATTTCACGGACTACCTCCTGGAGGAGGCTCACGTCGCCGTCGTCCCCGGCTCCGCCTTCGGCCTCTCCCCCTATTTCCGCATCTCCTACGCCACGTCGGAAGCGGAACTGACGGAAGCGCTGAAGCGCATCGCGGACGCCTGCGCACGGCTTTCGTAAGACGCAAAAAAAGGGGCCTCGCAAGAGGCCCCCAATTTTATGGTCCGCGCCTTACCGGCGTTCTTCTCTTCCCCGCGGCCGAGCCACGATGCGAAAACGCCCCGGTTCCGGCCGGGGCGCTGAAGGATTCGAAAGGTCAGGCGGCGCGGGCGCCGTGGTGCTCCTGGGCATAGTAGTGGCCGAAGCGGTTGGCGAGGAAGGCGTCGAGGGCGATTTCCTCCTGGCGCACGAAGCCCTGCGCGCGCAGCGAGCCGTCGGCGAGCATGTCGAGCACGGCGCAGATCGAGCCGGCCGTCGTGATCTGGATCGCGGAATGCAGGCTGCCTGCGACCGGCGCGCTGTAGACCTTGTTGGCGTAGGTCTCCTGGATCAGGCGGCCACCCTTGCGGCCGGAGACCGTCACGAAGATGATCACGACGTCCTGCGTGGTGGTCGGCAGCGCGTTCTCGAAGATGTCTTTCAGCACCTCGCGGCGATGACGCAGGCCGAGGTCGTTCAAGAGCGCCTTCATGATGGCGGCGTGGCCCGGATAGCGGATCGTCTTGTAGTTCAGCGTGCGCACCTTGCCCTTCAGCGTTTCGCAGAGCGTGCCAAGGCCGCCCGAGGTGTTGAAGGCCTCGTAGGTGACGCCGTCGAGCGAGAATTCCTCGCGCTCTTCCAGCGCCGGAACCTCGATCAGCGCGCCTTCGACGATCGCCTCGCAGGGCTCGATATATTCGTTGATGACGCCGTCCGTGCTCCAGGTGAGGTTGTAGTTGAGGGCGTTGGAGGGGTACTGCGGCAGGGCGCCGACGCGCATGCGCACGCTTTCGAGCGAATCGAAGCGGCTCGCGAGGTCGTTGGCGACGATGGAGATGAAGCCTGGCGCGAGGCCGCACTGCGGGATGAAAGCCGTCCTGGCGTTTTCCGCGATGCGCTTGACCTTTCGGGTAGACTCGACGTCTTCCGTGAGATCGAGATAGTGCACGCCGGCGGCGGCGGCCGCTTCCGCGATGGCGACCGTCAGGTGGTACGGAGCGGCGGAGAGGACGGCGAACTTGCCGGAGAGCAGGGCCTTCATGGCGGCGGCATCGGCGATGTCGACGATGGCGGTCGAAACGGCGGCATGGCGCTCGATGGCGGCAAGCTGCTCGTCCGAGCGGTCGGCGACGGTGACGCGGTAATCCCCGCTGTGAGCCAGCATGCGCGCGATGGTCGAACCGATCTTGCCTGCGCCGATGACGACGATGTCCTTCATGTGATTTCCCTCCGGCATGAATTGATGCGCATATTTTGAGGGCGGGACCTGTCGATTTAAAGCGCCGTATCCGGCATAATGCGCCATCGATATCGGCAGAACGACGGTGACTATGAGCATTTCGACGCTAGGCCCGAAGGACCGCGAGCTCCTCGCCATCCTCAGCGAGAACGCCCGCGAGCAGACCGCGACCATCGCCCGCAGGCTGGGCCTGTCCCGCACGACCGTGCAGGCGAAGATCGACCGGCTGGAACGGGACGGGGTGATCGCCGGCTACGGCGTGAAGCTCTCCGACGCCTATGAGAGCGGCATGGTGAAGGCCCATGTGCTCATCACCATCGCGCCGAAGACGCTCGCCCGCATCACGACGGAGCTGCACGCCATCTCCGCCGTGCGCACGCTCCATTCGGTGAGCGGCAGCTTCGACCTCATCGCCATCGTCGAGGCGGTCTCCATCGCCGAGCTCGACCATCTGATCGACCGTATCGGCGCGATCGACGGCGTCGAGCGCACGCTGTCGTCGATCATCCTGTCGACGCGGATCAGGCGTTAGGCGATGAACCGCTCCGGCCGATAGGGCCCGATATTGATCACCGTGCGCTCGCCCAGCATCTTCTCCGCCAGCACGCGGCCGGTGATGGGGCCGAGGGTCATGCCGTGGTGGGCGTGTCCGAAGGCGAACCAGAGGCCGGCGTGGCGCGGGGCCTTGCCGATGATCGGCATCATGTCGGGCGTGCAGGGGCGGGCGCCCATCCAGGGCTCCTCGTCGCGCCGTTCGGCGAGCGGGAAGAATTCGCGCGCCACCTTTTCGGCGCGGCGCAGCTGCACGGGGGTCTTGCGCGCGTCGCGCTTGGCGAATTCCGCGCCGGTGGTCAGGCGTATGCCGCGCAGCATCGGCGCGAGGAAATAGCCGCGCTCGGCGTCGAGCACCCAGTTGTTGAGTGTCGTGCCCTCCTGCGCGCCGTAATGCATATGGTAGCCGCGCTTGACGGCGAGCGGGAAGTGGTAGCCGAGCTTGCGCGTGACCGTATCCGCCCAGGGGCCGAGCGCCACGACGACATCCCTGCCTTCCAGCGGGCCTTCCGGCGTCGCGATGCGCCAGCCCTCGCCCTCCAGCACGTGCTCGATGGTCGCCGCGTCGCCCGCCTTCAACTCGCCGCCGAGCGACTGGAAATAGGCGAGGTAGCGTTTCAGCAGGCTCTGCGGGTCGAGGATCGACCACGGATCGGTCCAGCGCAGGCCGCCGGAAAGGTCCGCGCGGATATGGGGTTCGGCCGCGGCCACCTCCGCCGTCGTCAGCTTCTGGTGGTTGACGCCGAAATTGGCCGACAGCCTTTCGGCCTCCGCATAGGCCGCATCGCGGGCCTTCTCCGTGCGGAAAACCTTCATCCAGCCGTCCTTGCGGATGAGGTCGCCTGCGCCGGAGGCGGCGATGAGGTCGGCATGCTCGCTGATCGAGTTCTCGATGAGCGGGGCGTAGAGATGGGCGATGCTCTGGTGCTGGCGGAAACCGGAATGCCACCAGTAGCGGGCAAGGAACGGGATGATGCCGGGGATCGCCGAGGGATGGTAGTGCGCGTCGATCGTGTTGTTGAGCGCATAGCGGAAGAGCGCGCCGAAATCGTGCGGGAAGCCGTAGGGGTAGACGCCCTCGCGCTGGATGAGGCCGGCATTGCCGTAGGAGGTCTCCTCGGCGGCGCCGCGGCGGTCGACGAGCACGACCGACCTGCCGCGCCGGGCGAGGTGGATCGCGGCCGAAATGCCGACCACGCCCGCGCCGAGAACAATCACATCCGTCTTCATCTGCCTGCCCCAAAGGAAAAGTCGCGTTTGCGCATCAATGCATGCGCGCTTTCGGCAAGGCAACACCCGGCCGGCGCGTCCCGATGCCTCATTGCCCGGCGAGCCTGAGCAGGTTCTCGATGGCCGCGCGCTCGAAGCCGCCGATGCCTTCGGAAATGTCGGCCTTGATCGCGGCCGCCACGGCATCCTCGTCGCGCTTGCGCAGCGCGGCGATCGCCTCCTGGTGGCGATCGACGAAATAGAGCTGGGCGACATGCTCCATCGCAATCCCGAGGAAGGGGCCGAGCTGCAGCCAGATGCTCTCCACCATCGGCATGATCACCTGCTCGGGATTGGCGGTATAGAGCGTGCGATGGAATTCCTGGTTCAGGAGGAGGGCGGTGGCGTTGTCCTTCCGCGCGATGGCCTCGTCCTGCGCGCGGTCGATCTCCTCGAGCCTGTCGATGCGCCGCTCGGTGATGTGCGGCACGGCTCTGCGGGCGGCGTGCTGCTCCAGGACGGAGCGCAGCGAGACGAGCTCGCCGAAGCGGTCCGCCGTCATGCGCGGCACCATGATGCGGCGGTTGTCGAGCACGCGCAGCGCCCCTTCCGAGGAAAGGCGCCGCAGCGCCTCGCGCACCGGCGTCGGGCTGCTCTCCATCGCCTCGGCGATGCCGCGGATCGTCAGCGATTCCCCCGGCCGGATCGAGCCCACCATGATCGCCTGGCGCAGGCGCCGATGCGCATATTCATGCGTCGTCATGCCTTCCGGCCGCGCCAGCGGCTCAAGCGCCAAGTTGCCCAATCCATCCCTCCTGTGACAGGCTGCCGGGTGCTACCCTATCCCTTGCGACAGGTTCTAGCAGCTTGACCGGCGACAAGAAAGTGTGCATATCTTCAAAATGTGATCACAAAAATAATTATGTGATATGGATGGGGGATCATGACGCTGAACGACGATTCCAACTGGCTGATCAATGCCGACGGCGTGGAAAGCATCCAGGCCGTCGTCTGCGACCTCAATGGCATCCTGCGCGGCAAGCGCGTGCCCGTCGGACAGGCGGAGAAGGTGCTGAAGGGCGGCATCCGCATGCCGCTCTCCATCGTCGGCGTCGACGTCTGGGGCGAGGATATCGTCGGCTCGAGCCACGTCTTCGCCAGCGGCGACATGGACGGCATCTGCAGCCCGACGGGGCGCGGCGCGCTGCCGGTCAACTGGACGCTGAAGCCCTCCGCCGTCGTGCCGCTGTGGCTGTTCAAGGAGAACGGCGATCCCTTCCTCGCCGACCCGCGCCAGGCGCTCGCCCATATCGTGCGCCAGTACCACGAGCTCGGCCTGCGCCCGGTCGTCGCCTCGGAGATGGAATTCTACCTGATCGACGCCGAGCCGGACCATGCCGAGCCGCCGATCTCGCCCTATACCGGCAAGCGCCTCGATTCCGACGCCATCCTCTCCATCGACGAGCTGGACGATTTCGGGCAGTTCTTCTCCGACGTCTATGCGGAATGCGAGCGGCAGAACGTGCCGGCGGATTCGGCCGTCGCGGAAAACGGCATCGGCCAGTTCGAGATCAACCTGATGCATTCCGACGACCCGCTGAAGGCGGCGGACGACGCGCTGTTCTTCAAGCGCATCATCAAGGGCGTCGCGCGCAAGCACGGCTTTGCCGCCACCTTCATGGCGAAGCCCTACGGCATGCGCTCGGGCAGCGGCATGCACATGCATTTCAGCGTGATCGACGGGGACGGCGCCAACGTCTTCGACGACGGCACGCCGGAGGGCTCGGCCATCATGAGGCATGCCGTCGCGGGCCTGACGCGCGGCATGGCCGAATCGACGCTGCTCTTCGCCCCGCATTACAATTCCTACCGGCGCCTGCGCCCCGACACCCATGCTCCCACCTCGATCTCCTGGGGCTACGAGAACCGCACGGCCGCCATCCGCATTCCCGGCGGCAACAACAAGGCGCGGCGCATCGAGCACCGCGTCGCCGGCGCGGACGCCAACCCCTATCTCGTCATGGCCGGCATTCTCGGCGCCGCGCTCGTCGGCATCCGCAACAAGTGGGAGCCGCCGTCGCCCGTTTCGGGCCGGGCCTATCTTTCGCAGCTGCCGCGCATTCCCTCGGAATGGGGCTCGGCCGTGACCGCCTTCGAGAACGGCTCCATCGTTTCCGAAATCTTCGACCAGGACCTCCGCTCCATGCTGATCGCCTGCAAGCGGCAGGAAATCGCCGGTTTCGCCGAACAGGTGACCGACTTCGAGTTCAGCGCCTATCTGGAAATCGTCTGATGGCCAACAAAGCTTCCTATGCCGGCGACGGCGCCTATCCCGACAGCTACTATGCCGCCTCCCGCAACATCATCCGCACGCCGAAGGTGCTGGAAGGCGCCGTGACGGCGGACGTCGCCGTGCTCGGTGCCGGCTATTCGGGCCTGTCGACCGCCATCCATCTCGCCGAAAAGGGCTACAAGGTCGTGGTCGTCGAGGGCGCGGGCGTCGGCTGGGGCGCGTCGGGGCGCAACGGCGGCCAGATCGTCAACGGCCTCAATGCCAGCCTCGACACGATCAGGCGCCGCTACGGCGACGAGGCCGGCGCCTTCGTCGGCAGCCTCGTGCAGGAAGGGGGCAGGATTATCCGCCGCCTCGTCTCGCAGTACGGGATCGACTGCGACCTGAAGGACGGCAACATCTACGCCGCCTATACGCCCGCCCATATGCGGGAGCTGGAGCACAAGAAGGCGCTGTGGAAGAGCTACGGCATGGACGACCACCGGATGCTCGACAAGGCGGCGATGCGCGAGCTCGTCAACACCGATGCCTATATCGGCGGCATGCTGGATACGACCGGCGGCCACATGCATCCGCTCAACCTCACCCTCGGCGAGGCGAAGGCGCTGGAGACGCTCGGCGGCGTTATCTACGAGCAGTCGCCGGCCGTGCGCGTCGAGCACGAGGCCGAAAAGCCGGTGATCCATACGCAAAAGGGCAGCGTCACGGCCAATGCCGCCGTCATCTGCGGCAATGCCTATCTCGGCCATGTCGTGCCGAAGCTCGTCTCGCGCGTCATGCCGGTCTCGACCCAGATGATCGCCACCGAGCCGCTCGGCGCCGAGCGGGCCGATGCGCTGATCCCGAGCGACATGTGCGTCGAGGACGTGCGCTACATCCTCGACTATTTCCGCCTGTCGGCGGACAAGCGCATGATCTTCGGCGGCGGCACGGTCTACGGCGGCACCGATCCGGCGGACGTGCGCGCCAAGCTCCGCCCGAATCTCGAAAAGGTCTTCCCGTCGCTGAAGGGCGTGAAGATCGACTACGCCTGGAGCGGCAATTTCGCGCTCTCCTTCTCGCGCGTGCCGCAGATGGGCAAGATCGGCAGGAACACCTATTTCGCCCACGGCTACAGCGGCCACGGCGTCACCGGCTCGCATCTCTTCGGCAGGATCCTCAGCGAAGCCATCGACGGCGACCTCACCCGCTTCAGCCAGTTCGAGAAGCTGCCCTGGATCCCCTTCCCGGGCGGGCGCATGTTCCGCGCGCAATATTCCACCATCGGTTCCTGGTGGTACCAGTTCAAGGACGCCTTCGGCCTTTGAAGGCGCTCCTACAGACAGAAACGCCCGGTTTTCGCCGGGCGTTTTCGTTTGCGCTGACAATCGCTCAGTGCTTCGCCGGCAGGCGCGGCAGGAAGATCGTGAGGATGCCGAGGAGCGGCATGTAGGAGCAGACCTTGTAGACGAAGTCGATGCCGTGGCTGTCGGCGACGCCGCCGAGCAGCGCGGCGCCGAGCCCGCCCGCCCCGAAGGCGAAGCCGAAGAAGATGCCGGCGATCATGCCCACGCGCCCCGGCACCAGTTCCTGCGCGAAGACGACGATGGCGGAGAAGGCGGAGGAGAAGATCAGGCCGATCAACACCGTCAGCACGCCCGTCCAGAACAGGTTCGCATAGGGCAGCATCAGCGCGAACGGGATGACGCCGAGGATCGAGAACCAGATGACGAAGCGCGTGCCGAAGCGGTCGCCGATCGGCCCGCCCATGAAGACGCCGAGCGCCGAGGCGCCGAGGAAGAGGAACAGCATCAGCTGCGCCTCGCGCACGTCGAGGCCGAAGCGGCCGATCGTGTAGAAGGTGAAATAGCTGGAGATGCTGGAGAGGTAGGCGTTCTTCGTCGTCGTCAGCAGCACGAGCACGGCCAGCGCCCAGGCCACCTTGCCGCGCGGCAGCGGCAGCGCGCGGCTGGCGGCTGGGCGGCCGGCCGCAAGGCGCCGTTCGCCGGCATACCAGTTGCCGACCCAGGTGAGGATGACCATGCCGAGGAGCGCGACGGCCGAGAACCAGGCGACGCTGGTCTGGCCGAAGGGCAGGACGATGAAGGCGGCGAGCAGCGGCCCGAGCGCCGTGCCGGCATTGCCGCCGACCTGGAACATGGACTGCGCAAGGCCGTGCCGCCCGCCGGAGGCGAGGCGCGCGACGCGCGAGGATTCCGGGTGGAAGATCGCCGAGCCGAGGCCGATCAGGCAGGCGCCGAAGACCAGCACGGGGAACGAGTGGGCATAGGCGAGCAGGATGAGCCCGACGAAGGTGCTGCCCATGCCGACGGGCAGGGAGAAGGGCATCGGCCAGCGGTCCGTCACGATGCCGACGGCCGGCTGCAGCAGCGAGGCCGTGACCTGGAAGGCCATGGTGAGCAGGCCGATCTGCACGAAGTCGAGCGCGTAGTTCTCCTTCAGGAGCGGATAGAGCGACGTCAGCAGCGACTGCATGATGTCGTTCAGCATGTGGCAGGCGCTGACCGCGACGATGATGGAATAGGTGGTGCTTGCGGCGCTGCGGGGCGCCGCGGGAACGACAGTCGACATGCTGGCCTCGAAGAATGATCTGCCTGTCCGGCATTTTTTGCTGAAATACAAGGATTGCTTGCGGCCTGCTTTTGTGCTGAGGTCCATTTCTTACGCAAGTGGGCCAAAATGGAAAAGCTGACCGAGGCGCGCCACCGGGCGCTGGACGCCGACCACATCCGCAACCTTGCCCGCATGGAGCAGTCGAACGAGGACGTCCTGGTCCACAGTTCCGACATTCCGGGCGGCTATACCGTGCCGCCGCACCGGCATCGCCGCACGCAGTTCCTCTGCGTCTTTTCCGGCGTGGTGCTCGTGTCGACGGATCGCGGCCGCTGGATGATCCCGCCCGGCCATGCCCTGCTCATCCCGCGCGGCCTCGAACATTCCGTCGAGATGGCGAGCGACGTCAGCATGCGCTCCGTCTACATCTATTCGCCGGAAGGCCGGGCCGCCTCGCAGGAGCCGGCCGTTCTGGAGGTGACGGACCTTGCCCGCCAGCTCATCGCCGAAGCCGTGCGCAAGGGCGCGATGGCGGAGGATGCCGGGCGGGCGGAGCTGGTCATGGCGCTGCTGCTCGACGAGATCGGCCGCCTGCCCGAGCGCCGACTCGGCCTGCCGTTCCCGCAGAGCGGCCGGCTCGCCGGCCTCTGCCGCGATTTCGTCGAGCAGCCGTCGCCCGCGGTGAAGATCGACGACTGGGCGCGCCGCCTCAACATGAGCCGCCGCACCTTCACCCGCTTCTTCCGGCAGGAGATGGGCGTCAGCTTCGTCACCTGGCGCCAGCAGGCCTGCCTCTTCGCCTGCCTGCCGCGCCTTGCCGCCGGCGAGCCCGTCACGCGCGTTGCGCTCGACGCCGGCTATGAGAGCGTGCCGGCCTTCACCACCATGTTCAAGCGCATGCTGGGGGCCTCGCCGCGCCTCTATCTCACCGACCGCAAGGCCGCCTGAGGCCGGAAGTCTCAAAAAGACCGGCAAAGGACGCGTTCCGGGGGCTGTTTTCCGCCGGCTTTTGGGATTAGGAAAGGGTGCGGGACCCAAGCCGGGCCGCGAACCGGGAGCGCCAGCCGCACGGGAGACGGACTTTGAGAAAGATACTGGTCATCGGGATCGGCGCGGGCAATCCCGAGCACATGACCGTTCAGGCAATCAAGGCGCTGAACCGGGCGGATGTGCTGCTCATCCCGACCAAGGGCGCGGAAAAGGCCTACCTCGCCGACGTGCGCCGCGAGATCTGCGACCGTTTCCTCGAGAACCCCGCCTGCCGCATCCTCGACTATGCCGTGCCGCCGCGCCGCGCCGACGGCGCCTACGAGGACGGCGTCCATGACTGGCACCGCGCCATCGCCGCCATCTACGAGCGCACGCTGCTCAACGATGTGGGCGAGGACCAGACGCTCGGCCTGCTCGTCTGGGGCGATCCGATGCTCTACGACAGCACCTTGCGGATCGTCGGGCATGTGCGCGCCGGCGGCCGCGTCGCCTTCGACACGGAGGTCATTCCCGGCATCACCAGCGTGCAGGCGCTCTGCGCCGGCCACGGCATCGCGCTCAACCGCATCGGCCTGCCCGTCGAGATCACCACCGGCCGCCGCCTTGCCGAGGGCTGGCCGCAATCCTCCCGCGACGTGCTCGTCATGCTCGACGGCGTCGAGGCCTTCGGCACGGTGACGGACCCGCAGGCCGAGATCTGGTGGGGCGCCTATCTCGGCACGCCGCACGAAATCCTCCTTTCCGGCCGGCTTGCCGACATGGCCGGGACCATCGCCGCGACCCGCCGCAAGGCGCGCGAGGAACACGGCTGGATCATGGACACCTACCTGATCCGCCGCCCGGCAAGCGAGGAGGACGCCGCATGACGGACCTTCCGCAAGCTGTGCCGAATACCCTGCGCCGCGGCGCGTGCCCGTCGCTCGCCGCGCCGATGCAGACCGGCGACGGCCTCATCGTGCGCCTGCGCCCGACCGCCCCGGCGCTGACGCCCGGAGACCTCGTCGCCCTTGCCGGCCTTGCCCGCGAACACGGCAACGGCCTCATCGAGATCACCGCCCGCGGCAATATCCAGCTCCGCGGCCTGACGGACGCCTCGGTGCCGCGCCTTGCCGAGGGGCTTGCGCGCGCCGGCATCGTCCCGCAAACGGGCGTCGCTATCGAGACCCCGCCGCTCGCCGGCGTCGATCTTTCCGAAATTGCCGATGCCACGCCCGTTGCCGATGCGCTGCGCCAGGCGATCGCCGCGGCTTCGCTGGCCCTGGCGCCGAAGCTCGCCATCGTCGTCGACGGCGGCGGCGTGCTTTCCCTCGCCGGCATGGCGGCCGACATCCGGCTCGATGCGGTTCCCGTCGCAGGCGGCGCGGCATGGTGCCTGTCGGCCGGCGGCGACCGGCGGACGGCAAGGGGGATCGCCCTGCTCCCGGCCGGCGGCGTGATCGACGGCGCGATGGCGGCGGTCTCGGCCCTTGCTTTGCTCGGCCCGGCGGCCCGTGGCCGCGACCTCGATGCCGCGGTCCTTGCCGCGCAGTTCGGCGCGGCTTCGCGGCCGGCTGCGCTCGCGGCCTTTTCCAACCATCCGCTCGGCATCCACCGCATCGGCGGCGAATCCGTGCTCGGCGTCGCCCCCGCCTACGGCCAGATGCACGCCGGCCGGCTTGCCGCTCTTGCCGGGGGCCTTGCCGCCTGCGGCGCCCGCGAATTCCGCCTCGCGCCGCATCGGACGCTTCTCGTGCGCGGCTTGCCCGAAGAGGCCCTGGCGGCCGCCCAGGCCTGCGCGGACCGCGAAGGCTTCTGGTGCACGGATACCGCGCCCGGCCGCGCCGTCTCGATCTGCGCCGGTGCCGCGGGCTGCGCCTCGGCGCGCTTCGATACCCATGCCGCGGCCGACGCCCTGGTGGCGGAGGCGGGAGACCTTCTGGACGGTTCGCTCGACGTGCACATTTCCGGCTGCCCGAAGGGCTGCGCGCATCCCGCGCGCGCCGCCGTCACGCTCTGCGGCACGGCCGCGGGCGTCGGGCTCGTCCTCGACGGGCGGGCGGGCGATACCCCCGCCGCGACCCTGCCGGCCGGCGACCTGAAGCCGGCGATCCAGCGTCTCGGCACCCTTTTGCGCGCGCGCCGCACGGAGGGCGAGACGGCAAAGAGCCTGCTCGGCCGCACCGCGCCAGCCGCCCTCGTTTCCGCATATCAAGGCCAACGATGACAGAATACGACTACATGAAGGATGGCACCGCCATCTATGAGAAATCTTTCGCGATCATCCGCGCCGAAGCCGATCTTTCGCGCTTCTCCGAGGCGGAGGCGGATGTCGCCGTGCGCATGATCCATGCCGCCGGCCTTGTCGAGGCGGCGGCGCATTTCGTCTTCTCGCCGGGTTTCGTGGCCTCGGCCCGCGGAGCGCTCCAAGCCGGCGCGCCGATCTTCTGCGATGCCGAAATGGTCGCCCGCGGCGTCACCGCCGCCCGCCTGCCGGCCGGCAACGACGTGATCTGCACGCTGCGCGATCCGCGCACGCCCGAGATTGCAAAGGAGATCGACAACACCCGCTCGGCCGCCGCCATCCGCCTCTGGCTCGATCGCATGGCCGGCTCCGTCGTCGCCATCGGCAACGCGCCGACGGCGCTTTTCCACCTGCTCGAGCTGCTGCGCGACGGCGCGCCGAAGCCGGCGGCGATCCTCGGCATGCCGGTGGGCTTCGTCGGCGCGGCGGAATCCAAGGATGCGCTGGCGGAAAATTCCTACGGCGTGCCCTTCGCCGTCGTGCGCGGCCGCCTCGGCGGCAGCGCCATGACCGCCGCGGCGCTCAATTCGCTGGCAAGGCCGGGGATATGACCATGACGGGACGGCTTTACGGCGTGGGCACAGGCCCGGGCGATCCGGAACTCCTGACGCTGAAGGCGGTGCGCGCGCTCCGCGAGGCCGACGTGCTCGCCTGGTTCGCCAAGGCCGGCGGCTCGGGCAACGGGCGAGCCATCGTCGAAGGCCTCCTGAAGCCCGGCATGGCGGAGCTTCCGCTCCGCTATCCGGTGACGGTCGAGATCGACAAGGAGCACGACGACTACAAGAGCCGGATCATCGCCTTCTACGACGCCTCCGCCGCTGCCGTCGCCGAGCATCTTGCCGCGGGCCGGACGGTGGCGATCCTTTCGGAAGGCGACCCGATGTTCTACGGCTCCTACATGCACCTGCATGTGCGCCTCGCCGGCCGCTTCCCGACGGAGGTCATCCCCGGCATCACGGCCATGTCCGGCTGCTGGTCGCTCTCCGGCCTGCCGATCGTGCAGGGCGACGACGTGCTCTCGGTGCTGCCCGGCACGATGGGCGAGGAGGAGCTGTCGCGCCGCCTGGCAGACACGCAGGCCGCCGTCATCATGAAGGTCGGCCGCAACCTGCCGAAGATCCGCCGTGCGCTCGTCAAGGCCGGCCGGCTCGGTCAGGCGGTCTATGTCGAGCGCGGCACCACGCCGGATGGCAAGTCCATGCGGCTTTCCGAAAAGCCCGACGATGCCGCGCCCTATTTCTCGCTGGTGCTCGTGCCGGGCTGGAGCGGGCGCCAATGACCGGCAGGCTCTACGTGATCGGCACCGGCCCCGGCAACCCGGACCAGATGACGCCGGAGGCGCTCGGCGCCGTGGAGGCCTCCGCCGAGTTCTTCGGTTACTTTCCCTATATCGACCGGCTGAATCTCCGGCCGGATCAGATCAAGGTCGCCTCCGACAACCGCGAGGAGCTGAACCGCGCGCAGGCGGCGCTGGCCCGGGCTTCCTCGGGCGTCAACGTCTGCGTCGTCTCGGGCGGCGATCCCGGCGTCTTCGCCATGGCGGCGGCGGTCTGCGAGGCGATCGATGCGGGGCCCGAGGAATGGAAGGCGGTCGATCTCGTCGTCGTGCCGGGCGTCACCGCCATGCTGGCGGTCGCCGCGCGCGTCGGCGCGCCGCTCGGCCACGATTTCTGCGCCATCTCGCTGTCGGACAACCTGAAGCCCTGGGAGATCATCGAGAAGCGGCTGCGCATGGTCGCGGAAGCCGGCCTCGTCATCGCGCTCTACAACCCGATCAGCAAGGCGCGGCCCTGGCAGCTCGGCAAGGCGTTCGAGATCCTGCGTGGGGTTCTGCCGGCGCAAACGCCGGTCATCTTCGGCCGCGCCGCGGGACGCCCGGACGAGCGCATGCTGGTCATGCCGCTCGGCACGGCCGAGGCGGAGCGCGCCGACATGGCGACCTGCGTCGTCATCGGCTCGCCGGAAACGCGGATCGTTTCCCGCCCCGGCCTGCCGGACCTCGTCTATACGCCGCGCTTCCTGGAGCCGAGCAGATGATCGAGGAGCCGCATCGCATCCTCGACCGTCCCGGCGCGGTGGCCATCGTCCGCCGCCGCCCGTTCGACCAGCACGACGGGCAGCCCCAGGATGCGCGCGGCGACGATTTTTCCATAGGTCGCCTCGCCGCCGGAGTTCTTGCTGACGATCACGTCGATACGGTGTTCCCGCAGGAGCGCGATTTCCGCCTCCAGGGCGAAGGGCCCGCGGTCGAGCACGTACTCGACCTCGGGCGCCTCAAGCGGCGGATCGACCGGATCGACGCTGCGCACGAGGTAGCGGTGCTGCGGCGCGGCGTCGAAGGCCTTCGCCTCCTGCCGGCCGATGGCGAGGAAGACGCGGCGGGGGTCCTCGCCCAGCGCCGTCACGGCCTCGGCGACCGAGGCGACGCGCGTCCAGCGGTCGCCCTGCGTCTCGTCCCAGCCGAGGCGCTCCAGCCGCAGCAGCGGAACGCCGGTCGCAGCGCTCGCGGCCTGGGCATTCATGGAAATCTGCCTTGCGAAGGGATGGGTCGCGTCGATGACGAGGTCGACGGCCTGTTCATCGAGATAGGCCGCAAGCCCCTCGACGCCGCCGAAGCCGCCGCTGCGCACCGGCACGGGCTGCGGCGCGGGATCGAGCGTGCGGCCGGCGAGCGAGAGCGTGACGGCGAGATCGGCCCTTCCGGCAAGGCGTGCCGCAAGGTCGCGGGCCTCGGCCGTGCCGCCCAGTATGAGGATGCGTCTCTTGTCCACGTCTGATCCGGCTCCCTTGCCCGCCCCGTGGCTCACCATCGTCGGGATCGGCGAGGATGGTCTAGCCGGTCTCGGCGACGAGGCCAAGGCCGCCATCGCCGCTGCCGAGCTCGTCTTCGGCGGCACGCGGCATCTCGATCTTGCCGATGCGGCGATCCGCGGCGGGCGGCACGCCTGGCTCAGCCCCTTCGAGCGCTCCGTCGAGGCGGTGCTGGCGGCACGGGGCCGGCCCGTCGTCGTGCTCGCCTCGGGCGATCCCTTCTTCTACGGCGTCGGCGTCACGCTGTCGCGCCGCATCGCCCGGTCGGAAATGCGCGTCCTGCCCGCGCCGTCCGCCTTCAGCCTCGCCGCCGCGCGCATGGGCTGGGCGTTGCAGGAGACGATCTGCGTCTCGCTGCACGGCCGGCCCGTCGACCTCATCCGCCCGCATTTCCATCCCGGCAGCCGCATCCTCGCGCTGACCTCGGACAGCGGCGGTCCGGCGGCGCTCGCGGCCCTTCTGGCCGAGACCGGCTTCGGCGCGTCGAGGCTCACGGTTCTCGAAGCGCTCGGCGGCGCGCGGGAGCGGGTGAGCAGCCACCGGGCCGACCGCCTTGCGCTTGCGGATGCCGACATGCTGAATGTCTGCGCCGTGGAGGTCGCGGCCGGCGAGGGCGCGCGCGTCCTCGCCTATACGCCGGGCCTCGACGACGGCCTTTTCGAGCATGACGGCCAGATCACCAAGCGCGAGGTCCGCGCCCTGACGCTCTCGGCCCTCGCGCCGCGCCACGGGGAACTGCTCTGGGATGTCGGCGCCGGCTCCGGCTCCATCGGCATCGAATGGATGCTGGCCGATCCCTCGCTCCGGGCGATCGCCGTGGAGGGCGAGCCGGAACGCGCCGCCCGCATCCGCCGCAACGCGCAGGCGTTCGGCGTGCCCGCGCTCTCGGTCGTGGAAGGAGCCGCGCCGCCGGCGCTGGACGGGCTTGCCGCGCCGGATGCCGTCTTCATCGGCGGCGGCGGCAGCGAGGCAGGGGTGATGGAGGCGGCGATTTCCGGCCTGAAGCCCGGCGGGAGGCTCGTCGCCAATGCGGTGACGACGGAAATGGAAGCGGTGCTTCTCGCCCACCATGCCCGGCTCGGCGGATCGCTCGTCCGCATCGACATCGCGCGCGCCGCGCCGGTCGGGCAGATGACCGGGTGGCGGCCGGCCATGCCCGTGACGCAATGGCGCTGGGTGAAGCCGGCGCAGGAAACTCCAGCGAAGGCGTGCAGCGGTCTTGCGTCCGGAACTGCCGAAACCAATGAGACAATCGAGGAATGACATGACCGTTCACTTCATCGGCGCCGGCCCCGGTGCGGCCGATCTCATCACCGTGCGCGGCCGCGACCTCATCGGCAAATGCCCGGTCTGCCTCTATGCCGGCTCCATCGTTTCGCCGGAGCTTCTGCGCTATTGCCCGCCCGGCGCGCGCATCGTCGATACGGCGCCGATGTCGCTCGACGAGATCGAGGCGGAGTTCCTACGCGCGGCCGCAGCGGGCGAGGATGTGGCGCGGCTGCATTCCGGCGACCTTTCCGTGTGGAGCGCCGTCGCCGAGCAGATCCGCCGGCTGGAGAGGAACGGCATCGCCTATACGATGACGCCCGGCGTGCCCTCCTTCGCGGCGGCGGCCTCGGCGCTCGGGCGCGAACTCACCATTCCTGCCGTCGCGCAGAGCCTCGTGCTCACCCGCGTCTCCGGCCGCGCCTCGCCCATGCCGAACCGCGAGACGCTTGAGAATTTCGGTGCGACGGGCGCGACGCTCGCCATCCATCTCGCCATCCATGCGCTCGACAGGGTGGTCGAGGACCTGACACCGCTCTACGGCGCCGATTGCCCGGTGGCGATCGTCGTCAAGGCCTCCTGGCCGGACGAACGGATCGTGCGCGGAACGCTCGGCGATATCGCCGCCAGGGTCGCGGAAGAGCCGATCGAGCGCACGGCGCTGATCTTCGTCGGTCGCACGCTCGCCGCCGAGGATTTCCGCGAGAGCTCGCTCTACGATCCCGCCTACCAGCGCCGGTTCCGGGGCCGGGGCGAGTGATCATTCGGCGGCTTCGGCAATCGGCCCCGGCACGTAGTTGAGCACCGGGCCGAGCCAGCGCTCCACCTCGCGAACGGCCATGTCCTTGCGGCGGGCATAGTCCTCCACCTGGTCGCGCTCCACCTTGGCGACGCCGAAATAATAGCTTTCCGGCGAGGCGATATAGAGGCCCGAGACGGAGGAGCCGGGCCACATGGCGTAGCTCTCCGTCAGCGTCACGCCGATCTCGTTTTCCGCGTCGAGCAGGCGGAACAGCGTCGTCTTCTCCGTATGGTCCGGCTGGGCGGGGTAGCCCGGCGCCGGACGGATGCCGGCATAGGGCTCGCCGATCAGCTCCTGCGGCGAGAAGGCCTCGTCCGGCGCATAGCCCCAGAGCTCCTTGCGCACATGTTCGTGCATGCGCTCGGCGAAGGCCTCGGCGAAGCGGTCGGCCAGCGCCTTGACGAGGATCGAGTTGTAGTCGTCGTTCGCCCGCTCGAAGCGCTCGGCGATGGCGATCTCGCCGATGCCGGCGGTCACGACGAAGCCGCCGAGGTAATCCCGCCTGCCGCTCTCGACCGGCGCGACGAAGTCGGAGAGCGCCACGTTCGGCCGCCCGTCGCGCTTGGAAAGCTGCTGGCGGAGCGTGAAGAAGGTGGCAAGCTCGCTGCTCCGCGTCTCGTCGGTGAAGAGGCGGATGTCGTCGCCGACGGTGCCGGCCGGCCAGAAGCCGACGACCGCCTTCGGCGTGAACCACTTTTCCGCGATGATCTTCTCCAGCATCGCCTGCGCATCGGCAAAGAGCTGGCGGGCCGCAGGGCCCTGCTTCTCGTCGTCGAGGATCTTCGGATAGACGCCCTTCAGCTCCCAGGTCTGGAAGAAGGGGGTCCAGTCGATGTAGCGGGCAAGCTCCGCAAGGTCCCAGTCCTGGAAGACGCGGGTGCCGAGGAAGGACGGCGTCCTGGGCTCGTAGGCGGACCAGTCGGCCCTGAAGGCGTTCTCCCGGGCCTTGGCGATCGGCAGGCGCTGCTTTTCCGCCTCGCTGCGGGCGTGGGCGTCGGCGACCTTGCGGTATTCCGCCTTCAGCGTCTCGACATAGCCGGGCTTCTGATCGGGTGACAGCAGGCTGCCGACGACGCCGACGGCGCGGCTGGCGTCGGTGACGTAGACGGCCTGGCCTTGGCTGTAGCGCGGATGGATCTTCACCGCCGTGTGCACCCGGCTCGTCGTCGCCCCGCCGATGAGCAGGGGAATGTCGAAGCCCTCGCGCTCCATCTCGGCGGCGACATGCACCATCTCGTCGAGCGAGGGCGTGATGAGGCCGGAAAGGCCGATGATGTCGACCTTCTCCGCCTTCGCCGTCTCCAGGATCTTCGTCGCCGGCACCATGACGCCGAGGTCGATGATCTCGTAATTGTTGCAGGCGAGCACGACGCCGACGATGTTCTTGCCGATATCGTGCACGTCGCCCTTGACGGTCGCCATCAGGATCTTTCCCGCGCTCTCCCGTTCGCCGCTGCCGCCGTTGGCGAGCTTTTCGGCTTCCATGTGGGGCAGCAGCACGGCGACGGCCTGCTTCATCACGCGGGCGGACTTCACCACCTGCGGCAGGAACATCTTGCCCGCGCCGAAGAGGTCGCCGACGACGTTCATGCCGGCCATCAGCGGGCCCTCGATGACGTGCAGCGGGCGCTCGGCCTTCTGCCGCGCCTCCTCCGTGTCGATCTCGACGAATTCGGTGATGCCGTTGACGAGCGCGTGCTCCAGCCGCTTCTCCACCGGCCAGTCGCGCCAGGCAAGGTCCCGTTCCTTCGCCTCCTTGCCGCCCACGCCCTTGAAGCGCTCGGCGATCTCCAGCATGCGCTCGGTCGCCGTGCCGCCGGCCTTGGGCACGCGGTTCAGCACCACGTCCTCGCAGGCCTCGCGCAGCTCCGGTTCGATCGTGTCGTAGACGGCGAGCTGGCCGGCATTGACGATGCCCATGTCCATGCCCGCCTGGATGGCGTGGTAGAGGAAGACGGCATGCATCGCCTCGCGAACCGGCTCGTTGCCGCGGAAGGAGAAGGAGAGGTTGGAGACGCCGCCGGAAATATGGACGTGCGGCAGCGTCGCGGTGATCTCGCGCGTCGCCTCGATGAAGTCGACGCCGTAGTTGTCGTGCTCCTCGATGCCGGTGGCGACGGCGAAGATGTTCGGGTCGAAGACGATGTCCTCCGGCGCAAGGCCGGCGACCTCGGTGAGCAGCTTGTAGGCGCGGGTGCAGATCTCCACCTTGCGTGCCTTCGTGTCGGCCTGGCCCTTTTCGTCGAAGGCCATGACGACGACGGCGGCGCCATAGGCGCGCACGAGCTTCGCATGGTGCAGGAAGACTTCCTCTCCTTCCTTCAGCGAGATCGAGTTGACCAGCGGCTTGCCCTGCACGCATTTGAGGCCCGCCTCGATCACCTCCCATTTGGAGCTGTCGATCATCACGGGCACGCGGGCGATGTCCGGCTCGGCGGCGACGAGGTTGAGGTATTCCGTCATCGCCCTGGCCGAGTCGATCAGGCCCTCGTCCATGTTGATGTCGATGACCTGCGCGCCGTTCGCCACCTGGTCGCGCGCCACGTCCAGCGCCGCGGCATAGTCGCCGGCGGTGATCAGCTTGCGGAATTTCGCCGAGCCCGTGACGTTGGTGCGCTCGCCCACGTTGACGAAGGGGATGTCGTCCGTCAGCGTGAAGGGTTCGAGGCCGGACAGGCGCATGTGGCGCGGGATGTCGGGGATTTCGCGCGGCTTGTGGCGCGCCGCCGCCTCGGCGATCGCGCGGATATGGTCCGGCGTCGAGCCGCAGCAACCGCCGACGATGTTGACGAGGCCGTCGCGCATGAAGCCCTCGATCTGGGCGGCCATCTCCTCGGGGCTCTCGTCGTACTTGCCGAAGGCGTTCGGCAGGCCGGCGTTCGGATAGGCGCAGACGAACGTGTCGGCCACATTGGCGATCTCGGCCAGATGCGCGCGCATGGCGTTGGCGCCGAGGGCGCAGTTGAGGCCGATGGAGAAGGGTTCCGCGTGGCGAACCGAGTTCCAGAAGGCTTCCGGCGTCTGGCCGGAGAGCGTGCGGCCGGAAAGGTCGGTGATCGTGCCGGAGATCATGACGGGCAGGTGGATGCCCTTCTCCTCGAACACCGCGCGCGTCGCGAAGATCGCCGCCTTGGCGTTCAGCGTGTCGAAGATCGTCTCGATCAGGATGATGTCGGCCCCGCCGTCGATGAGGCCGCGCACCTGGTCGGCATAGGCGATCCTCAGGTCGTCGAAGGTGACGGCGCGGTAGCCGGGATTGTTGACGTCGGGGGAGATCGAGGCGGTACGGTTCGTCGGCCCGAGCGCGCCGGCGACGAAGCGGCGGCGGCCGTCCTTCTCCTGCGCCCTGAGGCCGGCGCGGCGGGCGAGGCGCGCCCCGTCGCGGTTGAGCTCGTAGACCATCACCTCCATGCCGTAGTCGGCCTGGGCGATCGTCGTGGAGGAGAAGGTGTTGGTCTCGAGGATGTCGGCGCCGGCGAGCGCATAGCGGTAGTGGATGTCCTCGATCGCGGCCGGCTGGGTCAGCGTCAGGAGGTCGTTGTTGCCCTGCTGGTGGCAGGCGCAGTCGCCGAAGCGGTCGCCGCGGAAATCTTCCTCCACCAGCTTCAGAGTCTGGATTTCCGTGCCCATGGCGCCGTCGAGCACGAGGATGCGCTCGCGGGCCGCAGCCTGCAACGCGGCCAGGATCTCGCGGCCGTCGCGCGGCGGCAGTTCGGGACCGAACAGGGTGTCCAGGTGTGAATCGGCCATGGCGAAGCCCTCCGGTGCGGTTTGCTGCAACGGAAGTCACATAAAGATATGTTTATGTCAATATGTCTTTATGGCTTGCGGCCTAGTGTACCGGCCCGTCCGCGCCGGCCAGCGAGGCGAACAGCGCCCTGAGGCGCGCGATATGCGGATCGGCGCCCTTGTACCGTGCCAGCTTCTGCACCTCCTTGAGCGCTTCGGCGGCAAGGTCGGCTCCGCGCGGCTGCCAGAGCAGCCAGGAGATGAAGACGGCTTCCGGCTCCGCGGTGCCGGAAGGCTTGGTTTCGGTGAATGCAAACATGTCTTCCCCAATCGGAAAATTGGGGGATGGCCGGACGCACGCTGCTGGATTTCGCCGACGGGCGAAGCAAGCGCACCCTTGGGACACCCCGCCCATGGACGTTACGAGCTGTCAGGGCAGGTCTCCTGGCTTGCGGGTCATCGCTTCCGTCCCGCCTTCCCGGCGCTTTCGCGCCAGTGGCATCGAGCGACAGAAGCTCGCCGTTCACAGTTGCGGGGGCAGCGCCGGCCTTGCTGCTCCTGTTCGGAGCCTCGCACCGGCTTCCCTCTTAGCCTCCGGGCCGCACGCGACTCGGAAGACCCTGACGGCGGCCAGACTGGCTTGGGCATGCGGGCAAGTCAATGGCCCCGGCGGTCATGCACAGGCGCGGGAACTTTTCCTTTCCCCGCGCATTTGGCCTCGACCCGCATCATGCGCGGGCTCGCCCGGGGGAGGGATGGGCGATTCACCAAAACCGCAAATGAGGGTCCATGCTGCGCCATCCAGTCCCGTTGACATGTTGCAAGTCTCTGTCCTTGCGGCTAAAAAATGCCGTTTTCATGCACCACGCGGCCAGGATGCCAACCAGCGTGTCGCCTGAGCCATGCCCACCCGTGAAGCGCTGCCAGGGCGCCGTCCGGTGTCATGGCTGATCGCGGCACCAAGATGAAGTCTGCCCGCGAAAGACCATCCGGCGCAAAGGCCGCCGCCGGATGGTTCAACATGGCCGGATCCAGAATCAGAAACATGCCCCTTCACAATACGCCGCCAGCTCCCCCGCGCGACGCCGACGCCAAGCAGATCGATTACAACGATTCGATCCGCGCCACCTATCTGACGCTGGAGGAGCTGGCCGAGCGCGGCGAAGCGCTCGCACGCGACAGGACGGCATCCCTGCCCGGCTTCCAGCCCTTCGAGTTCCGCCCCCGGCACAAGGAGAACGAGAAGGAGATCTTCCGCGTCTACCAGGCGACGGCGAAGGACGTGGAGGCGGGCGCGCAGATCACGCCCGCCGCCGAATGGCTGCTCGATAACTACTACGTCGTCGAAGAGGCGATCCAGGAGGTCCGGCGCGACTTCCCCCGCCGGTTCTTCCGCCAGCTTCCGACCATCGAGGTCGAGGGCGAGCGGCTCCCGCGTGCGCTGGCGCTCGCCTGGCTCTATGTCGCCCATACGCACAGCAGCGTCTCGGAGGAGAGCCTCACCGCCTTCGTGCAGGGCTTCCAGAAGCTCGACGCGCTGAAGATCGGCGAACTGTGGGCGCTGCCGTCCTTCGTCCGCTTCGTGTTGCTCGAAAACCTCCGGCGCATCTCCAGCCGCGTCGAGCGCTCGCGCAAGATGCGCTTCAAGGCGAACGAGGTGGCCGACGAGCTGGTGCGCCTCAACGACCCGGAAAAGGCCATCGCGCACCTGCGCTCGATGGAGAGCTTCACCGAGGACAACACCTTCGTCATCCAGCTCCTCTATCGCTTGCGCGACGGCCTGCAGGCTTCCGGCGCGGTGATCCAGTGGCTCGAGCGCAAGATCGAAAGCCGCGGCACCGATCTGGAGGAACTGATCGTCGCGGAGAACAACCGGCTCTCCTCCGGCAACGTCACGATGAGCTCGCTCATCAAGAGCCTGCGCCAGATAGACGATACGGAATGGCCGGTCTGGTTCGAAAGCGTCAGCCGCCTCGACGAGGCGCTGCGCCGGCGATCCGACTACAGCGACCTCGATTTCGGCTCGCGCAACAAGTACCGCAGCACGATCGAGCGCTTCGCCCGCCGGTCCGGCAAGACCGAGCTCGAGGTCACCGAGACGGCGCTCGCCATGACCGAGGAAGACGCCGCCGCGCACGCGGACGACCCGGACTACGAGGCCAATGTCGGCGCCTTCCTCGTCGGCAAGAAGCGCAAGCTCCTCGAAAAGCGCATCGGCTACCGCCCGACCGTCGTCCAGCGCGTCGTGCGCCTGACGCGCAAGCTCGACTGGCTGGCGATCGCCGGCCCGAACATCGTGCTGACGCTGCTCGCGATGATCGCGGTCTACTATTTCCTCGACCAGCTCGACATTCCGGACGGCGCATGGCTGATCATGCTCGTCCTGTTCGCGCTGCCGGCCTCGGAAGGCGCCACCGGCCTCTTCAACACGCTGGTCACCTTTTTCGTCACGCCCTCGCGCCTCGTCGGCTACGAGTTCAAGGACGGAATCCCGCAAGACGCCCGCACGCTCGTCGTCGTGCCCTGCCTCATTTCCAAGCGCGATCATGTCGACGAGCTGGTGCGCAACCTGGAGGTCCATTACCTCGCCAATCCGCGCGGAGAGATCTACTTCGCGCTCCTCAGCGACTGGGCCGACAGCCAGGTGGAGGAATCGCCGGCCGACCTCGACGTGCTCGACTATGCCAAGCGCGAGATCGCGACGCTTTCGAGCCGCTACGCCTATGACGGGCGCACGCGCTTCTACCTCCTCCACCGCCGGCGCCTCTACAATCCGTCGGAAGGCGTCTGGATGGGCTGGGAGCGCAAGCGCGGCAAGCTGCACGAGCTGAACCTGCTCCTGCGCGGCGACGGCGACACGACCTTCCTGCCGGGCGCCAACATCGTTCCGGCGGATGTGAAATACGTCATGACGCTCGATTCCGACACGCGCCTGATGCGCGATGCGGTGACGAAGCTCGTCGGCAAGATGCACCACCCGATCAACCGTCCGGTCATCGACGAGGCGACCGGCGAGATCGTCGCCGGCTACTCCATCCTCCAGCCGCGCGTCACGCCCTCGCTGACGACCGGCAAGGAGGCCTCCACCTTCCAGCGCATCTTCTCCGCCGACCGCGGCATCGACCCCTATGTCTTCACCGTCTCCGACGTCTACCAGGACCTCGCCGGCGAAGGCACCTTCACCGGCAAGGGCCTCTACCACGTCGACGCCTTCGAGGCGGCCGTGAAGGGACGCATCGAGGAGAACTCGGTGCTCAGCCACGACCTGCTCGAGGGCTCGCTCTCGCACTGCGCCCTCGTGACGGATGTCGAGCTCGTCGAGGACTTCCCCACCCGCTACGGCGTCGAGACCTCGCGCCAGCATCGCTGGGCGCGCGGCGACTGGCAGCTGCTGCCCTATATCTTCAACCCGTCGAGCGGCATTCCCATGCTCGGCCGGTGGAAGATGTACGATAACCTGCGCCGCAGCCTCATTCCGATCGGCTGGCTCGTCGCCTCCGTCATGGGCTGGTACTACATGGAGCCGCGCCAGGCGCTCATCTGGCAGCTGGTGCTGATCTTCCTGCTTTTCGTCGCGCCGACCCTCTCGCTGATTTCCGGCATCATGCCGCGCCGCAACGACATCGTGGCGCGCGCCCATGTGCATACGGTCCTGTCGGACATCCGGGCGGCCAATGCCCAGGTGGCGCTGCGCATCGCCTTCATCGCCCATTCGGCGGCGCTGATGGCCGATGCGATCGTCCGCTCGCTCTACCGCACCTTCGTCAGCCGCAGGCTGATGCTGGAATGGCGCACGGCCGCCCAGGCCGACAGCGCGGCGCGCGGCGGCATCCTCGCCCATTACCGCTCCATGTGGCAGGCGCCGGCGCTCGCCGTTCTTTCCGTCGCGCTCGCCGCCGTCTCCAGCACCGGCCTGCCCTTCATCGGCATTCCCTTCGCCATCGTCTGGATGCTGTCGCCGGCGATCGCCTGGTATGTCAGCCAGACGGCCGAGACCGAGGACCAGCTCGTCGTCTCGGACTACGTCGCCACCGAACTGCGCAAGATCGCGCGGCGCACCTGGCGCTATTTCGAGGAATTCGTCACCGCCGAGCAGCACTTCCTGCCGCCGGACAATTTCCAGGAAACGCCGCAGCCGGTGCTCGCCGAGCGCACCTCGCCGACCAATATCGGCGTGTACCTGCTCTCGGTCATCTCCGCGCGCGACTTCGGCTGGATCAGCTTCGAGGAGACCGTCCGCCGCCTCGAGCAGACCATCGCCACCATCGACGGCATGCCGAAGTACCGCGGCCACCTCTACAACTGGTACCGCACCAACACGCTGGAAACGCTGGGGCCGCGCTATGTCTCGTCGGTCGACAGCGGCAACCTCGCCGGCCACCTCATCGCCGTCTCCTCCATGTGCCGCGAATGGGCGGAGGCGCCGTCCGCGCATCTCCAGGGCAGCCTCGACGGCATCGGCGACGTCGCCTCGATCCTCTCCGAGACGCTGAAGGACCTGCCGGACGACCGCAAGACCGTGCGCCCGCTGCGCCGCCTCATCGAGGAGCGCATCGACGGCTTCCACAATGCGCTCGCCGCCGTTAAGCGCGAGCGTGAATTCGCCTCGATCCGCGTCATCAACCTCGCCGTGCTGGCGCGCGACATCAACAAGCTGATCGTCAACCTCGACCACGAGATCAAGTCCGCGGAAAGCGGCGAGCTCGCCAGGTGGGCGGGTGCGCTGGTCGCCACCTGTGAGGCGCATATCGCCGACAGCGTCTTCGACCTCGGCAGCATCGAGCAGCTGCGCGACCGCCTGATCGTGCTGCGCGACCGCTCGCGCGACATCGCCTTCTCGATGGATTTCGGCTTCCTCTTCCGCCAGGAGCGCCGGCTGCTGTCGATCGGCTACCGGGTCGAGACGAACGAGCTCGACGAGGCCTGCTACGACCTGCTCGCCTCGGAAGCCCGCCTCACCAGCCTTTTCGCCATCGCCAAGGGGGACCTTCCCACCGAGCACTGGTACAAGCTCGGCCGCCCTGTCGTGCCGGTCGGCTCGCGCGGGGCGCTCGTCTCCTGGTCGGGCTCGATGTTCGAGTACCTGATGCCGCCGCTCGTCATGCAGGAGCGCCAGGGCGGCATCCTCAACCAGACCAACAACCTCGTGGTGGTCGAGCAGATGAACCACGGCCGCCGCCTCGGCACGCCCTGGGGCATTTCGGAAGCGGCCTTCAACGCCCGCGACCACGAGCTGACCTACCAGTACACCAATTTCGGCGTGCCGACGCTCGGCCTCAAGCGCGGCCTCGGCCAGAATGCGGTGATCGCGCCCTATGCGTCGCTGCTCGCCGCGCAGTATGCGCCCAAGGAGGCGCTCGAAAACCTCGAGCGCCTGCGCAAGCTCGGCGCGCTCGGCGTCTACGGCTTCCACGACGCCGTCGACTTCACGCCGACCCGCGTGCCGGAGGGCAAGACCTGCGCGGTCGTGCGCAACTACATGGCGCACCATCACGGCATGTCGATCGCCGCCGTCGCCAACGTCGTCTTCAACGGCGCGCTGCGCGAACGCTTCCATGCCGACCCGGTCATCGAGGCGGCCGAGCTGCTGCTTCAGGAGAAGGCGCCGCGCGACATTCCGGTCATCAACGCCAAGCGCGAGCCGGAGACCGTCGGCAGCACCCAGGCCGACCTGCTGCGCCCGGAGATCCGCATCATCAAGGATCCGGTCTTGCGGGAACGCGAGGTCGTGTTCCTGTCCAACGGCCACTACTCGGTCATGCTGACGGCGACCGGCGCGGGTTGCTCGCGCTGGAACGGGCAGTCCGTCACCCGCTGGAAACCCGATCCGACGGAAGACCGCTGGGGCTCCTTCATCTTCCTGCGCGACACGTCGACGGGCGAATGGTGGTCGACCACCGCCGAGCCGAAGCGTATCGAGGGCGAGGAGACGAAGACCCAGTTCGGGGACGACAAGGCGGAGTTCATCAAGACCGTCGGCACGCTGACGAGCGAGGTCGAGTGCATCGTCGCCACCGAGCACGATGCCGAAGGCCGCCGCCTGACGCTGCTCAACACCGGCATGGAAGACCGCTTCATCGAAGTGACGTCCTACATGGAGCCGGTGATCGCGACGGACGATGCCGACAGCGCCCATCCGCTCTTCTCGAAGATGTTCATCCGCACCGAGATCGGCAAGCGCGGCGACGTCATCCGCGCCGAGCGCCGGAAGCGCCACCCGAACGAGCCGGACATGGCGATCGCCCACCTGATCGTCGACAATGCCGGTCCATCGCGCCGTACCGAGGTCGAGACGGACCGCCGCCGCTTCATCGGCCGCGGCCGTTCGCTGACGACGGCCGCCGCCTTCGATCCCGGCGCGCAGCTTTCCGGCACGGACGGCTTCACGCTCGATCCGGTCATGGCGCTGCGCCGCGTGGTGCGCGTTCCGGCCGGCAAGAAGGTGAAGGTCATCTTCTGGACCATTGCCGCCCCGAGCATGGCGGAGGTGGATGCCGCGATCGACCGCTACCGCCATCCGGACAGCTTCAACCATGAAATGATCCATGCCTGGACGCGTTCGCAGGTGCATATGCGCCATGTCGGCGTCACCTCGCAGGAGGCGGCGAGCTTCCAGATGCTCGGCCGCTACCTCACCTATCCGGACATGCACCTGCGCGCCGATGCCGGCACGATCCAGACGGGGCTCACCGCCCAGTCGGCGCTCTGGCCGCTGGCGATCTCGGGCGATTTCCCGATCTTCATCCTGCGCATCAACGACGAGATCGACCTCGACGTCGCCCGCGAGGCGCTGCGGGCGCAGGAGTACCTGCGCCACCGCGGCGTCACGGCCGATCTCGTCATCCTCAACGAGCGCGCCGCCTCCTACGCGCAGGACATGCAGCACACGCTCGACCAGATGTGCGAGAACCTGCGCATGCGCGGGCAGTCCGACGGCGTGCGCCAGCATGTCTTCACCGTGCGTCGCGACCTGATGGAGGTCTCCACCTGGCAGGCGCTTCTGGCGACGGCGCGTGCCGTCTTCCACGCGCGCAACGGTTCGCTTTCCGATCAGATCGCCCGCACGGTCTCGCTCTTCTCGACGCCGCGCGGCGAGGGGGATGCGAAGGCGGAGGTGCCGGCGCTCGCCGCTCCGGCCGGGGAGCCGGTGGCGATCGACGGCGAGGGCCTTTCCTTCTGGAACGGCTTCGGCGGCTTCAACGCCGACCGCCGCGAATATGCCGTGCGCCTGCGCGGCGGCGAGGCGACGCCCCAGCCGTGGATCAACGTCATCGCCAACCGCGCGTTCGGTTTCCACGTCTCGGCCGAAGGCGCCGGCTTCACCTGGAGCCGCAATTCGCGCGATTTCCAGCTGACGCCCTGGACCAACGACCCGGTGATCAACCGCCCCGGCGAGGCCTTCTACGTGAAGGACCGCGAGCGCGGCACGGTGATGACGCCGTTCGCCGCCCTTTCGCGCAAGCCGACGGTGAAGTTCGAGACCTGGCACGGCCTCGGCTACACCGCCTTCCGCAGCTGGGAGGACGGGATCGAGCTCGACCTCGTGCAGACGGTCGATCCCGCGGAGCCGGTCAAATATTCGCGCCTCGTCGTGAAGAACACCGGCGATACCGAACGCAGCCTCTCCGTCTACGGCTATGTCGAATGGGTGCTGGGCAACAACCCCGCCAGGACCGCGCCCTTCGTGCTGACGAGCCATGACGAGGAAAGCGGCGCGCTCCTTGCGACCAATCCCTATAGCCTCGATTTCGCCGGCCGGACCAGCTTCTTCGCCGTCGATGCGCCGCTGGCGGGCTTCACCGCGCGGCGCCGCGAGTTCATCGGCCGCACCGGCGACATCGTGCTGCCGGCGGCCCTTGCGGCCGGCCAGGCGCTTTCGGGCAATGCCGACGGCATCGGCGATCCCTGCGCGGCGCTCGCCGTGGACATCGTGCTGAAACCCGGCGAGAAGCGCGCGCTTCTGTTCGTGCTCGGCGACACGGCGGACGCGGAGAGCGCCCGCGCGCTCGCCGACAAGAGCAGGCAGGCCGATTTCGACGCCGTCATGGCCTCGGTGCGCGCCTTCTGGGAGGGCTTCACCGGCACGCTGCAGGTCAGGACGCCGGATCCGGCGCTCGACCGCATGGTCAACGACTGGCTGCCCTACCAGGCGCTCGGCTGCCGCATCATGGCGCGCTCCGCCTTCTATCAGGCGAGCGGGGCCTACGGCTTCCGCGACCAGCTGCAGGATACGCTGGCCTTCATCCTGCACCGCCCGGAGCTTGCCCGCGGGCAGATCCTCAACGCCGCCGCGCGCCAGTTCGCCGAGGGCGACGTGCAGCACTGGTGGCTGCCGGAGAGCGGCGCGGGTGTGCGCACGACGATCTCGGACGACGTCGTCTGGCTCGCCCATGCGGTGGAATACTATTGCCGGGTCACCGGCGACCGCGGCGTGCTCGACGAGACGCTCGCCTTCATCGAGGGACCGCCGCTCGCCGAGGGTCAGCACGATTCCTTCTACAAGCCGGGCCGCTCGGCCGAGCATGCGCCGCTCTACGAGCATTGCGCCCGCGCGCTCGACCTCGCCGTGAAGCGCACCGGCGAGAACGGCCTGCCGCTGATCCTCGGCGGCGACTGGAACGACGGCATGAACCGCGTCGGCGAGGCCGGCCGCGGCACGAGCGTCTGGCTCGGCTGGTTCCTCGCCGGCACGCTGCGCGGCTTCGTCCCGATCGCCCGCGAGCGCGGCGACCACGCCCGCGCCGATGCGTGGGAGGGCCATCTCGGCCGTCTCAGACAGGCATTGGAAACGGCGGGCTGGGATGGCGGCTACTACCGCCGCGGCTACTATGACGACGGCACGCCGCTCGGCTCTGCCGAAAGCGCCGAATGCCGGATCGATTCCATCGCGCAGAGCTGGAGCGTGCTGTCCGGCGAGGGCGATGCGGAGCGCTCGCGCCAGGCGATGGACGCGGTCCTGGAAAAGCTCGTCGACCGCGAGCACGGCATCATCCGCCTGTTCACCCCGCCGCTCGTCGAAACCCCGCAGGATCCGGGCTACATCAAGGCCTATCCGCCGGGCGTGCGCGAGAACGGCGGCCAGTATACCCACGCCGCGACCTGGGTCGTCATGGCGCTCGCGCGCCAGGGCAGGGGCGACGACGCCTTCGCCTGCCTCGACCTCCTCAACCCCGTCAAGCACGCGCTCGATCGGCAGAGGGCCGAACGCTATCGCGTCGAACCCTACGTGGTCGCCGCCGACGTCTACGGCGAAGGCGAGCGCACGGGCCGCGGCGGCTGGACCTGGTATACGGGCTCGGCCGGCTGGCTCTACCGCGCGGCCGTCGAGGGCGTCCTCGGCATCCGCAAGGAGGGCGGCCGCCTCTTCGTCGATCCGGCGCTGCCGGCGGCGTGGGACGGCTACAGCGCGACGCTCGTGCTCGACGGCAGGAAGCTTTCGATCCGCGTCGACCGCGGGGACGGCGGCGGATGGCAGGCAACCGTGAACGGCGCTGTCATCAAATCTTCAAACGAGGGCTATTTGCTCTGATCCACGCCACGTGGACCAGAGCAGCATGACAGAAAAGACCAGACCGACGGGCGAGGTGCCGCGCGAACGCGACACACGCCTCGACGTCTTCCGGGCGCTTGCCCTCCTGACGATCTTCGTCAACCACGTTCCGGGCCAGTACCTGGAACACCTGACGCACAAGAACTTCGGCTTCTCCGATTCGGCGGAGGCCTTCGTGCTGATCTCCGGCATGTCCGTCGGCCTTGCCTACGGATCGCGTTTTGCCGCGGGCGAGCGGCTGGCGGTGACGCTGCGCATCCTGCGCCGGGCGCTGACGCTCTACGTCGCGCATATCATGACGAGCGTCATCACCTTCGCCATCTTCGCGGGCGGGGCGCTCTGGTTCGGCCGGCAGGACCTTCTCTCGGAGATCAACCTGCGCGCCGTCATCGACCGCACGGACGAAGGCGTGGTCGGCATGGTCCTGCTCGGCCACCAGTTCGGCTACAACAACATCCTGTCAATGTATGCCGTGCTGTTCCTGATGCTGCCCGGTTTCCTCTGGCTCTACCGCAGGAGCGCCCTGCTGCTGCTCGCCGTCTCCGGAACGATCTGGCTCTGTGCCGGCATATGGCGGATCGCGCCGTCGAATTTCCTCGATGACGGCTACTGGTTCCTCAACCCGCTTTCCTGGCAGTTCCTGTTCGTCATCGGCTTCGTCGGCACGGTGCGGGCGAAGGCGGGAGGCATTCCGCGCAGTTCCGTCCTGACGGCGCTGGCGGCGGCCTACCTCTCCGTCTCGATGCTGTGGGTCGTGTTCTCCTGGTGGAACATCGACTTCTCCTACGGCCTTCCCGCCGTGCTCACCGGCTTCGACAAGACGTTCCTGTCGACGACCCGCCTAGTGCACGTATTGGCCGGCGCCTACCTGGTGGCGACCATCCCGGCGCTGTCGAACTGGGCGGCCCTGCCGCTATCCCATCCGCTGGTGGCCATCGGCCGGCATTCGCTCGCCGTCTTCATCTTCGGCACGATCCTCGCCATGGCGGGGCAGGTGATGATGTTCGTCACCGGCAGGAACCCGCTGGCCGGAACGCTCTACGCGCTCCTCGGCCTCGTGCTGCACGTCGCCTATGCGCGCTATCTCGACTGGCAGGCCGCAATTGTCGGCCGGAACGCAAGCCGGCAGGGCATGCATGCCCTGCCGGCCGAAGGGGGCGACGCCCCGAAGTCGTGAGGCCCCGGGTGGCGGGGCTCCAGGCCGCGACGGCCGTCAGGCCGCCGTCGAGTGGCTCTTGCGCACGTCGTCGTCCGTCAGGATGCCGCTCGCGCGCAGCAGCGCGGCGAAGCGGCCGTTGCTCTGGCTGAGGTCCTTGAACGTGCCCATCTCGGCGACCCTGCCGTGGTCCATGAAGATCACGAGATCGGCCTCGCGGACGGTCGACAGGCGGTGCGCGATGATGAAGGTCGTGCGGTTGCGGCGCAGCGAATCGATCGCCGCCTTCACGCGCGCCTCCGTCTCCACGTCGAGCGCGCTCGTCGCCTCGTCGAGCACGAGGATCGGCGCGTTCTTGAGGATCGCGCGGGCGATGGCGATGCGCTGGCGCTCGCCGCCGGACAGGCGGTTGCCGCGCTCGCCGACATGGGTGTCGTAGCCGCTCTGGCGCGAGGTGATGAAGTCGTTCGCCGCCGCCGCTTCCGCGGCCGCCACGATCTCCTCCTGCGTCGCATTCTCGCGGCCGAGGCGGATATTGTCGGAGATCGAGCGGTTGAGCAGGCCCGCATCCTGGAACACCGTCGCGATCGACCGGCGCAGCGACTTGCGCGTCACCGTCGCGATGTCGACGCCGTCGATGAGGATCTGGCCCGATTGCGGCTCGTGGACGCGCTGGAGCAGGTTGACGAGCGTCGTCTTGCCGGCGCCCGTGGGGCCGACGATGGCGACGGTCTGGCCGGCTTCCACCGTGAAGGAGACGTCGCGCACGCCCTGCGTCGTGTTGGCGAAGTCGAAGCTGACATTGCGGTACTCGACCCTGCCCTTCACCTCGCCGAGTTCGCCGGCGCCGCTCGGCTCCTCGCGGTCCTTCACCGCATCCTCCAGCGTGAAGAAGTCCTCCAGCTTGGCGCGCGCCTCGAAGATCTGCGTGGCGAAGGCCTTCATCTGGTCGAGGCGGCCGATGAGCAGGCCCGCGAAACCGATGAAGGCGATGACGTCGCCCACCCTGATCTCGCCCTGCTGCACGAGGAACGTGCCGATGACGAGGATCGCCATCATGGAGATGGTGGAGGCGATGCGGTTGAGCGCGCTTGCCAGCGCCCACCAGTCGAGCACGGGGAACTGCGCGTTGATCAGCCGCTCGGCGAAGCGCTTCAACTCGCGCGTCTCGGCCTCTATGCGGTTGTAGCTGTGCACGACGGAGACATTGCTGATCGAATCCGACACATGCGAGAAGACGGTGTGGTAGTGGTTCTCCACCGAGGCCTGGCCCTCGCGCGTCCTGTTCATCACCACCTTGCCGATGACGACGTAGAGCGCGCCGAGCACGACCAGCACCAGCGACAGGCGGTAGTCCATCGAGAACGCGGTCGGGATGAGCAGCATGAGCGCGACGGCCGTGGCAAGGTGCGTGCGCATGAATTCCAGCCAGAGGCCGAACAGCGTCTCGCAGGCGCGCAGCAGCGTGTGCAGCGCATTGGAGGTGCCGCGCTGGCTGTGCCAGGCGAGCGGCATGGAGATGATGCGGCCGAAGGCTTCCGTCAGAAGGCTCGCGCGCCGGCCATGGGCCAGCCGGTCCGCCTCGCGGGCGACGAGCACGTAGGCGATCGTGTTGAACAGGCCGAAGCCCGCCCACATCAAGAGAATGGGTGTGACATCGCCCTTGCCCGAGATGGCATCGATGATGCGGCCGAACAGGATCGGCTCGGCGATGGTGATCACCGCGAGCACGATGTTGGCGACAACCACCAGCCCGACGCGGACTTTATAGGTGCCAAGATAGCTGAGGGCTCTTGCATAAACCTGAAACAAAGACACGTATGCAGCCTTTCCGGCAATACCTGTTGTGCGGTGCAGCAAGTGCACCTCCAGTCCCTTCGCTCGGCTTGGTAATCAGCGGAAGGGGCGAAAGTTCTAGGTCGGCGTGCAAATTTTGTAACGCGATTGAAATCTTGTGTGATTTTGCGTTTTGCGCGCCGCCACGGCTCCCGACCGGATTGATTTCCAACCTGCGATCCTGACAATTGTAGGTGGGGCAACATGAACGGGACATGACTGGCCCGCTTTGGGATCAGGACTGTTTTCGGGTATCGGTTTCGGGACGCGTCCGCGCGGGGCATATGAAGATCAGTTTGCTGGTGCAGTTCCTCGCGCTGATGGACGAGGTTCGCGGCCGGGAAGAGGCTATCGCCGAGTTCGAGCGCCTGCTGGCGCTCTACGGCTTCGAGTATTACTGGCTCATCCGGGCGCCGAGGCCGGTGGAAAGCGCGTCGAGCCTGCTTCTTGCCGGCCGCTGGCCGAAGGGCTGGCCGGAAACCTACCTGCGCAAGCGCTACATGCAGATCGATCCGGTCGTGCGTTACCTCGGCCATGGCGAGGAGGGTTTCCGCTGGCGCGATACGCTCGGCGTCTTCCGCGCAAGCCCGCACCGCAAGCGCATGGAGCGCATGATGGTGGATGCGCGCCAGAACGGGCTGGAGGACGGCTACATGTTCCCGGTCCACGGCCGGCGCGGCCTTGTCGGCAGCCTCAGCCTCGGCGGCAGGCCGATCGATCTGCAAGGCGTCGAGATGAGCCTTTTCGGCGGCATCGCCCGGCGGCTCTACTGGAAGCTCGTCCATGCGGCCGATCCGGAGGCCGCCGCGCGGCTTTCCGCCGTCGTGGACGTCGAGCTGACGCGCCGCGAAATGGAGGCGCTCAGCCTGCTTGCCGAAGGCATGACCTCGCATGAGATCGGCCGCGTTCTCGGCATCTCCAGCCATACGGTCGACTGGTACATGAACGGCATCCAGGACAAGCTCGAGGCCCGCAACCGGCACCATGCCGTCGCCATCGCCTTTCGCCTCGGCCTCGTGTCCTAGCCGCGTTTCATGCCTGCCGCAAAGCCGTTGCGCGATCGGCTGAAACGGCGCAAATCTTTCCTTCGACGACGACTCCAAAATTGAACTTTGAAAATTACCCGCTAATAATTCTCTTCGCGGGTGCAGCATTTCCCGTTTCCAAGTCAATGAGGAGTCCGACTTGCCCATTTCCAAGATTCTTGTAGCCAACCGTTCAGAAATCGCCATCCGCGTGTTCCGCGCGGCCAACGAATTGGGGCTCAAAACGGTTGCGATATGGGCGGAGGAGGACAAGCTGGCGCTGCACCGCTTCAAGGCGGACGAGAGCTACCAGGTCGGCCGCGGGCCGCATCTTGCCCGCGATCTCGGGCCGATCGAGAGCTATCTTTCCATCGAGGAGGTGATCCGCGTCGCCAAGCTTTCCGGCGCCGATGCCATCCATCCCGGCTACGGCCTCCTGTCGGAGAGCCCGGAATTCGTCGATGCGTGCGATGCCGCCGGCATCACCTTCATCGGCCCGCGCCCGGCCACCATGCGCCAGCTCGGCAACAAGGTCGCCGCGCGCAACCTCGCCGTTTCCGTCGGCGTGCCGGTCGTGCCGGCCACCGATCCGCTGCCGGACGACGAGAAGGAAATCCACCGCCTTGCCGCCGAGATCGGCTATCCCGTCATGCTGAAAGCCTCCTGGGGCGGCGGCGGGCGGGGCATGCGCGCCATCCGCGACCCGAAGGACCTGATCCGTGAGGTGACGGAGGCCAAGCGCGAGGCCAAGGCCGCCTTCGGCAAGGATGAGGTCTATCTCGAAAAGCTCGTCGAGCGCGCCCGCCACGTCGAAAGCCAGATCCTCGGCGATACCCACGGCAATGTCGTGCACCTCTTCGAGCGCGACTGCTCCATCCAGCGCCGTAACCAGAAGGTCGTCGAGCGCGCGCCCGCGCCCTACCTCACCGAGGCGCAGCGCCAGGAGCTTGCCGACTATTCGCTGAAGATCGCCCGGGCGACCAACTATATCGGCGCCGGCACGGTCGAGTACCTGATGGATGCCGACACGGGGAAGTTCTACTTCATCGAGGTCAACCCGCGCATCCAGGTCGAGCACACCGTCACGGAGGTCGTGACCGGCATCGACATCGTCAAGGCGCAGATCCACATCCTCGACGGCCATGCCATCGGCACGCCGGAATCGGGCGTTCCGCGGCAGGAGGACATCCGCCTCAACGGCCACGCCCTCCAGTGCCGCATCACCACCGAGGACCCGGAACAGAACTTCATCCCGGACTACGGCCGCATCACCGGCTACCGCTCGGCCTCCGGCTTCGGCATCCGGCTCGACGGCGGCACGGCCTATCCGGGCGCCGTCATCACCCGTTATTACGATCCGCTGCTGGTCAAGGTCACGGCTTGGGCGCCGAACCCGCTGGAGGCGATCAACCGCATGGACCGGGCGCTGCGCGAGTTCCGCATCCGGGGCGTCGCCACGAACCTCACCTTCCTGGAAGCGATCATCGGCCACGAGAAGTTCCGCGACAACAGCTACACGACCCGCTTCATCGATACGACGCCGGAGCTTTTCCAGCAGGTCAAGCGCCAGGACCGCGCGACGAAGCTGCTCACCTACCTCGCCGACGTCACCGTCAACGGCCACCCGGAAGCCAAGGGCCGCCCGAAGCCGCCGGCGGACGTGGCAAAGCCCGCCGTGCCCTTCATCGAAGGCGAGATCCCGGCCGGCACCAAGCAGAAGCTCGACGAACTCGGCCCGAAGAAATTCGCCGAATGGCTGCGCGGCGAAAGCCGTGTCCTTCTCACCGACACGACCATGCGCGACGGCCATCAGTCGCTGCTGGCGACCCGCATGCGCACCTACGACATCGCGCGTGTCGCCGGCACCTATGCCCGGGCGCTTCCGCAGCTCTTCTCGCTCGAATGTTGGGGCGGCGCGACCTTCGACGTCTCCATGCGGTTCCTGACGGAAGACCCGTGGGAGCGCCTCGCCCGCATCCGCGAGGACGCGCCGAACCTCCTCCTCCAGATGCTGCTGCGCGGGGCGAACGGCGTCGGCTACAAGAACTACCCCGACAATGTCGTGAAATACTTCGTGCGCCAGGCGGCCAGGGGCGGCATCGACGTCTTCCGCGTCTTCGACTGCCTCAACTGGGTCGACAACATGCGCGTCTCGATGGACGCGGTGGCGGAAGAGGGCCGCATCTGCGAGGCGGCGATCTGCTATACGGGCGATATCCTCAATTCCGCCCGCCCGAAATACGACCTCAAGTACTACACCGCCCTTGCCGGCGAGCTGGAAAAGGCCGGCGCGCACATGATCGCGCTGAAGGACATGGCGGGCCTGCTGAAACCCGCCGCCGCCCGCGTGCTCTTCAAGGCGCTGCGCGAGGCCACCGACCTGCCGATCCACTTCCACACCCACGACACGTCGGGCATCGCCGCCGCGACGGTACTCGCCGCCGTCGATGCCGGCGTCGACGTGGTGGATGCGGCGATGGACGCGCTCTCCGGCAACACCTCGCAGCCCTGCCTCGGCTCGATCGTCGAGGCGCTGAAGGGCTCGGAGCGCGATCCCGGCCTCGATCCGGAATGGATCCGCCGCATCTCCTTCTACTGGGAGGCCGTGCGCTTCCAGTACGCCGCCTTCGAAAGCGACCTCAAGGGGCCGGCCTCGGAGGTCTACCTGCACGAGATGCCGGGCGGCCAGTTCACCAACCTCAAGGAACAGGCCCGCTCGCTCGGCCTGGAGACCAAGTGGCACAAGGTCGCCCAGGCCTATGCCGACGCCAACCGGATGTTCGGCGACATCGTCAAGGTGACGCCCTCCTCCAAGGTGGTGGGCGACATGGCGCTGATGATGGTGTCGCAGGACCTCACCGTCGCGGATGTCGAGAACCCGGCCAAGGACATCGCCTTCCCGGAATCGGTCGTCTCGATGCTGAAGGGCGACCTCGGCCAGCCCCCGGGCGGCTGGCCGGCGGGCCTGCAGAAGAAGGCGCTGAAGGGCGAGGAGCCCTATACCGCCGTGCCGGGCTCGCTGCTGCCGCCGGCCGATCTCGATGCGGAGCGCAAGGCCGTCGAGGACAAGCTGGAGCGCAAGGTCGACGATTTCGAGTTCGCCTCCTACCTCATGTATCCCAAGGTCTTCACCGACTATGCGCTGGCCGTCGACACCTACGGCCCCGTCAGCGTATTGCCGACGCCCGCCTATTTCTACGGCCTCGCGCCGGGCGAGGAGCTTCAGCCGGAACTGGAAAAGGGCGTCTCCCTCGTCATCCTGCACCAGGCGCAAAGCGAGCCGGACGAGCAGGGCATGGTCAAGGTGTTCTTCGAGCTCAACGGCCAGCCGCGCCTCATCAAGGTGCCGGACCGCAACCGCGCCGCCACCTCGGCCGTCCGCCGCAAGGCCGACAGCGGCAACGCCGCCCATCTCGGCGCGCCGATGCCCGGCGTCATCTCGACGGTCTCGGTCTCGGCGGGCCAGGAGGTCAAGGCCGGCGACGTGCTGCTCTCCATCGAGGCGATGAAGATGGAAACCGCCCTGCATGCCGAAAAGGACGGCACCATCTCGGAAGTCCTCGTCAAGGCCGGCGACCAGATCGACGCCAAGGACCTCCTCATCGTCTACGGCGCCTGACGGTATGGAAGAAGGGGGATGGGCTCGTCCCGATCCCCCTCACGCTGCGGGTCAGGCGCCGCAAACCTCTCCTCCGTCGTGCCCGCCACGGACGGGACGGGTCTTCAAAAAACACGCGGGATGGCGTCGGCGCCATCCCTTTTCATGCTTGCTTTCCATCGGCGGCGGACGCAAAACGCGGCGGAATTTCCAACGAAACGCAGGCTTTCCATGAGCTTCGTCATCCGCACCGCCGCCCTCGGCGATATCGCCGCCTTCACCGAGATCTACCGCGAATCCGTGCTGAACGGGGTGGCGAGCTACGAGATCGACCCGCCCTCGCTCGACGAGATGGAATCGCGGTTCAAGGCGATCACCGGCAAGGGCTATCCCTATATCGTCGCGGTGGAGCAGACCGGCCTCATCCTCGGCTATGCCTATGCGTCGGCCTTCCGCACCCGTCCGGCCTATCGCTGGCTGGTCGAGGACTCGGTCTATCTCGCGCCCGAAGCGCGCGGCAAGGGCGTCGGCAAGGCGCTCCTGGCGGAGCTGATCCGCCGCTGCACGGACCTCGGTTTCCGGCAGATGGTGGCGGTCATCGGCGGGGCGCACCCGGCCTCCATCGCCGTGCACGCCGCCGCCGGCTTCACGCACAGCGGCCGCCTGACCGCGACCGGCTTCAAGCACGGCCGCTGGCTCGACACGGTCTTCATGCAGCGCGCCCTCGGCGAAGGCGCGCAGACGGAACCGTCGGCGACGGAGTATCCGGGGACGATGGGTTAGGTCTCTCCTCCGTCATGGCCGGCCCTCGGGTCAAGCCCGAGGATGACCCCCATTGAAAGTGAAAGCAGCCGGCCGGGAAGGGCTTCTCCTCACGTCTCGACGAGGCGGAGAACCTTGTCGAACACCTTCAGCACCTGGTTCAGCTCGTGGCCGCGCTTGAGGATCGTGCCGTGCTGGTTGACGACGCTGTAGGCGCCCTGCTTGGCGGCGAGCCTGGGGTTCTTCTCGATGCGGTAGAGCGGCATTTCGCCGGAACGCTTGAAGATGGAGAAGACCGCCTTGTCGCGCATATGGTCAATGGCGTAGTCGCGCCACTCGCCCTCGCCGACCATGCGGCCATAGACCCAGAGGATCGCGTCGAGCTCGCGCCGATGGAAGGTCACCGGTAGCGGATCCTTGCTGCTGCGGTATTCCCTGAGGTCGACCACGACATTGGACGCCTGCAAATCCGGCTGATCGGTCATCGAATCTCCGCACCTCGTCTGTGACGGCACGGTGACAGTGTGCCTGAGCGGCACCGAAAAGCAAGGCGGATGGGCCGAGTCCCGTGTTTTTGCAAAAATCCGTCTCGCCGCATTTCAGACAAACAGACGCCCAATTTTAAGGAGAGAGTCCGCCCGTCGCAGCGCGTACCGGCCTGCTGCCTTGTGCGGGAAGCCGGACCGATACGCCAGGCGTCTGTCGAAGTTGCCTTGTATTCCGTTGCCGGCAGCTTCGTCCCGGTCCGGTCCGTCTTTCTTCGAACCCTCAAGCCCCAGCCCCTCGAAGAAGCCGGACCGGACCTCCCCGAAGCGCCCGAGCCCTTCGGGTTTCCTGCACATGCCTCAGAACCGCCGCGCGCCCATCGGGGTCATCGCGAAGCCTTGCCGCCCGCCAGCACCGTCGCGCCCAGTATCGCGCCGGGCGTATCGGCGGTCTTCATGCGCTGGAGAAGCACTGCGCAGCCGCCGGATTTCTTTTTCTTCTTCAGCATGTCGGCCGGCAGGATCAGGTTGGTCTCCTTGCCCTCCCACATGCCGATCGTCTCCATGTCGGTCACGGCATGCCAGTAGTTCACCGTCTTGCCGCGGTTCTCGCCCTTGTCGATGTCGATCGTGCGTTCCCGCTCGAAATAGGCGATGACGATATTGGCCTTGCCCTCGCCGGGCCCGACGCGGATGCGCAACTCGTCGTTCTGCACCGTGACATCGACGGGCACCCGCAGCCCCTTGCCCTCGCCCGGCATGGAGGCGATGCGGGCGCGGATGCCGGAAAGGTCGGCGCCGTTGATGTGCTCGCGGCCGTTCAGCACGGCCTGGGGCGTGTAGACGCCGTTGCGGCCGAACATGCGCGCATAGGCATATTGCCGGTCGGTGTTGTCCTTGGAGGCGAGCGTATCCGTCCAGCCGAGATAGTTCCAGTAGTCGACGTGGTAGGAGAGGGCGACCACCTTGCCCTCGCGCGCCAGCGTCTCCAGCGCCTTGTCGGCGGGCGGACAGGAAGAACAGCCCTGGCTGGTGAAAAGCTCGACGACGCCCTTCGGCCCGGCCGCTTCCTGCGCGTGAACGGTGCCGGCTCCGAGCGTCAGCAGGATCGCCAGACATTCCGGTATGTACGGTCTCGGCATGGTCATTTCCAATGGAGCGCCGGAAGGGCCGGCTTTCGGGCCCGTCATACGCGCTTGCCGCTTCAACAGGAAGTCACGATGGAGTGAGATTTTTGCCCCTGCAAACGAAAAATGCCGGGGCATAAAGCCCCGGCATCGCGTTTTCAGGCCGAAACCGGTCAGGCGGCAAGGTCGCGCAGGACGGTCTGCAGGATGCCGCCGTTGTTCATGTAGGTCACCTCGTCGAGCGTGTCGATGCGGCAGAGGAGCGGGACCTCCTTCACCGTGCCGTCGGAATAGGTGATCTTCGCGATCTTCTTCTCGCGCGGCTTGATGTCGCCTTCGAGGCCCTCGATCGTCACCAGCTCGTCGCCCTTGAGGTCGAGGCTCGCCCAGGTCGTGCCCTCCTCGAAGACGAAGGGCACGACGCCCATGCCGACGAGGTTGGAGCGGTGGATGCGCTCGAAGGACTGCGCGATCACGGCCTTGACGCCGAGCAGGTTCGTGCCCTTGGCCGCCCAGTCGCGCGAGGAGCCGTTGCCGTATTCGACGCCGGCGAAGATGACGAGCGGGACGCCCTCCTCCTTGTACTTCATGGCCGCGTCGTAGATCGACATCTCCTCCTTGGAAGGATAGTGGATCGTGTAGCCGCCTTCCTTGCCGTTCGGGCCGAGCATGTGGTTGCGGATGCGGATGTTGGCGAAGGTGCCGCGCATCATGACTTCATGGTTGCCGCGGCGCGTGCCGTACTGGTTGAAGTCCGCAACGCCGACGCCGTGGCCGAGGAGATAGGCACCGGCGGGCGAGGCCGCCTTGATCGAGCCGGCCGGGGAGATATGGTCGGTCGTGATCTTGTCGCCGAAGAGGCCGAGGACGCGCGCACCCCTGATGTCGGAAATGCCCGAGCCGGTCTTGCCCATGCCGACGAAGTAGGGCGGGTTCTGCACGTAGGTCGACTGGTCGTCCCAGGCATAGGTCTGGCCCGCCGGCACCTGCACGGCCTGCCAGTTCTCGTCGCCCTTGAAGACGTCGGCGTATTTCGTGGCGTAGAGCTCGCGCGTGACGTACTTCATGATGAACTCCTGGATTTCCCTGGAGGAGGGCCAGATGTCCTTGAGGTAGACCGGGTTGCCGTCCTTGTCGTCGCCGATCGGCTCGCTGGTAAGGTCCTTCTGCACCGTGCCGGCAAGCGCATAGGCGACGACGAGCGGCGGGGAGGCGAGGTAGTTCGCCTGCACGTCCGGCGAGATGCGGCCCTCGAAGTTGCGGTTGCCGGAGAGCACGCCGGCCGCGATCAGGCCCTTGTCGTTGATCGTCTTGGAGATCGGCGCCGGCAGCGGGCCGGAATTGCCGATGCAGGTCGTGCAGCCGAAGCCGACGAGGTTGAAGCCGAGCTTGTCGAGGTCGGCCTGGAGGCCCGACTTGGCGAGGTATTCGCCGACGACCTGGGATCCCGGCGCCAGCGACGTCTTCACCCACGGCTTCGTCTTCAGGCCTTTGGCGACCGCGTTGCGGGCAAGAAGGCCGGCAGCGATGAGGACCGACGGGTTGGAGGTGTTGGTGCAGGAGGTGATGGCGGCGATGGCGACGTCGCCGTGGCCGAGATCGTAGTCCGTGCCCTCGACCGGATAGCGGTTCGCAAGCTGGCCCGGCTTCTTGTAGTCGGTCTCCATCGCGGCGGCGAAGCCCGATGCGATGTTCTCCAGCGCGATGCGGCCCTCGGGGCGCTTCGGGCCGGCCATGGAGGGCACGACGTCGCCGAGGTCGAGCTCCAGCGTGTCGGTGAAGACGAGGTCGGAGCCGTCGCCGTCACGCCACATGCCCTGCGCCTTGGAATAGGCTTCGACGAGGGCGATGCGCTGCTCTTCGCGGCCGGACATGGTGAGGTAGTTGACGGTCTCGGCGTCGACCGGGAAGAAGCCGCAGGTCGCGCCGTATTCCGGGCCCATGTTGCCGATCGTCGCGCGGTCGGCGAGCGTCATGTTGTCGAGGCCGGGGCCGAAGAACTCGACGAACTTGGAGACGACGCCCTTCTTGCGCAGCATCTGCACGACGGTGAGCACGAGGTCGGTCGCCGTGACGCCTTCCTTCAGTTTGCCCGTCAGCTTGAAGCCGATGACTTCCGGCAGGAGCATGGAGACCGGCTGGCCGAGCATGGCCGCTTCCGCCTCGATGCCGCCCACGCCCCAGCCGAGGACGCCGAGGCCGTTGATCATGGTCGTGTGGCTGTCCGTGCCGACACAGGTGTCCGGGTAGGCGATGATCTCGCCGTCTTCTTCCTTGGTCCAGACCGTCTGGCCCAGATACTCCAGATTGACCTGATGACAGATACCGGTGCCCGGGGGAACCACGCGGAAATTCTTGAACGCCTGCTGGCCCCATTTCAGGAAGCGGTAGCGCTCGCCGTTGCGCTGGTATTCCAGCTCGACGTTGCGGGCAAACGCGGTCGGCGTGCCGAATTCGTCGACGATGACGGAGTGGTCGATGACGAGGTCGACGGGAACGAGCGGATTGATCTTCTCCGGGTCGCCGCCGAGCGAGACCATCGCGTCGCGCATGGCCGCAAGGTCCACGACGGCGGGAACGCCGGTGAAGTCCTGCATCAGCACGCGCGCCGGGCGATAGGCGATCTCGTTCTCGACCGTGCCCTTGTTCGTCAGCCATTCGGCGACGGAAAGGATGTGTTCCTTCGTGACGGAGCGGCCGTCCTCGAAGCGCAGGAGGTTCTCCAGAAGCACCTTCATCGAATAGGGCAGCTTCGAGACGCCGGGAAGGCCATTCGCCTCAGCCTTGGGCAGGCTGTAATACACATAGTCGGTGCCATTGACCGTCAGGGTCGAACGACAATTGAAACTGTCTAGGGATCTGGACACTTTATACCCCGTCTCGTCTGGTCGCCAGAAAGCTGACGTACGAACGCCCGTGCGCGTTTAGCGCGGATGGGATGCGGGTGCGGCCATTTCCGCTGTCCGTACGCGGAAATCATTCCCGTGTTCGGCGCTTGGATGAAATTCACGCCGACCGCTGGCGTGTTGCGGGCGTTATAGATAATTTCTAAAAAAGGTTCCAGAGCGCCGATAGGCAAATCGGGACAATTTTTTTGCGTTGCGACCAAGGTCGTAAAGGGAAAGTGAAGCATCATGCGGCTCGTCGCCGAGGGGTTGGGCGCCAAGCGCGGCGAGGACCTGATTTTCCAGGATATTTCCTTTGAAATCACGGCCGGCGAGGCGCTCGTCGTCAAGGGGCCGAACGGCTCCGGCAAGTCGACCCTGCTCAGGGTCCTTTCGGGCCTCCTGCCGGCCTGGTCGGGCACGGTAAAGCTTCTTGCTGCAGCGCACCCGGTCGAGCGTCCCGGCGAGGCCGCGCACTATCTCGGCCACCGCAATGCGATGAAGCGGGAGCTTACGGTCGAGGAGAATCTCGCCTTCTGGAAATCCTTCTTCGGCGACTTTCCCGGCGGGGCGGGCGTCCCGGTCGCCGAGGCGGTCGAGGCGGTCGGGCTCGGCGGCATCGCGCACCTGCCCTTCGGCTACCTCTCCGCCGGCCAGCAGCGCCGCATGGCCATGGCCAAGCTCCTCGTTTCCTGGCGGCCGGTCTGGATCCTCGACGAGCCGACCGCCGCGCTCGACGCCGCCGCCGAGACGATGTTCGCCGGCCTCGTCACCGCCCATCTTCGCCGCGGCGGCATCGCGCTTGCCGCGACGCACCAGCCGCTCGGGCTGGAGGGGGTGAAGGAACTCAGGATGAAGGGCTTTGCCGGGATTATGGAGGATGTGTGGTGATGGTCATGCGCTTCGCTACCCCCCTCTGCCCTGCCGGGCATCTCCCCCTGCACCGTCTGCTTTGGGTGGGACCCAACCACGATTCGATCTCCCCCCTTGAGGAGGAGATGCCCGGCAGGGCAGAGGGGGGTGGTGCCCCTGCGCACGCCTTCGCCACGGTGTCCGCATGATCGCCCTCCTCGCCCGCGACCTGAAACTTTCCGTGCGCGCCGGCGGCGGCGCGCTGATCGGCGTCCTGTTCTTCATGACGGTCGTCGCCGTCATTCCCTTCGGCGTCGGCCCTGACCTCAACCTGCTCTCGCGCATCGGCCCGGCGATCCTCTGGATCGGCGCGCTGCTGGCCTCCCTCCTCGGCCTCGACCGGCTGTTCCAGGCCGAGCGCGAGGACGGCTCGCTCGATCTTCTCCTGATGCAGGAGGCGCCGCTGGTGCTGACGGTCCTCGTCAAGTGCCTCGCGCACTGGATCGCGACCGGCCTGCCGCTCGTCCTCGCCTCGCCGCTGCTCGGCCTCTTCATGAACATGGACGAGACGGCGATCCTCGCCACGACGCTGACGCTGCTGGCCGGCACGCCGGCGATCACCTTCATCGGCGCGGCGGGCGCGGCGGTCGCCGTGGCGCTGCCGCGCGGCGGCCTGCTGGTCTCGATCCTCGTGCTGCCGCTCGCCATTCCCGTCCTGATCTTCGGGGTGAGCGCGGTCTATGCGGCGATCCAGGATCCGGCGCCTTTCCTGCCGCCTTTCCTCATTCTCGTCGCGCTCAACCTGTTCTTTGCGGTCATCGGGCCGGTCGCGGCGGCGGCGGCGCTCCGCCTTTCGAGCGACTGACGGCGAAAATTGACAGGAAAGTGATTGCGGCAGATCAATTGAAGACGGGGGCCTTACGCGTTAAAGAACCATCCGACACGTTGAAGAGCCACCATGAGCGAACCGAGCCTTGCCATCCGCAAATTCAGCGACCTCGCCAACCCCACGCGGTTCCTGGCGCTGGTCGCCGCCGTCTGGCCCTGGCTTGCCGGGCTGACGCTCTGTCTGTTCGCGGCCGGGCTCTACCTCTCCTTCACGACGCTGGGCGACTACCAGCAGGGCGAGACGGTGCGCATCATGTACGTGCATGTGCCGGCTGCCTGGCTCTCCATGATGTGCTATTCGGTCATGGCGGTTTCCGCGCTCGGCACGCTCGTCTGGCGCCACCCGCTCGCCGACGTCTCGGCCAAGGCGGCCGCCCCCATCGGCGCCTGCTTCACGCTCGTCGCCCTCATCACCGGCTCGCTCTGGGGCAAGCCCATGTGGGGCACCTGGTGGGTGTGGGATGCGCGGCTGACCTCGGTCTTCGTGCTGTTCCTGATGTATCTCGGCCTGATCGCGCTCAATCGCGCGATGGACGACCCGACCCGCGCGGCCAAGGTCAGCGCCGTCCTCATCCTCATCGGCTTCGTCAACATCCCGATCATCAAGTTCTCGGTCGAATGGTGGAACACGCTGCACCAGCCGGCAAGCGTCATCCGCATGGACGGCCCGACGATCGACCCGGAATTCCTGTGGCCGCTCATCGTCATGGCGATCGCCTTCACCATGCTGTTCTTCACGCTGCATATCCTCGCCATGCGCAACGAGATACTGCGCCGCCGCATCGCCGTGCTGCGCCGCCATGCGGCCCGGTCCGCCGGGCGCGAGGGAGGCGCCGCATGAGCCACGCCTTCTACGTCATGGCGTCCTACGCCGCCGCCTTCGCCGTCGCGATCGGCCTCGTGCTCTGGGTCTTCATCGACCACCGCGGCCGCCGGCGCGAGCTGGAGCGGCTGGAGGCGGCCGGCATCCGCCGCCGGTCCGCACGCGGCGGGGACGGCCGATGAGCGGGAGCGAGGAGGCCGCCGAAGGCGCCGGCAGGCGCACGCGCGTCATCCTTGCCGCCCTGCCGCTGGCAATCTTCCTCGGCCTCGCGCTGATCTTCTGGACGCAGCTCAACTCCGGCCGCGACATCTCCGAGATCCCCTCGGCCCTCATCGGCACCAAGGCGCCCTGGCGCGACCTCGAGCCGCTCGCCGGCGCCACGAAGGACGGCGCGCCGGTGCCGGCGCTGACGGCCGGAACGGCCGGGGGCAAGCTGACGCTCGTCAATTTCTGGGCATCCTGGTGCGTGCCCTGCCGCCAGGAGCACCCGATCATCCTGGCGCTGTCGAAGGACCCGCGCCTCACCGTCGTCGGCGTCAACTACAAGGACGGCAGCGAGAACGCCCTGCGCTTCCTCGGCGAGCTCGGCAATCCCTTCTCGGCCATCGGCCTCGATCCCGTCGGCAAGATGGCGATCGACTGGGGCGTCTACGGCATCCCGGAAACCTACCTGGTCGGCCCGGACGGCACGATCCTCTACAAGAAGGTCGGCCCCTTCGACGACAGGAGCCTGAAGGAAGGGCTCTATCCGGCCATCGAGAAGGCCCTCGGCGCGCCTGCTGCGGCCGGCTGATCATACATTCCCCCTCTGGCCGTTTCCCATCGCCGCCTCTTGCGCGCGGCGGCGCCCGGGATTATGCCTTTTTCCGCTCTAACGGGGTGCCCGCGGGTTCCGACCCGCCGGCTGAGAGGCGTCCGCCAACCCGAAGAACCTGATCCGGCTCGTACCGGCGGAGGGATTAGACGGCTCATTCCAGCGCCTATTCCCGTTGTGACCAGACAAGGAGGCGCTGATGCGCACGGCATTTTTCTCTTCCATCGCGGCGCTCGCCGTTTCCCTCGCCCTTCCCGCCTTCGCGCAGGAAAAGACGCTGACCGTCTATACCTACGAGAGCTTCGTCGCCGAATGGGGACCGGGGCCGAAGGTCAAGGAAGCCTTCGAAAAGACCTGCGGCTGCACGGTCGAATGGGTCGGCGTCGCCGACGGGGTGGAGCTCCTGACCCGCCTCAAGCTGGAAGGCGAGGGCACGAAGGCCGACCTCGTTCTCGGCCTCGACACCAACCTCATCACGGAAGCCAAGGCGACCGGCCTCTTCGAGCCCCACGGCCTCAAGCCGGAAGGCCTCGCCGTGCCGGGCGATTTCTCCGACGACACGTTCCTGCCCTACGACTACGGCCACTTCGCCGTCGTCTACGACAGCGAGAGCGTGAAGACGCCGCCGACGAGCCTCAGGGAGCTGGTCGAGGGCGATCCGGCGCAGAAGATCGTCATCCAGGATCCGCGCACCTCCACGCCCGGCCTCGGCCTCCTGCTCTGGGTGAAGTCCGTCTACGGCGACGAGTCCGCCGAGGCCTGGGGCAAGCTCAAGGACCGCGTGCTGACCGTCACGCCCGGCTGGTCGGAAGCCTACGGCCTCTTCACCAAGGGCGAGGCGCCGATGGTGCTGTCCTACACCACCTCGCCGGCCTACCACGTGATCGCGGAGAACACCGAGCGCTACAAGGCGGCGGCCTTCTCCGAGGGGCACTACATCCAGATCGAGGTCGCCGGCCTGACGCGCACCTCCGACGACAAGGACCTCGCCCGCCGGTTCCTCGCCTTCATGACGGGGCCGGATTTCCAGTCGATCATCCCCGAGACCAACTGGATGATGCCGGCGGCGAAGACCCGCGAGCCGCTGCCGGCCGCCTTCGAGGCGCTGGTCAAGCCGGAAAAGACGTTCCTCATGTCGCCGGACGAGATCGCCGCGAACCGCAAGGCCTGGATCGACGAATGGCTCGGGGTGATGAGCGCCAAGTGACGGGATAGGCGCGATGTTCGCCCGCGCCGAACGACGCACGCTCAATGCCGGCGGGGCCCTTGCCCTCGGCGGCGTGCTCCTCTTCGTCGGCGCGGCGACGGCGGTGCTGCTCGCCCATGCGGGCGGCGGCGCCGCGCCGCTCCTCGATGCCTATATCGCGCGTGTCGCGCGGTTCACGCTGGTGCAGGCGGCGCTCTCGACGCTGCTCTCCGTCGCGCTCGCCATCCCCGTCGCCCGCGCGCTCTGCCGGCAGCGGACCTTTCCGGGGCGCGTCTGGATCCTCCGGCTCTCCGTCGTGCCGCTCGGCCTGCCGGCGCTGGTCGCCGCGCTCGGCGTCATCGAGATCTGGGGGCGGCAGGGCGTCGTCAACGACCTCCTGCGCCTTGCCGGATTGCAGAACCCGGTCAGCGTCTACGGGCTCGCCGGCATCCTCATCGCCCATGTCTTCTTCAACATGCCGCTCGCCGCGCGCTTCCTTCTCGCCGCGCTCGACCGCATCCCGCCGGAATACTGGCTGTCGTCGGCCAACCTCGGCATGGGCAACGGCGCCGTCTTCCGGCTCATCGAGTGGCCGGTCATGCGCCGCGTGCTGCCCGGCATCGCCGGCCTCGTCTTCATGCTGTGCGCGACGAGCTTCACCATCGTGCTCACGCTCGGCGGCGGGCCGGCGGCGACAACCATCGAGGTGGCGATCTACCAGGCGCTGCGCTTCGATTTCGACCCGGAGCGCGCCGTGCTGCTCGCCTTCCTGCAGATCGCCGTGACGGCGGCGCTGCTCTGGCTGGTCTCGCTATTCGGCCGGCCGCCGGAGGAGGGCATAACGGTCGGCCGCGCCGTCCGCCGCTTCGACGGGCGCAGGCGCCGCCTTGCCGACGGGCTCGTCATCCTCGCCTTCACGCTCTTCACCGCCGCCCCGCTCGCCGCCACCCTCGTGTCCGGGCTCGCCGCCGATTTCGGGCGGCTGGCGCTCGATCCGCTGCTGCACCGGGCGCTTGCCACCAGCCTTGCGATCTCGCTCGCCTCGGCGAGCCTCAGCCTCCTCGTCGCCCTGCCGATCGTGCTGGTGCCGCGGCTTGCCGAAAGCGGCGATGCGGGCGCCGCGACGCGGCTGATGGGCCGCGCCCTGCCGGCGGTCGGCTCGCTGATCCTGCTGGTGCCGCCGGTGGTCGTGGCGACGGGCTGGTTCCTGATGCTGCGGACCTTCGGCGAGACGGGGCGCTTCGCACCCGCCGTCATCACCGTCATCAACGCGCTGATGGCGCTGCCCTTCGTCGTGCGGGTGCTGGAGCCCGCCTACCGCACCCACCTTTCCCGCACCGCGCGCCTCGCGCTCAGCCTCGGCGTCACCGGCAGGAGGCGCCTGCAATGGATCGACTGGCCGGCGCTGAAAAAACCCTTCCTCACCGCCTTCGCCTTCGCCATGGCGCTGTCGCTGGGCGATCTCGGCGCCGTCGCCATCTTCGGCGCGGAGGGCTTCGTCACCCTGCCGTGGCTGCTCTTCTCCCGCATGGCGAGCTACCGCACGGCGGACGCGGCGGGCATCGCGCTGATCCTCGGCGTGTTATGCCTTCTCCTGACGCTGCCCTCGACCGCCACCGACCGCACGACCGAAAGACCCGGCCCCGATGCCTGATCCCGCCATCCGCCTCACCGACGTCACCGTGCGCTTTGCGGAAAAGCGCCTCGCCTTCGACTGCGCCGTTCCCGCCGGGGCGGCGGTCGCCGTCGCAGGCCCCTCCGGTGCGGGCAAGTCGACGCTCTTCAACGTCATTGCCGGCTTCGAGAAGCCGGCGACCGGCCGCGTCGCGCTGCTCGGCGAGGACATGGCCGGCCGCGACCCGGCGGAGCGGCCGGTCTCGATCGTCTTCCAGGACAACAACCTCTTCGCCCACCTTTCCATCGCCGAGAATGTCGGCCTCGGCATCGATCCCGGCCTGAAGCTCGATGCGCCGGCGCGCCAGAGGGTGTTCGCCGCGCTCTCGCGCGTCGGCCTCGGCGGCTACGAGCGGCGCATGCCGGGCTCGCTCTCCGGCGGGGAGCGGCAGCGGGTGGCGCTCGCCCGCGCGCTGGTCCGCCGCCGGCCGATCCTGCTCCTCGACGAGCCCTTCGCCGCGCTCGATCCGGCCATGCGGGCGGAGATGGCGGGCCTGCTTGCGGAGCTCAGGGCCGAGACGAGAAGCACCATGCTCTTCATCACCCACCAGCCGGAGGACATCCGCCGCCTTGCCGAGCGGGTGATCTTCCTCGACGCCGGCGCGATCCTCCTCGACGAGCCGGCGCGCGATTTCCTCTCGCGCCGGGAACCACCGGCCGTTGCAAAATTCCTCGGCCATTCCGCGATTTAGCGAAAGACGCGGCGATGTGGCCGGACGCCACGCCACAATTTGGACGCCCCCCTGTGTCACCGGAGCCACAAGGGAAGCGTTTGTCGAATCGGGAGTTGCCGGCCGGGTGCGGCGCGTCTATCTCATCCGTTCGAAGACCCGGTCAGGGGCGTGGGCAAGAGACATGGCGAAAGCGACGCAGGAAGCTGCAAAGGTATCCGGACGCGGGGTCGCAAGACCCGTCGCGGCCCTGCTGCTTGCCGGCACGCTGCTTGCCGGCTGCCAGTCGCTCATCGAGCAGACCTACGAGCCGACGATCTCGCCGTCCTCCAATCCGCAGATCGTCGAAGAGGTGCAGAAGAACGATCCGCGTGCCCAGATGGGCGCGCGCGAGCACCCGCGCATCGTGGCGAGCTACGGCGGCGAATACAAGGACGCCAAGACCGAGCGCCTCGTCGCCCGCATCACCGGCGCGCTGACGGCGGTTTCGGAGAACCCGAGCCAGTCCTACCGCATCACCATCCTCAATTCGCCGGCCATCAACGCCTTCGCGCTGCCGGGCGGCTACCTCTACGTCACGCGCGGCCTCCTGGCGCTCGCCAACGACGCCTCGGAGGTCGCCGCCGTGCTGTCGCACGAAATGGCGCACGTCACCGCCAACCACGGCATCGAGCGGCAGAAGAAGGAGGAGGCGGAGGTCATCGCCAGCCGCGTCGTGGCCGAGGTGCTGTCCAGCAACATCGCCGGCAAGCAGGCGCTCGCCCGCGGCAAGCTGCGCCTTGCCGCCTTCTCGCGCAACCAGGAGCTCCAGGCCGACGTGATCGGCGTGCGCATGCTGGGCGAGGCGGGCTACGACCCTTACGCCGCCGCGCGCTTCCTCGATTCCATGGCCGCCTATGCCCGCTTCACTGCGGTCGATCCGGATGCCGACCAGAGCCTCGACTTCCTGTCGAGCCATCCGAACGCGCCGCAGCGCGTGGAGCTGGCGCGCCTGCACGCCCGCGCCTTCGGTGCGGAAGGCACGATCGGCGACCGCGGCCGCGACTACTATCTCGCCGGCATCGACGGCCTGCTCTACGGCGATGCGCCGGAAGAGGGCTATGTGCGCGGCCAGACCTTCCTGCACGGCAAGCTCGGCATCCGCTTCGACGTGCCGGCTGGCTTCCAGATCGACAACAAGGCCGACGCGGTGCTGGCGACCGGCCCCGGCGATGTGGCGATCCGTTTCGACGGCGTCGCCGACAGCCGCGGCCAGGACCTCGTCAACTACATTTCGAGCGGCTGGGTGACGGGCCTCAGGCCGGAGACCATCCGGCCGGTCACGATCAACGGCTTGCCGGGCGCCACCGCCAAGGCCGCCGCGGACCGCTGGGAATTCGATGTCACCGTCGTGCGCATCGACAACCAGATCTACCGCTTCCTGACGGCGGTGCCGGCGGGCTCCAAGGCGCTGGAGCCGACGGCGGCGACCCTCAGGGGCTCGTTCCGCAAGCTGACGCCGCCGGAGGTCGCCTCGCTGAAGCCGCTGCGCGTGCGCGTCGTCACCGCGCGCCCCGGCGATACCGTCGCCTCGCTCGCCGGCCGCATGATGGGCACCGACCGCAAGCTCGATCTCTTCCGCCTGATCAACGCCATGACGGCCGCCAGCACCGTTCGCCCGGGCGAAAAGTTCAAGATCATCAGCGAGTAGCGGTGGGGCAGGCTCCCCGTTCGCGGCGTGCCGTGCGGGTGGATCCTCGGGTCAAGCAACCGTGGAGTTATGGTTTGAAGGCTGGGTCTGTTCTTGCGATGGCGTTTAGGATCGT
>NZ_JBJIEP010000030.1:0-63545 GCF_046557955.1 Shinella agrisoli | reverse complement strand
CCTGATCGCGAACAATGCTCGACAAGGCCTGCGGGCCTTGCCTTGCGCTTGTCCGCTTCCATTCAATCCCGTCCCTGACAACAGAACACCCATCCTGATCAAGGACAGACCCTAAACCCGTCTACTGCTTACCGAAAAGCTGGACGAGGTCGACGGTGTCGGTCGTGGCGGCGCCGAGCTGGAGATGGTTCTCGATGTGCCGCAGGTGCAGCGTCATCATCCACGCCGCCTTTTCGGCATCCCGGGTGTGGAACGCTCCGACGATGGCGGCGTGGTCGTCGTCGCGGCAGTTGCTGACGCCAGGCGCGCCGAAAATGCCGATGATCAGCGACGTGCGGGTGACCAGCTCCTTCATGGTGCGGATAAGGATGGCGTTGCCGGCGATCTGCGCCAGCATGGTGTGAAACTGCCCGGACAGGCGGATGGCGTCGTGCCTGTGGCGCTCCTTGTGCGCCACATATTCCATTTCCAGGTGGCGGTTCAGCGCGGCGATATCCTCTTCCGAGGCGCGCTGGACGGCGAGGCGCGCAATGTTCGGCTCCAGCGCCAGACGCGCCTCGAACACTTCGCGAGCCTGCTCGGCCGTCGGCGAAGCGACGAAGGCGCCGCGATTGGCATGCAGCTCCACGACTTCCCGGCTCGCAAGCAACAGCAGGCTGCGGCGGATGCGCATGCGCCCCACCCCGAAGGCCTCGCACAAGGCGGATTCAGAAAGCTTCGTGCCCGGCGGCAGCCGCTGTTCGATGACCGCCTCGAAAATGCGCTCGACGATATCGCTCTCGTCGACCTCATCCGCCTCCACCAGGTTTTGCCTGCTCACGTCAACCACCGCATTCACCTCGACATGCGTTCTCCGCCTCGCACAGCCCTTAAATAGGGCCGATTTGGTTGACCAACAAGCACCTATTTCGTCGACATGGCATGCGTCATCTTGTTTACAACCACTTGACAAGATCGTTAACAATACGCTCAATATCCTGGCCAAGGCCGATTGTGGCCGCCCTCGCGGTCCGCTCGCCAATAGAAAATAGATCAATGGCCCAGAGGAAGAACATCATGCACAAGCGCTCATTCCTGAAGTTTTCCGCCCTCGCCGCAGCGACCGTCCTGTCGCTGCCCCTGATGGCCTATGCGCAGAACGCGACGCTGAAAATCGGCTTCGTCGGCGTCACCTCCGGCCCGGCCGCGGCCTGGGGCATTTCCAACCAGCGCTCGATGGAGACGCGCGCCGCCTGGCTAAACGAGCTCGGCGGCGTCAAGATCGGCGACAAGACCTACAATATCGAGATCGTCGCCTTCGACGACCAGAAGGACCCCAAGCGCGCCATCGCCGGCATGGAGAAGATGGCCCAGGACGGCGTGCACTATGTCGTCGGCCCGAACGTCGACGACGGCGCGGCCGCCGTACGCCCGGTCGCCGAGCAGAACGGCATTATGTATTTCCCCTACGCCTTCCCCAAGGAGCTCTATATGCCGCCGGCATCCAACGCGATCCTCGGCATGGTGGCGAACTACCAGTCGGGCCCGGCGATCTACAAATATCTCATGGAAAACAAGGGCGTGAAGAAGGTGGCCTTCGTCGCCGCCAACGAATCCGACCCGCTCAGCCAGCGTGAGTCCGGCATCGCCGCCGCCCAGGCCCTCGGCCTGGAGGTGGTCTCCGGCAACGTGACCTACCAGGTGGACACGACCGACTTCACGCCGGTGCTGCTGCCCGTCATCCAGGCCGCACCGGACCTTCTCGTCCTTTCGGGCGTCTCCCCGGCCAATGCGCCGCAGCTCATCCGCTCGGCGCGCGAGCTCGGCTATACCGGCCTCATCTCGACGGAAACGGCGCAGGATGCGACCGTGCTGCAGGAGGGCGCGGGCGAGCTTGCCGAAGGCTTCATCTCGGTGGGCGGCGCGTCCACGCCGGAGCTTGCCAGCGACACCATGAAGGAATTCGTCGACCGGTACACCAAGATGTTCGGCGAATACAACGACGAGTCCAACACCAAGGTCTATGCGCTCGAATACATCATCGAGACGCTGAAGGCGAACCCGGCGGCAATCGACAATGTCGACGAGTTCAAGAAGACCATTGACACGTTCGAGGCGGCCAACCCCTTCATGAAGGGCGATGCCAAGCTGACATATGTCGGAACGACCTCCTTCGGCCAGAAGCGGCAGGTCTCCGTTCCGCTCGTCGTGAACGAGTACAAGGGCGGCAAGTTCGAGACGCTGTTCGTCGGCCAGGTCGACTGATCGGAGCCCAGGCATCTCAAGAAGGGGGCCGGATCGCGAAGTCTCCGGCCGGCCCCTCCTGCCTGAACCTTCCTTCCATTGGAGGCTCACGATGGAACAGATAATCGCCAACGGTCTCTACCTTGGTGCGCAATATGCGTTGATCGCCCTGGGGCTGACGCTGATCTTCTCGCTGATGAACGTGCTGAACTTCGCCCACGGGCAGATGTACGTCTTCGGCGGCTTCGTCACCTACACGGTCGTCGTCCAGCTCGGCCTGCCCTTCCTCGTCGGCCTCCTCGCGTCGGCGGTGATCCTCGCGGTCATGGGCGCGGCCATCGAGAAATTCCTCTTCGCCCCGGTCGTGCGCCGGTCGAAGCGCGAGGAATCGACCATGCTGCTCGCCGCGGGCGTCGCCTTCTTCCTCGATGCCGTCATCCTGCTCTTCTTCGGCGAGAAGCAGCGCGGCGTGCCGAAGATCGTGAACGGCGTGTTCAACTGGGACATGCGCATCATCATGCCTTATGACCGCATCCTGATCGGCGTTCTCGCCATATTGCTGATCGTCGTCTTCATCGCCTTCATGAACTATTCCCGCGCGGGCCGCGCCATGCGGGCGCTCGCGCAGGACCGGATGGCCGCCCAGCTGATGGGCGTCGACGTCTCGCGCTATTCCATGCTCGGCTTTGCGCTCGGCGCCATGCTGGCCGGCCTCGTCGGGGGCCTGCTCGTCACCATCACGGGCGTCAATCTCGGGATGGGCGGGCCGACCTCGATCAAGGCCTTCCTCATGATCATGATCGGCGGGGCGGGCGTGATCTCGGGGGCGATCGCCGGCGGTTTCATCCTCGGCATGATGGAGAGCGTCGGCCTCACCGTGCTTTCGGCCTACGGCGACATCACCTACCTCGTCATCTTCGCCACGCTGATGGTGTTCCTGGCCGTCCGCCCCCAGGGGCTGATGGGCAAGCCGTGGGGTTAAGGCCATGACCGCTTCAAGACTTATCGGCCTTGCGGCCTTCCTTCTTGCCGTCTTCGTGCTGGTGCCGCTGTTCATCAGTGCGACAGGACGGTGGGACTTCTTCTACACGTTGACCTCCGTCGCGCTGCTCTCCGTCGGTGCCGCGGGCGTGTGGCTGACCTTCTATATCGGCCGCATCAATATCGGCCAGGGCGCCTATGCGCTGGCCGGCGGCTACGTCTCGGCCATCCTGGTCACGCAAGGCGGCGTTTCCTTCTGGCTGACGCTGCCGCTCGCGGGGCTCTTCTGCGCCGCCATATCCGTCGTGATCGGCCTGCCGATCCTGCGCCTGCGCGGCGTCTACTTCGCCATGGTGACGCTGGTGCTGACGGAGGTGGCGCGCCTCTCCGCCCTCGCCTTGCCCATCACCAACGGCGCCAAGGGCATCACCTCCATTCCGTTGCCGGGCGAGCTCTCCCTCTTCGGGCTGACGATCATCCCGGCCTTCGGCTCCCTCTCCAATCCGCGCTTCGGCTTCTACGTCATGGCCGCGGCGCTGATGGTCGTCACCTACCTGGTGCTCTGGCGCATCGTGAACTCGCGGCTCGGGCACCTCTGCCGGAGCCTCCAGCAGAACGAGGAGCTTTCGGCCTCGATCGGCGTCAACACCGCCTATCTGCGGCTGCTCGCCTACGCGATCTCCTCGTTCTTCGGCGGAATTGCGGGCGCCATGTTCGCCTCCATCTCGCAGTCGATCTATCCGTCCTCCTTCGTGGTCGCCGACAGCGTGAACTTCATGCTGTACTGCTTCCTCGGCGGGCTCGGCTACGTCTTCGGCCCGATGCTCGGCACGCTCCTGCTCTATTTCGGCTGGGACCTCCTGTCGATCGCCCGGGAATACCAGCTCCTCATCTACGCCGGCGTCATGATCCTGCTCATGCTGGTCCTGCCGAACGGCGTCCTGAGCCTTCTCGACCGGAAGGAGAGCCGCGCATGACCCCCATTCTGCAGATCCGCAACGTCACCAAGCGCTACGGCGGCCTCACCGCGGTCAACGACGTGTCCTTCGACGTGAGGCAGGGCGAGATCCTCTCGGTGATCGGCCCGAACGGCGCCGGCAAGTCGACGCTCTTCAAGCTGATCTCCTCCTTCGTGCCGACAACGTCCGGAGAGGTGCTCTTCAAGGGCGAGCGCATCTCCAGCCTCGCGCCGCACAAGGTGGCGCGCATGGGAGTGGTGCGCACCTTCCAGGAAACGACGATCTTCCGCTCCATGACGGTGCGCGAGAACATCATCGTCTCCCATCACCTGCGTTCGAAGGCGAGCCTCTTCGGCTTCTTCCTCGGCACCAGGCAGGCGCGGGAGGACGAGGCTGCCTTCGCGGCCTCCGCCGACGACATCGTCGATTTCCTCGGCCTGCAGGCGATCCGCAACGAGCTCGCCTCCAACCTGCCGCAAGGGCACCTGCGCGCCCTCGGCATGGCCATCGGCCTTGCCACCGATCCGAAGGTCATCCTGCTCGACGAGCCCTTCGCCGGCATGAACCACGACGAGACGATGAAGATGGTGGGCCTCGTGCGCCGGCTTCGCGACGAGCGCGGTGTCACCGTGCTCCTCGTCGAGCACGACATGCCCGCCGTGATGAAGATCAGCGACCGGATCGTGTGCATCAATTTCGGCCAGAAGATCGCCGAGGGCACGCCCCAGGAAATCCGGGAGGATGAGAAGGTCATCGAAGCCTATCTCGGCTCCGAAGATGCGGCGATCGGGATGTAAGCCATGACCAAGATACTGAGCGTTGAGAATGTCGAACTCTACTACGATCACATCTATGCGCTGAAGGGCGTCTCGATCGATGTCGGCGAAGGCGAAACCGTCGCGCTGATCGGCGCGAACGGAGCGGGCAAATCCTCGATCCTGCGCGCGGTCACCGGCCTTCGGCCCATCAAGTCCGGCCGGATCACGTACGAGGGCGAACGGCTCGACGGCACGCCCGCCGCCGAGATCGTCCGCAAGGGGATCTCCATGGTGCCCGAGGGCCGCCGCGCCTTCCCGCTCATGTCGGTGAAGGACAACCTCCTGATGGGCGCCTTCACCCGCACCGACAAGGCGGAGATCGAGCAGACGCTGGAAAACGTGCTGGCGCGCTTTCCGCGCCTGCGCGAGCGCTATCACCAGCAGGCGAGCACCATGTCGGGCGGCGAGCAGCAGATGCTGGTGATCGCCCGCGCGCTGATGGCGCGCCCGAAGCTCCTGCTGCTGGACGAGCCCTCGCTCGGCATCGCGCCGAAGATCGTGCAGGACATCGCCCGCGCCATCGTCGCCATCAGCCGCGACGAGAAGGTTTCCATCCTCCTCGTTGAGCAGAACAGCCGCATGGCGCTTTCCATCTCCAACCGCGCTTACGCGCTCTCCACCGGCTCGATCGCGCTTTCGGGAAATTCCAGGGACCTGATGAACGACGACCGCATCAAGACTGCCTACCTCGGAGGCGAACTCTGACATGAAAATCCTCGTCATCAATCCCAACACGACCGCATCGATGACGGATCACATCGGCAAGGCGGCGCGCGCCGCCGCCTCTGCCGGCACGGACATCGTCGCCGTCAACCCGGCGCACGGTCCCGTTTCCATCGAGGGCTACTTCGACGAGGCGATGAGCCTTGCGGGTCTGCTCGATACGATCCGCCGCAACCCGGATTGCGACGCCGTCGTCATCGCCTGCTTCGACGACACGGGCCTCGACGCCGCCCGCTGCCTCACCGACAGGCCGGTGATCGGCATCGGCGAGGCCGCCTATCACTTCGCCTCGATGATCTCGAACAAGTTCTCCGTGGTGACGACGCTGGCGCGCTCCGTGCCGGCCCTCGAGCACAACCTTTCCCGCTACGGCCTTTCCACGCGCTGTGCCCGCGTACGCTCCTCGGAGGTCGCGGTGCTCGAACTGGAGCAACCGGGATCCAATGCCCGCCAGAAGATCAGCGCCGAAATCGGCCTTGCCGTCACCGAGGACCGTGCCGAGGCGATCGTGCTAGGCTGCGCCGGCATGGCGAGCCTGGCGCACGACCTCGCGCAGGAACACGGGCTGCCGGTGCTCGACGGCGTCTCCTGCGCCGTGCGGCTCGCCGAGGCCATGGCGGGCCTCGATCTGCGCACGTCCCGCCTCGGCGGCTATGCGCCGCCCCCGGCCGGCAAGCTCGCAAGCAGCTTCCGCTTCTTCGAGCCGGCAGGCGCGGAGTAGACGCGCGCCATTCGCGTACGCATCGCGACCGTCCTATCGCATACATTCCTCCAAAGAGCGGTTGCCGGGGGAGCGGGCCTGGCCGATAATGGTCGTTCCTTGCCGACCGGTGGACAGGCCCGCCTTTTGCATGCAATTTGCCGGTCCCATTTGCGGAACGGGAGAAACCGCATGACACAGAAAGCCGGCGATTCGGGCCGCGGCCGTTCACAAGCCGTGCACCGCGCCCTGAAACGCGCGATCCTCGACCAGGCCCTGTCGCCCGGTGCGAAACTACCGGAAGATTCGATCGGCGAGCGCCTCGGCGTCAGCCGTACGCTGGTGCGCGAGGCGCTGGTGCGTCTCAGCGAGGAAGGGCTGGTCGACCTTCGCCCGAACCGGGGCGCGACGGTGGCGCGGCCGACGCTCGAGGAAGGCCGCAACCTGTTCCTGACGCGCATGGCGCTGGAGCGCCTCGTCGTCGAGACCCTGTCGGGCAAGCTGACCAAGGACCAGATCGACACGCTGTCCGCCCATATCGCCGCCGAGGACGCAGCCAGGTCGGAGCACGCGCTGTCGATCCGGCTGGCGGGCGAATTCCACACGCTGCTCGCGCAGATGACGGACAATGCGAGCCTCATCCGCTACGTGAACGAAACGGTTGCCCGCAGTTCGCTCATCCTCGCCCTCTACGGGCGGCCGCACTCCTCGGAATGCGCCGTGTCGGAACATCAGGAACTGCTCGACCACCTGATCGCCGGCAAGACCGAGGCGGCGGTCGAGCTGATGACGCACCACCTCGATTCGATCACCACGCGCGCGCTGCTGCCGAAGGAGGACGACCGAAACATCAAGGACGTCCTCTCCGCCTATGCCGCCGCGGAAGGCCTCGTCTAATTACATTTCCAGCCGGAGCGATGCCGCTTCGGCGTCGGATTAGGCCTGTTCGCCGAACAGCTTCCACCGTGTCGGCCTGAAACGGACCGTCGTGCCGTTTGCGGCCTGGGCGTCGAGGGGGATTTCGACCTCGACATGATGAGGTTCGCCGGTTCTGCCGATGTCGATGTCGGCGATGCGCGTGCCGGCGAGACGCCGGGAGGTGGCGATACGGCCCTCAAGGGCGGGGGCTGCAGGGTCGGCGACGAGGACGATGTCCTGCGGGCGGAAGAATAGCGTGCCGGCACCCGCAGCGATATCGCCGGGACGTGAAGCGATGCCGGCAGGCTCGCCCTGGAAACGGATGGCGCCCTCCTCCACGGTGACGGGCAGGCTCGCGCTGTCACCGATGAAGGAGAAGACGAAGGGCGAGTTCGGCCGGTCGTAGACGTCGTCGGAGGAGCCCACCTGCTCGATCTTGCCCTGGCTCATGACGACGACCCGGTCGGCAAGCTCCAGCGCCTCTTCCTGGTCATGCGTGACGAAGACGGTGGTATGGCCGGTGCGGTCGTGGAACTCGCGCAGCCAGCGCCGCAGCTCCTTTCTCACCTTGGCATCGAGGGCGCCGAACGGTTCGTCGAGCAGTAGCACCTTCGGTTCGATCGCCATGGCCCGGGCGAGCGCGACGCGCTGGCGCTGGCCGCCGGAGAGCTGGTTGGGGTAGCGTTTTTCGAGGCCCGAGAGCTGCACCATGTCGAGGAGCTCTGCGACGCGGCGGCGGATCTCCGCCTTCGGCGGGCGTTCGCCGCGCGGGCGCACCGTCAGCCCGAAAGCGATGTTGTCGGCGACGGTCATATGGCGGAACAGCGCATAGTGCTGGAAGACGAAGCCGACGTGGCGCTCCTGCACGGTCTTGGCCGAAGCGTCCTCCTCGCCGAAGAAGATGCTGCCGAGGGTGGGCTGCTCGAGGCCGGCGATCAGGCGCAGCAGCGTCGTCTTGCCCGAGCCGGATGGCCCGAGCAGGGCGATCAGCTCGCCCGAACGGATGTCGAGCGAGACATCGTTCAAGGCCGGGTATCGGTCGAATTCCTTGCGTATGTTCTTAACACTGACGTCCATAGAGGGCGTGCCTTTCAATTCAATGCTTGCGGCCGGCGGCGATTTCCGCGCCGTAACGAAGTTCGAGAAGCGTCTTGACGACGAGCGTGACGAGGGCGAGCGCGGCGAGCAGCGAGGCGACCGCGAATGCGCCGACGAAGTTGTACTCGTTGTAGAGGATTTCCACATGCAGCGGCATGGTGTTGGTAAGCCCGCGGATATGGCCGGAGACCACGGAGACCGCGCCGAACTCGCCCATGGCGCGCGCATTGCAGAGCAGCACGCCGTAGAGCAGCCCCCACTTGATGTTGGGCAGCGTCACATACCAGAAGGTCTGCCAGCCGGAAGCCCCAAGCGACAGCGCCGCCTCCTCGTCGCCCGTGCCCTGCTCCTGCATCAGCGGGATCAGCTCGCGCGCGACGAATGGAAAGGTGACGAAGACCGTGGCCAGCACGATGCCCGGTACGGCAAAGAGTATCTCGATGCCGTGGCTCTTGAGCCAAGGTCCGAGCACGCTGCCCGCGCCGAAGAGCAGGACATAGACCAGGCCGGAGATGACCGGCGAGACCGAGAAGGGCAGGTCGATCAGCGTCGTCAGGAAGGCCTTGCCCTTGAACTCGAACTTGGCGATCGCCCAGGCGGCCGCCACGCCGAAGACGAGGTTGAGCGGCACGGCGATGCCGGCGACGAGCAGCGTCAGCCGGATCGCGGCCAGCGTATCCGGATCGTCGAAGGCGGCCAGGAACTCCTCCGCCCCCCTGCGGAAGGCCTCGATGAAGACGGCTGCGAGCGGCAGGAGGAGAAAGAGCGTCAGGAACAGGAGAGCGAGCGCCATCAGCGCGTAGCGGGCGGCCGGCGCTTCCGTCGTCGGCGAGCGCAGGCGGCGGGAAGGACTATGCGCCATGACCGTACCTCCTTCGGCTCCAGGCCTGGATCAGGTTGATGACGAGCAGCATGGCAAAGGAAAGCGCCAGCATGATCGTGGCGATCGCCGTCGCCGCTCCGTAGTTGAACTCTTCCAGCCGGATGACGATGAGCAGCGGCGCGATCTCGGACACATAGGGAATGTTGCCGGCGATGAAGATGACCGAGCCGTACTCGCCGACGCCGCGGGCGAAGGCAAGGGCAAAACCCGTCAGGATCGCCGGGGACAGCCCGGGAAGCAGCACGCGGTACACCGTCTGGAAGCGATTGGCGCCGAGCGTGGCGGCTGCTTCCTCCACTTCGCTGTCGATTTCCTCCATGACCGGCTGCACGGTGCGAACGACGAAGGGCAGGCCGATGAAGACGAGCGCGATGACGATGCCGGTCGGGTTGAAGGCCGCCTTGATGCCGACGAGGTTCAGCACCTGCCCGATCCAGCCGTTCGGCGCATAGAGCGCGGCAAGCGCGATGCCGGCGACCGCCGTCGGCAGGGCGAAGGGAAGGTCGACGATCGCATCGACGATGCGCCGGCCGGGAAAGTCATAGCGCACGATGACCCAGGCGACGACGACGCCGAAGACGACATTGACGAGCGCGGCGATCAGCGCCGTGCCGAAGGAGACCTTCAGCGCGTTCAGCGTGCGTTCGTCGGCAAGGATGGCCAGGAACTCCGCGCTCGAGAGCGATGCCGAGCGCCAGACGAGACCGGCCAGCGGAATGAGGATGATGAGCGTGAGATAGGCGAGCGAAAAGCCGAGCGTCAATCCGAAGCCCGGAATGACGCTCGGCTGTCTCAGTCGCCACCGCACCGAAGCAGCAGCAGTAGTCGTCAAGGCACTCAGTTCCCCGGCTTGTAGATCTGGTCGAAGACGCCGCCGTCGCCGAAATGCTCGGGCTGTGCCTTTGCCCAGCCGCCGAAGATCGGGTCATCGATCGTCACCAGCTTAATGTCGGGAAGCTGTTGCAGCAACTCGGGTTTTACCACATCGCGCTTCGAAGGCCGGTAGAAATGCTTTGCCGCGATGTTCTGGCCCTCTTCCGTGTAGAGGTAGTTGAGGTAGGCTTCCGCCTGTTTGCGCGTACCCTTCGCATCCACATTGCCGTCGACGACCGCAACCGGCGGCTCGGCGAGGATCGAGATCGGCGGAGCGACGATGTCGAAGGCATCCTCGCCAAATTCGGCACCGGCCAGATAGGCCTCGTTCTCCCAAGCCAGCAGCACATCGCCGATCTGGCGCTGCGCGAAGGTGGTCAACGAGCCGCGCGCGCCCGTATCGAGCACCGGCGCCCGCTTGAAGAGCTCGGCGATATAGGCCTTGATCTTCTCCTGGTCGCCGCCGAACTCCTCGTTCGCCCAGGCCCAGGCCGCCAGATAGTTCCAGCGCGCACCGCCCGAGGTCTTCGGGTTCGGGGTCACGATCTGGACGTCGTCCTTTACCAGGTCCCCCCAGTTGTGGATCCCCTTCGGATTGCCCTTGCGGACAAGGAAGACGATGGTCGACGTATAGGGGGAGGAATTGTTCGGCAGGCGCGTGCGCCAGTCCTTCGCGATCTTGTTCGTGTTTTCCGCAATGGCATTGATGTCGCTTTCCAGCGCCAGCGTGACCACGTCGGCCTCAAGCCCGTCGATCACCGCGCGGGCCTGCTTGCCCGAGCCGCCGTGCGACTGCTGGATGGTCACGTCCTCGCCCGTCTCGGCCTTCCAGTGCGCCGCAAAGGCCGCGTTGAAATCCTTGTAGAGCTCACGCGTCGGATCATAGGACACATTGAGCAGCGTGGTCTGAGCCACCGCGCCGGAAACCCCGCCGAACACAAGCCCCAAACCCAGGACCAAAGCCCCAACACCCTTTACTGTTCTCGACATTTCCAACCTCCTGGTCTTTGCCTCGCCAAAACCCTAGAGAATTAGTAGACTTAGTCAACAATGGTCGTAAACTTCGCAAAACAGGTTTCAAACCGGCCGGAATGGCGCAAAGGGCGCACTATTCTCCCCGGCCATCCGCGCACAGTTCATCTCTAAAAAGGTCGCGGAAACGCAAAATGCATCCGCGAAAAATCACCTGTTTTCGCCAGCCATCACGTTTTTTCAACCGCGCGACATCCGCGCCGGATCGGACAGAGGCGCAGCGAGCACGCTGCGATAGGCCTGGCGCACCGTTTCGGCGAAAGTGAATGGCCCTGGCCGCAAGCTGGAGGCGATGGCGCCGACGACGGAAAGGCCGCTCAACGGCGCGCCGTGGCTGAGGAGATGGCCGCAGTCATCCACCGAGAGAGTGGCGACATGGTATCCCAGCAGCCCCGCAAGGGCGCGGGCGGACGGGACTTCGCGGCAGTCGATGGTGTTTTCGTCCGCCGATTTCGGATCGCAGGATGGCACGAAGCGGGTGCGTCCGGTTTGGAATTCCGCGGCGAGGCGGCGGTGGACGTCGCTGGCGATACGGACGGAAAAATGCCGGTGCAGGCGAAGGAGGTGGCGGCGATAGTGGTTGCGCTCGGCCTGCGGCAGGTTGCGCCAGACCACGGAGAGGCGGGCGGAAGCCGCGTCGACGACGGCTTGCCACTGGCTGCCGCCGCGCGCCTCCGCGGTGCTACATTCCTGCCGGATATACCGGAAGGCATCCCGCAGCGAACGGCTGGCCGGCGGATCGCCGAAGGCCGCGCCGTCATAACCGCGGCCATGCGGCTGCGGCAGGCGGCCCGCTGCGGCGGCAACCTGGATGGCTCCCTCAAATCCCCGCGCCCTGAGATGGAGCAGGATCGCCGCGAGCCGCGGACCGTTGCCGACCAGCGTCAGCGGCGGCGGGTCCTCCTGCTGCGAAAGCCGCTCCGCCGCGGCGACGGCGCCGCGCCATGACGTCGCCTCGCGCTGCGCGATCCCGAAGCCGGTCGCAATGAAGGCGTGGTCGAAGACAGCGCTTTCGCCATCGAGAAACCCGATGCGTACGCCAGGGCTCTCGGCACCGATATGGCGCACGGCGCCGCGGATGGTGCGTATGCGCACATCCCTGCGCAGCGAAAGCGCCTCGCCGAAGCGGGCCATCACGTAATCGCGGAACACGGCGCGGGGAACATGCAGGTCCTGCGGGCCGCGCAGCGCCGCAACGGTGCCGTCCGACAGGAAATTGGTCTTCAGCCAGCAAGCAAAATCATCCGGCCGGTCGGGCAGGACCGACAGGTCGCGCGCCGGCTCGGCGGTCAGCGCCGTGCCGGCAGGACCGTCGCCGAAGGCGCCCGGTGCATCCTCGGCATCGACCATCCAGACCTCGAAGGGGCGATGGAAGCGCCGCATGAGGGCGATCACCGTGGAAAGACCCGACGGGCCGGCGCCGATCACCGCGATCCGCGTCATCGCACCGGCAAGCGACGCGTCTTCCCTTACGACCCTTTCGAAGAACATGCCATGTCCTTTCCCTGCGCGGTGGAGCGAGAAGCCGAGGGAGGATAGCGCAGCCCCGGATAGTTTTCTACCTTTTTACTAGAATAATTGCCTGGCACCTGTCGCGGCCCCGTTCAACCGCTCGGCCGGGATCACGGACGGATCGGCCAGGACGTCGGCCAGCGTGGTCGCATTGAGGATTTCCGCCGACACGGCAGCCACCCGGGCAAGGACGTGGCGCACGGCGCACAGCCGCTCGTCGCTGCAATCGGCACAGGGAAAGTCGCTGTCGCTTGCGACGCAGGCAAGCGGCATGAACGGCCCCTCGATGATCCGCAATACCTCCCCCAACGAGACCGACTGGGGAGGCCGCGCCAGAAGGTAGCCGCCCTTCTGCCCCCTGCGACTATCCACCAGGCCGGCCCGCTTCAGGTCGAGAAGGATCTGTTCGAGGAATTTCTTGGGGACGGCCTCACGGCCGGCGATCGCGGCGATCTGCAAGGTTTCGCCCGGTTGGGCACGGGCAAGGGCAAGCAGCGCACGCAGGGCATACTTGGATTTCTGCGAGATCATGCTGGCGAGCCATGCCGCGGGGAACTGCCAGCGGATGCACCGGTCATCCCGGCGGAATCCCGGCGCCGATGGTTTCCGCCACGGAACGGGCCTGAACGCGGATGTCGGGGACGGCGGTGATCTCCCAATGGCGTCCCGCCGTCAGCGGCCCCAATGCATAGAGGCGGCCGCTGCTTTCCCCGTCCGACGGGAGGACCGCCGAATCGTCACCGACGGCGACACCGAGACCCAGCGGGTCGCTCCGCAGGATGCCCTGCGCGGCGAGGCTTGAAAGCAGCGGCGAGGCATTGACCGTACATCGCTCGAACCCCGTGCAGTTGACGACCATCCCCGCCGTGATCGCCTTCGGCTCGCGGCCGCCGATAACGGCGGTTACGCCCGGGTCGGCCTGTTGCAGGGTGCCAAGCCGTCCGCGGTGGATCACGAGCCGGCCGGCTTTTCGGAGCGCATCGATTTCGCTTGCGGCGGCGGGCGCCATGCGGTGGCGGTGCACGTTCCAGAAGGAAGCGGCATGACGAAGGAAACGGCGGCGCTGGTCGGGGCTCCACGCCTTCCAGAGGGCCTGCGTGACGGGCCGAAGCCCATCCATCACCGCACGCCAATCCGCAACGCTTTCGGCCTGCATGCGCAACGACGCGAGCATGTGGCTGACCTCGCCCTCGCCCGGAACGAGCACGGATGCGACAGGCTCGGCGCGTTGATCAAGGTGGGCCTGCGGAAGAAGGCCATGGCGGGAAACCGCATGAATCGTGCCGCGGAAACCCTGTTGTTTCAGCAGGAGGCACTGGTCCACCATGGTCAGCCCCGTTCCGACGAAGAGCACGTCGGCCTCCGGCGGCAACCGCTTCCACCAGGCATCCTCCCACGGATCGTGAACGACAAAAGGCCGGGCAGCCTCGTCGGGCGATGATTCGAGTGGAAGACGCCGCGTGCCGGCTCCGGTGCAAAGGACCGCCACGCGCGAGGCCAGGCGCTCCCCGTTCGACAGCGCGAAGAGCAGGCCGCCGTCCTGCATCGCCTCTGCATCGAGGGCCTGGGCATCGACGAGGGTAAGCGCCGGGCGATTGGCCGTACGCCGTCGTGCGGCATCGAGGCAACCGGCGACATAGTCGCCATAGACCCTTCGCGGCACGAAGTCGTCACCGGCCGCGCGATAGCCGTTCTCCCGCAGCCATTGCACGAAATGGCCGGGACGATCGGCAAAAAGGCTCATCCGGCCGGCGGGTACGTTGAGAAGGTGGCAATCGGCCTTCGTGGAATAGGCGATGCCTTTTCCCTGTTCGCGGGCCGTCCCGACAAGGCTGACCTTCGCAGTCACGGGAAGCACCTCGACAAGGTTGAGCGACAGAGCGACGGCCGAGAAACCGGACCCGATGACGGCCACATCCGTATGCATGGTCATGCCATTCCCTCCCCGGAGGATGTCCAGCGCAGTCTAGCGATGTTTCCCTACTAAATCTATAGACTACTCCGGCACGCTGCCGCGTCTCAACGAGGAACGAACGCGGAGGTTCCCGGCATGCGGCTTCATCCTCCTGGAGTTTCTTTTCGAGAGGCATTTCTTTCTCTAGAATGGACGGCCGGATCGGGCGGAAAAGGGACGGGATGCAACCCTTGCCGGCGTCGGCCGTTTCTCTGTGAGGTGGCATGCATCGGGAGGTATGTAACCGGATTTCCGCACTCGCCCCTTAAGGGTGGAGCCCATTCGGATCGCCTCTCTGCTCCCCCTGAATTGGCAAAACCAATCTATACAATCTCTATAGAATATGATCTTTCTACCCTGATAATGCCTATGCGCCCTGGAACCGCATTCCGCAAGGAGCAGACGACATGGGTACTCTCTCATCGGCACACGACCGCACGGCACGAACGGCCGTCATCATCGGAACCGAGGATGAAGCCATCACGGTCGCCGGTACGGTCGCCCAGGTCTTCAGCCTTCCGATGCACGATGCAGCGACGGTCAAGACGGCCGAAGCGCGCCTCGATCTACTCTCCCGTTCCGGCCTTTTCGGCATTTCGGTGCCCACCGAACACGGCGGGATCGACGTTTCCAACACCGTCCTGGCCGAGGTATGCGCGGTCGCCTCCTCCGGATCCGCGACCCTCGGGGAGATTATCGCGGCCCATTTCGTCGCCGTGGAGCAGGTCCGCAGCCATGGCAGCGAGAGCCAGCAGGGCACCGTCTTCGCGGCCGTCCTTGCAGGCGCTCGCCTCGCCCGCGCTGCGGCCCGCCGGAACAATGAGGCCGCGGATGCCCTTCCGCTCACCTCGAGCGGCCTTGCCTGGCGGCTCGGCGGCGAGGTGCTCTGTACGCCCTGCACACGGCACGCCGACTGGCTGCTGGTGCCGGCACACCAGGACGGCGGGAGAACGGCGGGCCTGCTGCTTCCCACCCGTATCGAAGGGCTGCACTATGTGGCCAACAGCTGCGAGCCAGTAAACGGCGGCGCCCAGCCCGCCGAGCATGTGCTGTTCAAGGACGTGCTCGTCGATGGAGACGCCCTGCTGCAGCCGGTCGGCGAGGCAGCGGCGCACGCGGTCCCGCGCTCCCTCGACCTGCTGCTGGAAGCGGCGCGGCAACTCGGCGCGGGACGTCGCGCGCTACGACGTTTTTTCGACGCTCCGGCCGGCGACCCCGTCACGGCCGGCCTTCTCTCCGCCCGGCTCGCGGCAGCCGAAGCGATCGTCGCGGAGGCGGGCCGCACCATCGATGCCGCCCAGATCGGCCTTGCCGAACAGCACCGTACAAACGCCTTCCTCGCAGCCGCCTCCGCCTTTACGGTCGCAGAGGAGGTCGCCGGCCAGATTCGCCGCGCTTCAGGCGAATCCGGCTGGAAGCCGCCCCTGACGGAAAGCCCCTCTCCACATGTCGCCGCCATCCTCCAGGAAAGCGGCACGCTCCGCCGCGAGGAATACCGGCGCCAGCAGGACAGGGAAGACTGAGCGGCGATCGGGACTGAAAGGGTCGACCTATCAAGCCTCGAAAAGCCGGTTATCCAGCGACAGCCGCCGCGCCAGGGACCGCGGCAGCCTTTCGTGATTTGCCCCAAGGTAATGCCCGGCAACGAGCGCGATGCGCTGCAGGGCCCTTCGATGGCGGTCCGATGCGCCGATGCGCCCGTAGCGATCCTCGTCCAGCGTCTGCCTCCACGCCTGAACGGCGAAGTGGGACATCGAACCCAGCGCCGGCAGCAGCCGGGGGGAAAGGCGGTAGCCGAAATATTTCCGGAAGTTCCGCGCTTCGTCGAAGGCGCGGCGAAGCTGCTCCGAGGCGCTGTAGTCGTGCGAATGGTAGACTATCGCATCCGGCGCATAGGCCTTGGCATATCCTGCCTCGATCACGCTTCGCGCCCAAAGCTGGTCCTCGGCGAACTCGACATCGGGATAAGGCAGCGATTCCCAGATCGACTTTCGCAGCAGGGAATTGTTGTCGGAGTAGAAGTGCAGCATCTGCCGCCAGCCTTCGTCAGCCTCGTATCGTGCCGGATCGAGGTCGCGGGATACGACCAGGGGATGCGCCAGAAAGCCGTCGAAATGGCGGTCGAGATCGTTTTTGATGAAAGGCGACGCCGAGGGATAAGCGACATGGCGGCCGAAAACGCCGGCGATCCGGTCGTCCTGCTCGGCTGCGGCAACGAGGTTGGCAAGCCAGTGAACGTCGACCGGTTCGGCATCGTGGGTGAGAAAGGCGACGAAATCGGCATCGGCCCTGCTGGCGCCCAAGTTGCGCGTCCTGCCGTGGCCGAAGCTCTCCGGAGCGATCTCGATGAGCTGGATTCCGTCAACGCCGCGCAGATACTCGCGCGTTCCGTCCTTCGAACCGGAATCGATTGCGATTACCTGATAGGGCCAGGGCGTCTGCTGGCGCAGAACGGCGGCGATAACGCGCTGGATGACAGGCATGGCGTTCTTCGTGGGAATGACCACCGCTGCACGATAGTTGACCGTCATGTCTTCGCGTCCCGTAAGGAAAGTGCAACACGTTCGCGCAGGGCCGCTTCGATCATCCGGGCAGACCGTTCCCATGAAACGCCTTCGACATAGGCAAGTCCGCCTTCGCGAAGGCGCTCGCGTTCTCGTGCGTCCTCAAGCAACATTTGCAGCGTATCCGCGATGCCTTCCGGGGTCGGCGGCGCGAAGGCCATGGCGTTGCGCGGAAAGATCGCCCGGACGGTTTCGAGATCGAGATCGATGACCGGCAACCCGCATGCCATCATCTCCTTGTTCACCAGGGAATGGTTCGTGGCGGAGAAGACCACGCCGACGGCGGCCTGATGGTAAAGGGAAGCCAGTTCGGCGGCCGATAGAATGCCGTGGTCGCGATGCGGGAACGAGACCTGAAGCTGGCCAAGCTTCCAGCCGAAGAAATCGACCTCGAAATCCACGTTCCGCTTTTCCAGGATACGCAATGCCATAAAGGCCAGTTCGACGGCGCGCCGGGCCGTGACGTACCGTGCGTAGAGCGCAATGCGGTTGCTGCTGCGTTGCAGCCCGGCACCCGGGAGCTTGTAGACGGAAGCGTCAAACGCCAGCGGCCAGGACATCGACCAGCGGCCATATTTCTTCGACATGATGTCGTGCAGCCAGTCGCCGGCGCAAAGGCAGTCGAAATCGAAATGATACGTTGCCTCGGTCAGCAGCGCTTCAGCACCGGCCGGATAGAAACTCGGCTCGTAGTCCTGGACGAAATAGAACTTGCGGACGAAGCGCGACATGGCACGGACAGGGTAGCAGGTGAAGCGGTCCGTCGCGATCAACACGTCGCCTTCGGCATGCGGAGTGGCGTCGGCAAACAGTTCGACAGGCCCGGAAAACGGCTGAAAATGCCGGTTGATCGTTTCCCGCGCGGCCTCGCCGGTCTTGTGCACGCTCGGATTCTGGATCAGCAGGCGCACATCGTGGCCAAATCGCTCCAGGTAATGGGCGATGCGAAAGATCGTCATATGCCCGCCGGCACCGACCGTGAAATCGGGAATGACCCAGGCGATGCGCAACCGGTCCGGGTTTACGGTCTCAAAGGGCGGCCGCCCGCAATCAGCCTCGTAGCGAACGAAGCGCTCGAGATGACTGACGTGACGCTCGATTTGCGATTTTCCCTTCGGACGGACAAGCCTCCGCAAATTTCTTTTGATGGAAACCAAATCCCACGGCGGCATTCGCACGTCCTTTTCCCCGTCAGGCGGATATCAGGAAACCGCAGCACGTTCGCGCAAATGCGGCCGGACGTGACGCTTCCCATCGTCTCGCAGGCATAAAGCATCCGCCAATGATCAAGGCAAGCCTCGGGTCGCTCGCCGCGCGTGCCAACCTGCTGGAAGGAAAATCAACCGGAGCGCCACACCCTCATGGACTTGGTTTCAGCCCGAACGTTCAATCGAACTTCTGCCGCATGAACAGCAGGATCCCTGATGCCACCCCCCAAAGAGCAGTACAAGCGAGGAAACTGAGCAGGATGCTCAAGGCTACTCTTGGATATTTGCTTGCATCCGGCAGGGTCGGCTCCGTGAAATTATCGACATAGACAAGCTGCAGCGAACTGACCAGCTTGACCTTTTCCAGCTCGCTGATTGCGGACTCCAGCTTCTTTTCCGCCATCCTGAGATCAAGGTTGATATCGTTGAATTGCTGCGAATAGTCCGCAAGGCTGCCGCCGTTCGCCTGTGCCTGGCCGGCCGTCTGCGCACGAAGGGTCCGGGCCTGCTCCTCGCGGGCTTCGATCTGCCGGTCCAGATCGGCAAGGCGTGGGGATGCATCCGTGACGCTCACACTGAGCGCATCGCGCTGGCTTTTCAGATCGGCAATATCAGACTCGAGCTTGGTGAGCACGCTCAGGATGCCGCTGGCGGCCATTTCGATATCGAACACGCCCGTCTTGTTTTGCATGTCCCGGTACTTGTTGCGCAAAGTCTCAAGCTCCTGGGTCGCCGTCTGGACATCGCGCTCTGCCGATTCCTGCAAGTTATTCCACATGCCGGAGCTGAGCTTGTTCACTCTCTCTTCGGCAAGCTTCAACACCTGCTTCAGCAGATCGTATGCCTCCTGCGGCGAGAAGGCGACCACCTCCAGTTCGACGATGCCGCTCTTCGGGTTGATCCAGGCCGAGTGCTTGTTCTGCCAGTAGCGATCGACATCCTCCTGCTTTGCGTCGGGCCTCAGCCGGGAAAGGAAATCGATGTCGCCGCGGCCGAACATTTCCTTGAAGTCTATCGACTTCTCGAGGTTCTTCACCATTTCGGGGCTGGCGATATAGTTCACCAGCACGGCCGTATCCTGCACGATCTTGGCCTTCGGCTCGACATTGTCGCTCGAATAGCGGTCGCGCGTCAGCAACGGCGCAGAGGAGCGCACGACGAAGCGAACCTCGGAGCTATAGCGCGGCGAAGCGAAGAAACCGTAATAGAACACGCTGCCGGCGAAAGGCAGGACGAAACACAGGATAAAGACCGCACCGAGCAGGACGGAGAAAACGCGATCACGCGCCCGGGGCGCAAGTCCGGCAAGGCGATAGAGATTCCGGCGGCTGCGGTTCTCGAACGTCAGCGCGCGGGCGTAGGAACTGAGCGCCGCCGCCATCTTCTGGCTGCGGACCAGAACAGAGCCGGAGCCCCCCTTCATCAATTGGCCGTCGTTTTTCACATGCCGCTCCTCGACAGAATATCCGTAAGCAACGTTAACTCTCCCTCGCCATATCGGCTGTCATAGGCAGGCAATCGGGCGCTAGCGGTTTAGACGCATATAGGTGGCAATGCCATCTTCGACATTGTCAAACCGTACGAGATGCCCGTCGATGAGCACGAGGACCACATCGCAATAGTTCTTGATCGTTTCCATATCGTGAGAGATCATGATGACATCCGATCTGGCCCGCCTTTCTCGAAAGGCGTCACGGCACCTCTTCTGGAAGCTCGCATCGCCAACAGCGGTGATCTCGTCCACCAGGTAGCAATCGAACTCGATCGCCATGGACAGACCGAAGGCGAAACGGGCGGCCATGCCGGACGAATAGGTTCTGATCGGCTCGTTGATATAGCTGCCGATCTCCGCGAAATCCGATACGAAACGCAAAACACGCTGGAAGTCCTCCCCATAGGCGCGGGAGACGAACTTCAGATTTTCCTTGCCGCTGAGCATGGTGTTGAAGCCGTTCGCGAAACCGAGCGGCCAGGACACCCTGACATTACGCCTGATACGGCCTCGGTTCGGCATTTCGGCGCCGGCGATCAACCGCATCGTCGTCGACTTTCCAGCTCCGTTCACGCCCAGCAACCCGTAAGACGTTCCGGAGACGAAATGTACGCTTTGCTGTCGCAGTATATACCTCTTGTGCCCAGCAGTTTTATAGTATTTCGTCACACCATCAAATACAATCATGGCTAGGTCCGATGATCTTCAATGGACATCCATAAAAATATTGCAGTTACCCATAGGGTAAATATGCCAACCGAAAACATGATCCAGGAAGAGAACCGCTCCGGATACTTTGACTTTTCCGGCAGCTCGGGAGCCGAAAACACAGAAATGAAAGTCGTGCGGCGGATCGCCGTCGATCGGGATGTATCGAGATTGCGGACGGTCGACTCGTAGATTGCTTGCGTCACGAGGCGGCGTGTTTCGAGGCGCGAGAAGTCTGTAAGGTTCTGCGAAAGCTGAACGCCCGTCGAGCTCTCGCCCGCAAGGCTTGCTTGATACTGTTGAATCTGCTCGTCCAGCGCCTTGATCGAGCGCTTCAACTGGCGGGCAGCGGCAGAATCGGCGGCATTGGCGGCCTCCAGCGAGTTCAAGCGGACGACGAGCCCGAGCCTTTCCTCCACCAGCTTGCCGACGACCGTGCTGACCATCTGCGCCGACAGTTTCGGATCGAGAATACCCGAGGCGTTCTGGTATTGGCGCAGGTCGTCGAGCGCCTTGGTATATGCCGACAAGCCGTTTGCCACATCCGCTTCCGCTCGCACGATCAGATCACGCTTCGCCTTTTCAGAGATTTTATCGATCATACGGTCGGCGGCCTGCATGGCTGCATTGAGGATCGTCACGGAATCTTCCGGAGAGAACGCACGCACCGTGAAGATAATGATACCCGACGGGCCGTCCACATAGGTGCCGATCTGCTTGGTCCAATAACGGTGCAACTCTTCAAAGGATGCGTCCTTCGGCAACCGCGACAGATAGTCGATGTCGCTTTGCGAAAACCGCTTGGCGAGGCCGATCTCCTCGTTAAGCGTCCTGACGATTTCCGGCGACTGGAGATAGTTGGCGACGATGTAAGAATCCTGAGTGAGCGAGTCGCCCCCGATAATCGAACGCCCGTCACGCTTTTCCGACGTGTCGAAACGCTCGCTGACCCCGATCGTCCGCACGATCATCCGCGCTTCGGCAACATATTGGCCACTGACCACGTAGCCATAGTAGATCGCCGCCAGAATCGAGGGGACCAGGACGACGAGCAAGAACGTGTTCGTCTTCGTCAGGAACTTCCTGGTCAAACGGGCAAGCAGGCTCTCGTCCCCGACAAGTTCCGCATCATCCGGCGAATTGTTGCGCGCTGCGTTGGCGCCCTGGTCGACATAACTAATTTCGAGAGTCATTCTATGCTTCCGCTCGAGACACCGGGATGTCCGTGTCCTAATTCATCCAGTCATGTCAACACGCGTCCGGATAAACTCGGAAGAACTGCCGGTTCCGCCTTCATCGGCCGGATGCCGAGAGCTCCACGCGTGCAGCCGGCATGCGCAGGCAGGTTGTTCATTGGACACAGTTATGTCTTTAGCATGGCGCCCCATTTCAAGGGCTGCCTTCGCCAGCCGTTACCCGCTCTCTATTCGACGAACCGCTTATAGCGGATTCTTGCGCGATTTTGGAGAGCAATCCGGCAGGACCCTCCAGCCGCTTTGACTTGACGAAGAACGCGGCCTATAGCTGCCGCCGGTCACCTATCGGCAGGGGAAATCTCATTGGCTGACGCCCTCAGGGCCTTCATTTCCGGATTGTTGCCGTCCCCTCGGCTTCGCCCGGATTCGACCGGCAGCGCGAGGCGGCCGGTCAAACGAATTATCGTCTTCGGCCGGCACCCGAACCCGACATCCGATTACTACTTCGCGGCCCGGCTCGCGGCTCCCGGCATGCCGGACCATCAGTTCCTCGATATTCGTGACAGCGAGCCGGCCGACATCGACGCAGACGGCGCATTCGTCATCCTGTGCCGGTATGCGTCCGCCGCAACCTTGCGCTGGATCGAGCGAGAACATCCAAGGCTCGCCGGTGTCGGCCTTTTCCTGGACGACGATATCCCCGCCGTAATCACCGGACGCGACGCGGATATGGGCTACCGGCTCTTTCTGCTTTTCCGGGCGATCCTGCCCCTTCGGCGGCTCAACCGGCATCTGGATATCGTATGGGCATCGACGCCCCTTCTCGCGGAACGCCTCGGCGCGGCAAAAGCACGGATACTGCCCCCTTCTCCACCCGAGGCCTTGTGGAATGTGCCCCATCCTGCACAAAACCGCGCCTCTTCTGAAACGACGATAGGCTACCACGCAAGCGCGGTGCACGTGGAAGAACACGCCTTCCTCGCACCCATCATTCGCGAGGTACTCGCCGCGCGTCCGGCAGCGCGTTTCGAGGTGTTTGCCGGACGCAAGGCGGCAGGCCTATGGAAGGGAATGGAGCGGGTCACGCTCCGCCGGCCGGTTTCCTGGCCCGCCTATCTCGCCGAGACATCCGGGCGGCGCATGGACATCATGCTCGTGCCCGTTGCCTCCTCTCCCGTCAACGACTGCCGCTCCGCGACCAAGCGTATCGACGTGGCGCGGGCAGGCGCAGCCGGCATATTCTCGCTGTCGCCAGCCTATGGAGAAGCGGACGGGAGCGGAGAGATTCTGCTTCCTTACGACCGTACCGTCTGGCAGAACGCCATATTGGAACTGATTGACGACGCAGACAAACGCGCCGCCGCTGCCATCGCCACCCGGATGCGTGTCGCAGCGATGACGCGATTGGCCGAGAACGGCCTTGACCTATCCGGAACGGACGGTAATTCGTGATGCCCCAACCGAGGATGGCAGATCGATCCGGCATCTGCCGCCCCTTCACTTCCGATCCATTATTCCGCGTCAACGAGCCAGAATGATCCCCATCTCCAGTGACAGACTTGTTGTCATAGACGGCGCGGACGCTGTCCGCTATGCGGACAAGCCGGTCATTCTGCATATCGACGATCCCCACCATACCCTGGGCAGCACGCCTGCCATCCTGCTTCACCGGGCCGGGCGGACACCGGCGATCCTCGCCCGGTCCGCCTTCATCGGCAAAAAGGGAAAGGGGCGGTTTTTCGGCTGGATGCCGGCCGGGCTCGTGGCGATTTCCATGCAGGCCGGGGCCGACGCGGCGACCGGCACCGCCAGGCCCAGCATCCGCATGCGATCGCCGGGCTATGCGGAAATCGCGTTGCGGATCGGCATGTCTTTTCCCTTTGCCGCCATGCAGACCCTGCGCCTCTTGCTCCACCGCAACATCAAGGGTTTCCAGTACCGTTTCGTACGGCTCTTCGAGGCGCTTTCCGCTCCCCGCTATGACGATTGGGTAAAACGCCCGGTCATCGGCGGCATGCCGGAAGGGGAAGCCTGCGCTGAAGCCCCATTTGCCGTCTTCGTGACGATCGTCGGAGATGAGCGCCAGGCGCATGGGACGCGAAAGTCCATCGCCCGCCAGACATGCCCGTTCGTCCGGGAGGTTTCGCACGCGAGCTTGCACGAACTGCTTGCGAAGGCCGGCGTCCCATCCTTCTGGATGTGCCTGCCGGCAGGCTTCACGCTCGAGGAGACGGCAATCGACCAATTGGTCCGCCCGCTTCTGGCGGACGACAGGCTCGCAGGGGCCTATTGCGACGAGGATTGCCTTCGTTCCGACGGGACCCGTTTCGCCCCCTTCTTCAAGCCCGCCTGGAACGCTCCCCTGGCCGAGACCGGTTGGCTGCCGCAGGAAGGGGCGCTCGTGCGCCTTTCGGCCTTGCCGGACGGATTTTCACCGTCCGAAGCCGACATGGGTTCCCTGCTGGAAAAGGTTTCGCCATACGGCGACATCGTCCACATCCCGCGCGTCCTCCTGCACCGCGATACCCGGCGCCCACCGGCACCGGCCTCGCTGCCCAGAGAACCGGCTCGCCCGACGAATGTCAGTGTCGTGATCCCCACCCGGGACCGCGCGGACTTGCTGCGAACCTGCCTCGACGGGCTCTTCAACCGGACACGCGCCGATGAACTCGATGTAATCGTAATAGACAACGACAGCCGGGAGCAGGAGACACTGGACCTGCTTCATGACTACGAACACAGCGGTCGCATTCGCCGGCTGCCGATGCATGGATCCTTCAACTTTTCCCTGGCATGCAACCTCGGTGCCGAGGCCGCCCGCCACGAACTTCTGCTGCTATTGAACAACGATATCGACCCGATCGAGCAGGGCTGGCTGGAACAGATGGCCGCCGAACTGGCCGATCCGCGGATCGGGGCTGCCGGAGCGCTGCTGCTGTTTCCCGACGGATCGGTTCAGCACGCGGGCGTCACGCTCGGCGCCGGCTCGGTGGGACGCCACAATTTCCATTTCCGCTATCCGGATGCAGGAGAGGATTTCGGCCTCATCTCGCAAAGGCAGGACGTGAGCGCGGTCACGGCCGCTTGCCTTCTGACGCGCAAGAGCCTTTGGCGGCAGGTCGGCGGGATGAACGCGGACCGGCTGCCGGTTGCCTTCAACGACGTGGATTATTGCCTGAAGCTGCGTGAAAAGGGCTACGGCATCCTCTGGACACCGCATGCGCGGTTGATCCATCGCGAATCGGTCTCGCGCGGATCCGACGATACGGCGGAAAAGATAGCCCGTTTCGCCGCGGAGGAACAATACATGCACGAGCGGTGGGGCGCGACGCTGATGTCGGACCCCTTCTACAATCCCAATCTGTCGCTTGCGGCGGGCGACCGGGTTCTTGAGGCGGCGCCACGCGACCTGTCGCCGCGTCTCGCCCGGATAATCGCGTGAGCGCCCGGCCGCCCCGCACATGAAATCACGACAAAAAAATGGGCCGTCGGAAACCGCGGCCCATGAGGTGTGAAGGTCTTAAACCTCCAGAGGGGAACAGCTGGTGCAGCGGCACTGGGAGGAGAAGCCGCCATGTGCATCAGCTGTGGGCACTATGACCGTTTTTTGATCAGATGGAAAACATTTATTGTGCAATGCAGCTATGCAGACGCTGCGTTGCTCCGTGAATGGAGCAGGCCAACGCACCGCTCCTGCTGAGATTGCCGTCTTCCGGAAGGCGGCCGCCTTGCGATCTCAGAAATCGCTCGCCGCGACATAAAGCGCGGCAAGGGCTTCGAAACCCGCCTGGTCTTCCGCTGTGAAGCGGCCGGGCACCGGGCTGTCGAGATCGAGCACACCGATCATCGCGCCGTCGCGGGCCACCGGCACGACGAGTTCGGATCGCGAGGCGGCATCGCAGGCGATGTGGCCGGCAAACGCATGCACGTCCGGAACGAGCTGGCTGCGCCCTTCGGCGACGGCGGTGCCGCACACGCCCTTTCCGACGGGGATGCGCACGCAGGCGACCTTGCCCTGGAAGGGACCGAGCACCAGTTCATTTGCGGACTTGAGGAAGTAGAAGCCCGCCCAGTTGAGGTCGGCAACCGCATGGTAGATCAACGCGGAGAGGTTGGCGGCATTGGCGACGGCATCGCGCTCATCGTGAAGCAGCCCTTCGGCCTGGGCGATGAGCTCGCGGTAGAAGCCCGGCGTGTCCGCGGCCTCGATTGTCCGGATATCATGCATGGCGGGTTCCTCGAACATGCGCGGCGGGGTCATCGTTAGACGCGGCCACGGCGCTTGGCAAGGATGTTTCGAGCGGCGGGGCAGGGCCAGCGCACGGCCCGACGCCACTGTTCAAAGCGGAAGTTCGGTCGTGTACTTCACACTCTTCAGGGCGAAATGCGAGGAGGAATTGGCGACAGCCTCATGGGTCAGGATCGCCTGCATCAGAAGCTGCTCGTAATCCTTCACGTCCTTGACGACGACGCGGATCAGGTAGTCCCATTCGCCGGACATCGAATAGCACTCGAGCACCTCCTCGTGCCGCTGCACGAAGCGCTCGAAATCGCGCCGCGCAATGGGATCGTGGGACTTCATGCGCACCTGGCAGAAGACGTTGAGGCCGCGGCCGATGCGGTCCGGATCGAGCAACCGCACGGTCGGGCCGAGCACGCCCGCCTCCTCCAGCGCCTTGATGCGCCGCCAGCAGGAGGCGCTGGAGGCGCCCACCTCTTCGGCCAGCGCCGCATGGCTGATATCGCCGCGTCGTTGCAGCACCTTCAGGATTTTTCTGTCTACGGCGTCCAATTGAATGGAATCCATCTCGAAACCGGTGATTCTGATAGGAACGTTTCATTTCTACGCCAAAATCCGGGCTGTTTGAAACGTCTTTTCGGTTGCCGCGTCCTACACTTGCCTCAATGCATACCATGCGGGAGGAAACCATGGCGCAGGCAGCTCTCAAACCCGTCGTCAGGAATGCGCCGGACGACGCCGTCGACTGGAAGCGTATCGCCTATCTCGTGCACCTGTCACGCGCGCTTGACGAGATGGAGGAAACCCGTCTCGTGCCGGAAAAAAAGGTGCTCTACCAGTTCTCCGCCCGCGGTCACGACATGGCGCAGATCCTGCTCGGCAGCCTGCTGACCGACCGGCACGACGCGGCCTGCGGTTATTACCGCTCGCGCCCGCTGCTGCTCTCGCTCGGCGTCGACCCGGCCGATGCGCTCGGTTCGGCGATGGGCCGCGCCGGAGGCTATTCCGACGGGCGCGACATCGGCGTCGTCTTCAACTATCCGAACCTCGACGGCGCCTCCGCGCTGCCGATGTGCGGCGGCGTCGGCACACAATACACCCCCACCGCCGGCTGGGCGCAGGCGGTGAAGTATTATGCGGAGGTGCTGGGCGAAAAGGACTATGCCGAGAGCATTGCCGTGGTGCTCGGCGGTGACGGCTCGGTCGCCTCGAACGGCTTCTGGTCGGCGCTGACCATCGCCACCACGCAGATCCTGCCGATGCTCTTCTACATCGAGGACAACGGTTACGGCATCTCCGTGCCTTCGCTCATCCAGACGCCCGGCGGAAACATCGCCGCCAATCTCGCCGGCTGGAAGAACCTGACGATCTTCGAAGGCGACGGCACCGATCCCGCCGCCGCCGCCCGCCTGACCGGCGCGGCGGTGGAGCATGCGCGCCGCAACCGCGCGCCCGCCCTTCTTCGCCTCACCGTGCCGCGCCTGCAAGGCCACAGCTTCCAGGACACACAGGCCTACAAGAGCGAGGAGACGGTGCGCAGCGAATGGGCCCGCGACCCGCTGCCGCGCCTCAAGGACTATATCGTGCCCGCCGTCCTCAGCGAAACCGAGTGGCAGGCGGCGGCCGATGACGCAGCACGGGCGGCGGAAGAGGCTCGGATTGCCGCCGAAGCACGCCCGGCGGCGATGCCCGAAACCGTGACCCGGCATGTCTTCTTCGAGGGCGGCATGCAGGTGATGGGCGGCCAGTTCCCCCACGGCTACAGGCCGCCCGCGGCGTCCGAAGAGCCGAAAACCGAAGGCCAGCGCGTCAACATGGTGACCGCCATCCGCCGCACGCTCGAGCACGAGCTTTCCATCAACAAGCGCGTCGTGCTGTTCGGCGAGGATGTCGGCCCGAAGGGCGGCGTGCATGCCGTCACCCTCGGCCTTCAGGAAAAGTTCGGCCGCGAGCGGGTTTTCGATACCTCGCTGTCGGAAGAGGGCATCGTCGGCCGCGCCGTCGGCATGGCGCTGGCGGGCCTGATGCCGGTACCGGAGATCCAGTTCCGCAAATATGCCGAACCCGCCGCCGAACAGATCAACGACTGCGGCACGATCCGCTGGCGCACCAACAACCGCTTTGCCGCGCCCATGGTGTTGCGCATGCCCGGCGGTTATTTCAAATGCGGCGATCCCTGGCACAGCCAGACGAACGAGGTCGCCTTCGTGCATCAGCCCGGCTGGAAGGTCGCCGTTCCCTCCAATGCCGCCGATGCCGTGGGCCTGCTGCGCACAAGCCTGCGCGGCAACGACCCGGTCATCTTCTTCGAGCATCGCGCCATGCTGGACCACGCCTGGGCGCGGCGGCCCTATCCGGGCGACGACTATGCCCTGCCTTTCGGCAAGGCGAGTTTCACCCGGCGCGGGGAGAAGATCACGGTCGTGACCTGGGGCGCGATGGTGCATCGCTGCGAGGAGGCCGCCGAAGGCCTTTCCGCGGACGTCATAGACCTGCGCACGCTGATGCCGTGGGACAAGGAGGCGGTCCTTTCCTCCGTGCGGCGCACGCGGCGCTGCCTTATCGTCCACGAAGACCTCGGCACGGCCGGCTTTGGCGCCGAAATCTCAGCCGTCGTCGCCGACGAGGCCTTCATGGATCTCGACGCGCCCATCTCCCGCCTCGCCATGCCGGACATCCCCAGCCCGCACAATCCGGTATTGCTCGATTGGGCGGTACCGTCGGTCGACCGCATCCGCGCCAAACTCGAAACGCTGCTGGAGTTTTGAGCCATGGCCGGGTTGATCGATGTCCTCGCCCCGGAGGACCAGGAGGGCAGCAGGGCGGTCGTCCGCAACTGGCTGAAGGCGGTCGGCGAGACGGTCCTGCTCGACGATCCGCTCGTGGAGCTTGAAACCGACAAGGTGACCCAGGAAATTCCCGCGCCCGTCACCGGCATCCTGGACGAAATCCTCATGCAGGGCGGCGAAAAGGTTGAACCCGGCGCGGTGCTCGGCCGGATCAGGCTCGAAGATTCCGCCAGCGCGGCCGTGGCCCCCGCCTCCCCTGCCGCATTGGAAAAGGAGGCCGCGCAGGTCCCGCCGCAAGCCACGCACTATTCCCCGGCGGTGCGGCGGGCGGCCGAGGAATACGGCATCGATCCCGCAACGGTGACGGGCACCGGCAAGGGCGGGCGGGTGACGCGGGCCGACATGGACGCCGCGCGCGAGGCGGCGCTCGCAGCATCCCGGTCACGACCCGCCGGTGTCTCCTCTCCTTCCCCCACGCGGATGGAAAAAACGGTCGGCGAAGCGCGTGCCCGGTCGATAAAGCATTCGCCGATGCGGCTTGCCATCGCCGAGCACATGCAGATGTCCATTGCGACGGCACCGCATGTCACGGCGGTGTTCGAAGCCGATTTCAGCGCGGTGATGCGGCACCGCGAGAACAACAAGGCCGCCTTCGCCGCATCGGGCGTGCCGCTCTCCTATACGGCCTACGTCGTCGCGGCTTGCGTATCGGCCATGAAGGCCGTGCCCGCGGTCAACAGCCGCTGGTTCGAAGACCGGCTGGAGATATTCGAGGACGTGAACATCGGCATCGGCACGGCGCTCGGCAACGACGGGCTCGTCGTGCCGGTCATCCATGAGGCACAGAACCTCTCGCTTTCGGGGATCGCCGCGCGCCTTCAGGACCTCACCACCCGCGCAAGGACAAATGCGCTGACGCCGGCCGATATGCGCGGCGGCACGTTCACCATTTCCAACCACGGCGTTTCCGGCTCGCTTCTCGCCGCGCCGATCGTCATCAACCAGCCGCAATCGGCGATCCTCGGCGTCGGCAAGCTGGAAAAGCGGGTCGTGGTGCGCGAGGCGGATGGCGTCGACACGATCCAGATTCGTCCCATGGCCTATGTCTCGCTCACCATCGACCACCGCGCGCTCGACGGCCACCAGACCAATGCCTGGCTCGCCCGTTTCGTCGAAACGCTCGAAAGCTGGCCGCAATGACCGCGTCCCACGACTATGACCTGCTGGTGGTCGGCGGCGGTCCCGGCGGCTATGCCTGCGCCATCCGGGCCGCCCAGCTCGGCCTGAAGACGGCCTGCATCGAGGAACGGCCGACGCTCGGCGGCACCTGCCTCAATGTCGGCTGCATTCCCTCCAAGACCCTGCTGCACGCAACGCATCTGCTCGAAACTGCCCGCGACGGCCATATGGCGGGCTTCGGCATCGATACCGGCCCCGTCGATCTCGCCACGCTGATGGAGCGCAAGGACGCAACCGTCGCATCGCTCGCCAAGGGCATCGATTTCCTGTTCCGCAAGAACGGCGTGACACGGCTGGCAGGCCGAGCGCGCCTTGCAGGCCCGGCCCGCGTGGAGATCGCCGCAAGGACGCTCACCGCCAGGTCCATCGTCATCGCAACGGGCTCCGTTCCCGCAACGCTGGCCGGGCTGCCGGTGGACAACGCAGCGGGTTTCATCGTCGATTCGACGGGCGCGCTTTCCCTTCCGCGGGTGCCGGAACGGCTCGTCGTCATCGGCGGCGGGGTCATCGGCCTCGAGCTGGGTTCCGTCTGGCGCCGCCTCGGCGCGAAGGTGACGGTCGTCGAATATGCCGACGGCATTCTGCCGGACATGGACGACGATATCCGCGCAGCGATGACGAAGATCCTGTCGCGCCAGGGCATGACGATCCACGCCGCAAGCGCCGTCTCCACCGCCGAGCTCCGCGACGGGAGCGTAATTCTCACGCTCAAGGCGGCAGACGGCCGGACATCGGAACTGACGGCGGACGTCGTCCTCGTCGCCGCGGGACGGCGGCCCAATACGCGAGATCTCGGGTTGGAAACGGTCGGCATCACGCCGGACGAGGATGGGTTCATCCCTGTCGACGGCCGCGGATGGACGGGCGTGGAAGGCATCCACGCGATCGGCGACGCCACGCGCGGCCCCATGCTGGCGCACCGGGCCGAGGACGAAGGCATCGCTGTCGCAGAACGGCTTGCCGGCAGGCCCGGCATGGTCAACCATGCCATGATACCGTCCGTGGTCTATACCGATCCGGAAGTCGCCTCGGTAGGCAAGACGGAGCAGGTGCTCAGGGCCGAAGGGATCGCCTATCGCGCCTCGACCTTCCCCATGCTCGCCAACAGCCGTGCGAAGGCGAACGGCAGTACCGAGGGTTTCGTGAAGTTGCTGGCGGCGCAGGAAAGCGGCGTCCTGCTCGGCGCCCACATCGTCGGCGAGCTTCCCGGCACGATGATCGCACAGGTATCGCAGGCAATGGAGTTCGGCGCCACGGCGGAAGACATCGCCTATACCTGCCACGCCCATCCCACCCACAGCGAAGCGATCAAGGAGGCCGCCCTCGGCTTCGGCGGCGCGGCGGTCCACATCTGAGGCCCAACTGTCCTTCGCATGAAAAGGCGGGCAGCGCATCACGCTGCCCGCCCGAAAGCCGGCCTATTTCCGGTGATGAACCGGTTGGAGGCCATAGACCGGCGTGGGGATGCCTTCCATGCGCGCCTTCAGCTGCAGCGAGAGATACTGCGAATAGTGGCGGGACTGGTGCAGGTTGCCGCCGTGGAACCAGAGCGCCTCCTGCTGCGTCGGTTTCCACATGTTGCGCTGCTCGCCCTCCCAGGGGCCGGGATCCTTCGGCGTGTCGGAACCGAGCCCCCAGACCTTGCCGACCCGGTCGGCCGTCTCCTGGTCGATGAGGTCGGCGACCCAGCCGTTCATCGAACCGTAGCCCGTCGCGTAGACGATGACGTCGGCCGGTATCTCCTTGCCGTCCGCGAGCTTCACGGAATTCTCCGTGATCTCCTCGACCTGGCCGGCGGCGAGCTTGATCTTGCCGTCGATGATCAGCTGCGAGGCGCCGATGTCGATGTAGTAGCCGGAGCCGCGGCGCAGGTACTTCATGAAGAGGCCCGACCCGTCCGCGCCCCAGTCGAGCTGGAAGCCGGCCTTTTCCAGCGCCGCATAGAAGTCGGCGTCGCGCTCGCGCATCTTGTCGTAGAGCGGTATCTGGAATTCATGCATGATCCGGTAGGGAAGCGAGGCGAAGATGAGGTCGGCCTTGGCCGTCGTCACGCCGTTCGCCAGCGCCTGTTCGGAATAGAGCGCACCGAGGCCGATGTCCATCAGCGTGTCCGAGCGCACGATATGGGTCGTCGAACGCTGGATCATGGTGACGTCGACGCCGGCCTCGTAGAGCGCCGCGCAGATGTCGTGCGCCGAATTGTTCGAGCCGATGACGACCACCTTCTTTCCCTTGTAGCCATCCGGCCCCGGATGCTGGGAGGAATGATGCTGCTCGCCCTTGAAGCGCTCGCGGCCCTTGAACTCCGGTATGTTCGCCTTGCCGGACATGCCGGTCGCGAAGACGAGCTGTTTCGGCCGCAGCACCACTTCCTCACCGTCGCGGTCGACCACGACGGTCCATTCCTTGGCGGCCTCGTCCCACTTTGCCGACTTGGCGGTGGAGCGCGTCCAGTAGTTCAGCTCCATGACCTTCGTATAGAATTCCAGCCAGTCGCCGATCTTGTCCTTCGGCGCGAAGACCGGCCAGTTCTTCGGGAAATCGATATAGGGCAGATGATCGTACCAGACCGGATCGTGCAGGCAGAGCGACTTGTAGCGCTTGCGCCAGCTGTCGCCCGGCCGGTCGTTCTTTTCGAGGATGATGGTGGGCACGCCGAGCTGGCGCAGCCGGGCGCCGAGCGCGATGCCGCCCTGCCCGCCACCGATGATGACGACATAGGGCTGCTTCTCATAGCCGAGCGTGCGTTCCTCCTCCTCGCGCTCCTCCTTCCATGTCTTCGCGCCGAGGTTCTGGCCGTGCTTGGCGCCGAGCGGGCGCGTGAAGCCGGCTTTTTCCTCATGACCCTTGAGTTCTGAGAGCGTGGTCAGCAGCGTCCAGACGAGGCCGTTCTTGAAACGCACGAGGCCGTAGCCGCGCCCGGTCGCCGTCTCGAACGAGATCCAGCTCTCCAGCACGCCATCGGCCTCCGTCGCCTCCTCGCCGGCGGCGACGCGCCAGTTGGAAGGCTTTGCGCTGGAAAGCTGCGATTGCAGCATGTCACGCACCTGATCGCGGCCCTCGACGGTCTTGATGTTCCAGGTGAAGGCGACGAGGTCGCGCCAGTAGCACTCCTCGGCAAAGAGGTTGGCGGCGTCCTCGACGCGTCCAGCTTCGAGGGCCGCGCCGAGTGTGTCGAGAAGCGCTTGGGCGCGCGTGGTGGGGGTCTTTTCGAGCATGGTTTTCTCCTCTTGCTGTCTCCCGGCGAAAGAGCAGCAAGCGACATGCCAGATTGAAATTTTGTCAATTTATCAAGTGCTTGGCTCAGCAGGTGCTTCACCGGCCGGGTGAATGCGACAGGTGGCGTGCAACAGGTGTTGCAGCCGTTGCATCAGTTGAGGCGCTTCAGGCGGCGATGGATGGTGGAGCGGTTGACGCCGAGCTTGCGGGCCAGCGCGGAGACATTGTTGCCGCAGTCGCTGAGCGCCTGGCGCAGGGCGCCTTCGTCGCCGGGCCGGGGCGCAACAGGTCCGGCAAAGAGGTGATCCGGAAGGCTGTCGAGGGTGATGACACCGCCCTCCGACAGCGCGGCGGCCACCCGCAGCGCATTGGAAAGCTCCCGCAGGTTGCCCGGCCAGTCGTGGGACAGGAGCGCCGCCCGCGCCGCCTTGTCGAGCCGATAGGACGCGCCGTTTTCCTTTTCGATGCGGGCAAGAAGCTGATCGACCAGCCAGCCGAGGTCCTGCCGCTCTCGCAGTGCCGGAAGGGTCAGCGTTGCGGCGTTGAGGCGGTAGTAGAGGTCCTGCCGGAAACGGCCTTCCCTCACCAGTCCGGCGAGGTCGCGGTGGGAGGCGGAAAGGACCCTGAGGCGCACCGTCCGCGCCTTCAGCGCGCCGACCGGCTGCACCTCGTTTTCCGAAAGGACGCGCAGCAGCCGGCTTTGCAGGGAAAGCGGCATGTCGCCGATCTCGTCGAGGAACAGCGTGCCGCCGTTCGCCTCCTCGATCAGCCCGCGCTTGCCCTTCTGGCTGGCGCCGGTGAAGGCGCCGGGCGTGTAGCCGAAGAGTTCGGATTCGATGAGATGTTCCGGAATGGCCGCACAGTTGACGGCGACGAAATTGCCGCCGCTGCCGCAGCTGTCATGGATCGCCCGCGCCAGAAATTCCTTACCGCTGCCCGTCTCGCCCTGGATGAGGATCGGAATGTTCCGGGCGGCAAGTTTCGCCGCACGCACCTGCAGGCGTTCCATCGCGGTGTCGCCATGGCTGATATCCCGCAGCGCCCGCGGCAAGCGCGGCTCCTGGCCGACGGGTGAGCGGAGGCTGACCGCCGGCGCGATGGCGCTCGCAAAAAGCACCAGCCCGTTGCGCGCCCGAAGCAGCCGCTCGCCGTTCGGCCGGCCGCGCATGAAGCGCGGAAGGTCGTCGACGTCGATATCGAAGACCTGCGAGATCGGCTGGCCGAGGAAATCGCGGGTGGAAAGACCATGCAGGTTCATCGAGCGGGCAAGCACGCCGAAGCCGCCATGGGTCATTCCGGTAATGTGCCCGCTGCCGTCAAGGGCGATCGCCGCATCGGGATCGACGTCGAGGAATTCCGGCGAGCGGGCAAGGCGCAGCACCCAGTCGTTGCGGGTGCGGGTCATGAGGTTCGCAAGCTCGATGCGCCGGGCGGTCGAGGCGACGAGATGCAGCGCAAGCTGCTGGCTGGCCTTGGCCGTCGGCGAGCGAAGCTGCGATATGTCGAGCACGGCCGTAAGGTCGCCCAGGGTGTCGAAGACCGGGGCGGCGGTGCAGGTGAGCCCGATATGGCTGGTGTCGAAATGATCGTCCTGATGGATGATGACCGGTTCGCCGGAGACGATACAGGCGCCGACCGCGCAGGTGCCCGCCCGGTTTTCCGACCATTCCGAGCCGAGATAGAGCCCCGCCTTGCGCAGCTGGTTGTCGAAGGTCGGGTCGCCCATGAAATCGACGGTGACGCCCCGCGCATCGGAAAGCAGCAGCACGTAGTTCTGCTCGGCCACCTGGTTGAACAGCGCCTCCAAGCCCGAGCGGCCGATGCGGATCAGTTCCTCGGCCTGCTCGCGGTGCTCGCGCAGCTTCAGCTCCGGTACGATGTAGGCTTCCTGCGCGACCGCGGGGTCGAGCTTGTAGTCGTTCAGGCAGCGCAGCCAGGACTGGATGACGGGCGCATCGCGCGGGCTGACCGCGCCCATGCCGACACGTTCGATCTCCCGTATGTGCGACAGCGTCGACACCATCCAGTCATCCTCCCGCGCGCATGGTCGCACAGGAAGCGCCTTCCGACAATCGCCTTGCGCCCGCCCCTAGCCGGCCTTCCAGTGCGGATAGGTCGGCGGGAACATGCTCTCCAGGGAAGGATGGCCCCAGGTGCGCTGCGGATACTTGGCGAGCAGCCCTTCGAACTGCGCCTGCGCCTGCCTGCGGGCCGCCTTGACGTCGATGCCGGCGACCTCGCCGTCGCGCATGGAAAGCCGTCCGTCGACGAAGACGGCGCGCGTCACCCGGCCGCTTGCGCCGAAGATCAGCGACTGCACCGGATCGACGGTCGGCGCGAAGCGCGGGTCGGAAAGGTCGAAGATGGCGATGTCGGCCTTGGCGCCCGGCTGCAGGCGGCCGATGTCCGGACGGCCGAGCGCATCGGCACCGCCGAGCGTCGCCGCATCGAAGACTTCCGCCGTCGAAAGCCCCGCCTCGCCCGCGGCGATGCGGCCGGTCATCAGCGCGACGGCCATGTTCAACACCATGTCGGGCGGGCTGGTATCGGTTCCCATGCCGATGCGGATGCCGAGATCGCGGCAGCGGCGGAAGGAGTTGAGGTATTCGCCGCCGCGGGCAAAGACCAGCGGGCAATGGGCGATGGTGACGCCATGCCTGGCGTAGAGGTCGAGGTCCTCCGGCTCGGCCTGCACCGCGTGCGGCGCAATCAGCCGCTCGTTGAGAAGGCCGTGGCGCGCCATCCATTGCGGCGCAGTGGTGTCGTGCAGGCGCGCGACCGCCTGACGCTCCATCCTGCCCTGCGCCATGTGCAGGCGCACCGGCAGTCCCATCTCGGCGGAGGCGGCCATGGTGCGCTGGAGAAGCGCCAGCGTCGAGGTCTCCACGCGGTCCGGCGCGAGCATGCCCTGCACCAGCCCCTCGTGACGGCCGGCGATGCGCCCGGCAAAGGCGATGGCCTCCTCCAGCCCCCTGAGCCCGCGCGCCTCGTCGAAGACCGGCTCCAGCCGGCCCGGCGCCTCGCAGACCATGCCGCCGGACCGATAGGCCGGGCCGAGCCAGACGCGCAGGCCGAGTTCCCCCGCTGCGTCCGCCGCGCCCTCGAATTCCGCGACGGTCTCGGCCCATTCGCGATAGAACAGCGAGGCGATGGGCAACGCCGAGGTGACCCCGTTCAGGAGGAGTTGCGCGAAGGCGAAGCGCTTCTGGAAGACAAGCTCTTCCGGCGTGTACATCTCATAGGGGCCGCGCTCGACATAGCTGCGCGGCCAGACGCGGCCCGTCGCCCAGCCGGGACCGTATTCGATGGTCAGCAGCGTGGTATCGAGGTCGGAGAGCGCGTCGAGGTCGACGAAGCCGGGCGAAACCAGCACGTCGCCAAGTTCGATGCGGCGGGCCACCTCGCCGGGAAAGCGTGGACCGACATGGATGACCTCCTGCCCCTCGATGACGACCTCGCCATCGGTCAGCAGCCGGTGGCGGCCGCTTTCGTGCGCGACGATCCAGCGGGCGGAAAGCGCGGTGCGCCCTTCCGGGCGGCGGCCGAGGGCAAGGTCGGCAAGGCTCATGGGTCTGTCCACTCCGGGCAATCGGGTTATTCGATGAGGTCGAGGTCGCGGCTGTGGCACCAGAACATGCGCGGCGTCTCCAGCGCATGGCGCAGGCCGAGGCGGTCGATCATCAGTTCGGCCTCGCGCTGGGCGGCATCGAGCACCGCGTCCTGGTCGACATGGAGCGGCTGCCGGTCGCGCAGCAGCACCTTGCCGCCGACGAGGACGGTGTGCACGTCGTTGCCGTTGGCGAAGCAGGTGACGCGGAACTCCGGCATATGGGCGGGATAGAGATGCGGCCGGCGCAGGTCGACGAGGATGACATCGGCCTTCTTGCCCGGCTCCAGCGAACCGATCTCCGCTTCGAGACCGAGCACGCGGGCGGCATCGATGGTGCACATTTCCAGCGCCTTGCCAGGCGGCAGCCAGCTCGGGTCGTGGAAATGGGTGCGATGATAGTGCATGCATTGCTGCATGTGGCGGAACATGTCCGCCGAACGGTCCGGGGCGGTCGCGTCCGAACCGATGGCGACGGTGACGCCGGCATCGATGAGCTCCGGCACCGGGCAACGCGCGAGAATGGCGGCGACGGCGCTCGGATTGTGCACGATGCATGTGCCGGTCTCCGCGCAGATCGCGATCTCTTCCTCGCCAAGGCCTGTCGCATGCGACAGCAAGGTGCGGGGCCCTAGAATGCCGACGTCCTTCGCGATGCAGACGCTGCCCTTGGTGTGACCGTCCTGCGTGAAGACGAGGCCGCGCTCTTCCGCGAACTGCTTGACCGCGCGCGACTGCGCGACGGCCTCCTCCGCACCTGCGGCCTCCCTGTAGCCGGGATGCAACGTCGGCGTCAGCAGGGCGAGGTGCATGCGGTCGCCATGGCTGCCGTGCCAGCGGTCGACGAGCGTCCTGCACGTGGAGAACTGCTGCTCGAAGGAAACGGGATAGTCCGTCCGCGATTCGCCGTCCCAGCGGGCATAGGTCAGCGGGTGCGGCGGGCGCGTGGTGCCGACGGCGACCACCGAGCGGGTGCCGATGCCGAGCACGCCTTCCATATGCGCCTCGCCATAGACCGGCTCGTCGGTCCGCATGACGGAATCGCCGCCGCCGAGCAGCGAGACGCCCGTGGTGACGCCGAAGCGCAAACGCTCCAGCGCGGCAAGCTGCGCCTCCGCGAACCAGAATTCCGGCGTCGAGCCGACCGTATAGGCGCCGCGGCACGCCTCATACCACGGCTCGCTCTTGCCGCCGCCGAGTGTCTTGATCAGGCCGTGGCCGGCATGGGCGTGAGCGTCGACGAGGCCGGGCATGATCGCCATGCCGCGCGCATCGATGACCTCGCGGGCGGGATGAGCCGCGGCCACCTCGTCCGTCGCGCCGACGGCGACGATGCGGTCGCCGGTGATGGCGACCGCTCCGTCGGCGATGATCCGGCGCTCCGGATCGATGGCGATGACGGTGCCGTTCTTGATGAGGATGTCGGCCATGGACGGGTCTCCTGTCACTCCGCGGCGGCCTGCCGCGAAAGGATACGGTCGAGGGAGGGCGCAAGGCGCAGCAGCTCCTTCGTGTAGTCGTGCTTCGGCGCGGTGAACAGCGTCTCGGTGTCGGCCAGTTCGACGATCTCGCCCGACTTCATGACCGCGATGCGGTCGCACATCTGCCGGATCACCGCGAGGTCGTGGCTGATGAACAGCATGGAGAGCCCGGCGAGGTCGCGCAGGTCTTTCAGCAGGTTGAGGAGCTGCGCCTGAACCGACACGTCGAGCGCGGAGGTCGGCTCGTCGCAGATGAGCAGCGACGGGCGCGGCCCGAGCGCGCGGGCGATGGCGATGCGCTGGCGCTGGCCGCCGGAAAAGGCATGCGAGAAACGGCCGCCCGCATCGGCCGGCAGGCCGACGGCTTCGAGCAGCGTCTTCGCATCCCGCCTGGCCTCCTCCGCATTGGCGGCGAGCTTGTAGAACAGGATCGGCTCGGCAATGGCGGAATTGATGCGCAGGCGTGGGTTGAGCGCCGAATAGGGATCCTGGAACACCATCTGCAAGGACTGGCGGACGGATTTCTCGCGTTTTGCGCCGAGCGCCGTGCCCTGGAAACCGATGGTGCCGGAACTCTGGGCGACGAGGCCGGCGATGGTGTTGGCGACCGTGGTCTTGCCGCAGCCGGATTCCCCGACGAGGCCGAAGATCTCGCCGCGGCGGACGTCGAAGGAAACACCTTTGACCGCCTTGAAGACGGACGCCTTGCGGCCGGGGATCAGCGAGCGGCCGCCATAGTCCACTTCAAGGCCGCGCACGGAAAGCACCACGTCGTCCTTGCTTCCCGTCTCGCTCTTCGTGCTCTTGGCGCGCACGTTCGCGCGGGCATCCAGCGTCACCTGCGTTTCCTCGCTCGGCACCGGCAAGCGCTCGAGCCGCGTCTCGATCGGCGGCACGGCGGCGATCAGCGTGCGGGCATAGGGCGCCTTCGGATTGGTCAGCACCTCGCGCGCAGAACCGCTTTCCACCACCGCGCCGTTCTGCATGATGGTGACGCGGTCGGCGATCTCGGCGACGACGCCCATATTGTGCGTGACGAGCAGCACGCCGACGCCGCGCTGATCGGCAAGGTCGCGGATGAGCTTGAGGATCTGCGCCTGCACGGAAACGTCGAGCGCCGTCGTCGGTTCGTCGGCGACGATGAGCTGCGGGCCGCAGGCGAGCGCCGTGGCGATGACGACGCGCTGGCGCTGGCCGCCGGACAGCTGGTGCGGATAGCTGCCGAGCCGGCGCTCGGGCTCGGGGATGCCGACGGCTTTCATCAGCTCCAGCGCGCGGGCCTTCGCCTCCTTCTGCGAGAGCTTCAGGTGGGCGAGCATGCCCTCGCAAAGCTGGCTTTCCACGGTGAAGAGCGGGTTGAGGCTCGTCATCGGGTCCTGGAAGATCGCGCCGACATCGCGGCCGGGCACGATGCCCTCGGTGCGGCCGGTGCGAAGGTCGACCGGCTTGCCGGCGATCTCGATGGAGCCGGAGACGATCTTTCCCGGCGCCTGCAAGAGGCCCATCAGCGCGTTGCCGACCGTGGTCTTGCCGGCGCCGGATTCGCCGACGAGGGCATGGATCTCGCCGGGGCGGATCACGAGGTCGATATCCTTGACGGCCGTCAGCGTATCGCCGCTCGCCAGCGGATATTCAACGCTCAGCTTGCGGATGTCGAGGACGGGGATCGTTGTTTCGGTCATCTCAGCGGGCCATCAGTTTCGGGTTGAAGCGGTCGCGCAGATAGTCGCCGATGATGTTGACGGCGAGCACGAGGATGACCAGCACCGCCGCCGGCATGACGGCGATCCACCAGAGGCCGGAGAACAGGAACTGGTTGCCGATGCGGATCAGCGTGCCGAGCGAGGGATAGGTCGGCGGCATGCCGGCGCCGAGGAAGGAGAGCGTCGCCTCCGTCAGGATCGCGCCGGCAAGGTTGATGGTGGCGATGACCATGACGGAGCTCATGACGTTCGGCAGGATGTGCCGGCCCATGATGCGCCCGGCGGGCAGGCCGATGACCTTGGCGGCGCGCACATAGTCGCGCGCCACTTCCACCATGGTCGAGGCGCGCACCGTGCGGGCGTATTGCACCCATTCGTTGACGGCGATGGAGAAGATGAGGACCAGCGGCGCCCAGGCGAGCATGGTATCGGCGCTGAGCTGCGCCCGGGCAATGCCGCTGATGAGCAAGGCGACGAGAATGGTCGGAAAGCTGACGAGCACGTCGGCGATGCGCATCACGATACCGTCGACAAGGCCCCCGAAGAAGCCGGCGACCAGGCCGAGAACGACGCCGAGCAATGCGGAGAAGAGCACCGCGCCGAGGCCGATGACGACCGAGATGCGCAGGCCGAACAGGATGACCGAGACGAGGTCGCGGCCCTGGTTGTCGGTGCCGAGCAGGAAGCGCGGGTCGCCGCCCTCCATGAAGGCCGGCGGGATTTCCATGTCGATGAGCGAATAGGAGGAGACGTCGCGCGGGTCGATCGGCGCGATCAGCGGCGCGAAGACGACGAGCACGAGCATGACGGCGAGCACCAGGCCGGCGATCGTAACGGAAACCGGCGGCAGCCGGCGCATCAGGGATTGCGTGGCCATTATCGTGTCCTCAGGCGCGGATCGATGAAGGTGTAGAGGATGTCGACGATCATGTTGATCATGACGAAGAGGAAGCCGACGAAGAGAAGATAGGCGGCGAGCACCGGCACGTCGGGATAGCCGACGGCATTGGTGAAGAGCAGGCCCATGCCCGGCCACTGGAACACCGTCTCGGTGACGATGGCGAAGGCCACGAGCTGGCCGATCTGGAGGCCCGTGACGGTGACGACCGGCATCAGCGCGTTGCGCAGCGCCAGCCGTCCGTAGATATAGGCGCGTGGCAGGCCGCGGGCGAAGGCGAAGCGGATATAGTCCGACGACAGGACGTCGATCATCTCCGAACGCACGAGCCGCATGATCAGCGTCAGCTGGAACAGCGCCAGCGTGATCGAGGGAAGGATCAGCGATTTCAGGCCGGAAAGGGTGAGGAAGCCCGTCTGCCAGAGGCCGAGATCGACGAGGTCGCCGCGCCCGGAGGACGGCAGCCAGCGCAGGTTCACCGCGAAGACGAGGATCAGCAGCAGGCCGGTGACGAAGGTCGGCATGGAAATGCCGACGAGCGTCGTCGCCTGGGTGAGCCGCGAGAGGAAGGAGTTCGGTTTCAGCGCGCAGAGCACGCCGAGCGGAATGCCGATGGCGAGCGCGAGCACCGTGGCGACGATCACCAGCTCCAGCGTCGCGGGAAGGCGGCTCATCAGCAGGCTTGCGACAGGCTGCTGGTAGCGGAAGCTCGTGCCGAGATCGCCCGTCAGCACCTGGCCGACGAAACCGAGGAACTGCGTGAGGATGGGCTTGTCGAGCCCGAGCGCCACCCGCAGCGCATCCTTCTCCGCCTGCGTTGCGCCCTCGCGCACCATGGCGGCGACGGGATCGCCGACGAAGCGGAACATGATGAAGGCGATGGCCGTCACGGCGACCATCACGAGGATCGCCTGGAGGAGCCGCACCGAGAAAAGTCTGAGCATCGGAATAGTCCTTGCGGGGGAGCGTTCAAGCCCAAGGCCATGAAACCGGGCCGTTTTGCTCCGTCTTCTCCGCGCCATCGGCTGCGGAGGATCGGCCGGATGGCGGACGGCCCCGGCCTGCTTTCGCCTGCCGGGGCCACGCCTCGGGAGAAACCTTACTCGCTGACCTTCGCGAACCAGGGACGGACGTATTCGTCCGGGAACTGCGGAATGTCGACCTTCTCGCTCATCGCCCAGGCCACCGGCTGCTGGTGCAGCGGAATGAACAACGCCTCGTCACGGGTGATGCGGAAGGCCTCCTTCAGCATGTCGACGCGCTTCGCCTCGTCGAGTTCGACCGCCGCCGAGCGGGCGAGCGCATCGATGCGCGGATCGGAAAGGCCGTTGGGGTTGCTGCCGCCATAGGTGCCGTCATTGGTGGCGAGCAGCGCCTGGAGCACGCTGTAGCCGTCCATCGGCGGCAGCGAGGCCCAGCCGAGCATGTAGACGTCGAGTTCGCCGTTATCCATGCGCGGGAAATAGGTCGTCTTGCTTTCCACGCTAAGATCGACCTGCACGCCGATCTTCGCCCACATGGAGGAGATCGCAAGGCAGATCTGCTCGTCGGCGATGTAGCGGTCGTTCGAGCAGGAGAGCCCCGTCTTGAAGCCGTCGGGATAGCCGGCCTCCGCGAGCAGCGCCTTCGCCTTGTCGACATCGTATGCCGGCGGCACGTCGATCGCATCGTCATGACCGGTGACGGCCGGGGCGACCAGCATGGCGGCGACGCGCGACTTGCCGCGCATCAGGCGTTTCTGGATCGTGTCGAGGTCGATGGCGTGCGAGAGCGCCTGGCGCACCTTCACATCCAGCATCGGGTTCGGCACGCCGGGCGCGGCATGCAGTTCCTTCCTGAAGTTGAGCGCCAGCATGATGGTGCGCAGAGACGGGTTCTCGACCACCTTGAGGCCCTCGGTCGCGGCGATGCGGTCGACGTCCTGCAACGGAACCGGAACGACCATGTCGACCTCGCCGGAAAGCAGCGCTGCGACGCGCGTGGCGTCGGAAGCGATCGGGCGGAACTCCACTTCCGTCAGGTTGTGCTGCGGGGTATCCCACCAGTCCTTGTTCACCTCGAAGACCGAGCGGGAATCCGGCTCGTAGCTCTTGAGCCGAAAGGGGCCGGTGCCGTTGGCGTGGTTGCTGGCATAGGTGACGACGCCGGTCGCGGTGTTGCCGGGCTTCAGCGCGTCGTGCTCCTCCATCCACGGCTTGCTCAGAATGTAGATGGCGGCAAGGTCGTTGAGGAGCAGCGGATAGGGACCGCGCAGGATGAGGTCCACCGTGTAGTCGTCCACCTTCTCGACTCCGGTGACGGCGGAGAGGTTTTCGCGGTTGCGCGCGCCGGGATCGATCTGACGCTCTATCGTCGCCACCACGTCATCGGCATTGAAGGGCTGGCCTTCATGGAACTTCACGCCCTGGCGCAGCTTGAAGCGCCAGCGGGTCGGCTCGACGATTTCCCAGGAGGTGGCGAGCGCCGGCTCCAGCTTCAGGTCCTTGTTGCGGCGGACCAGCGGGTCGAAGACCATATGCTGGACGCTCTGGGTGAAGCTGTCGACCTGCGCGTTGGGGTCATAGGAAATGACGTCGCCGGAAGCCGACCAGCGCAGCGTCTCGGCAAGCGACGGCGCGGAAAGCGGCATCAGGGCCGCCAGCCCCGCCAGCAGGGTCTTCAAATAGGTCTTCACGAGAATGCTCCCAAGTTTGTATGCTTGTTCCCAAAATTTTGCATGCTGTTATTTTCGATATGACTGTACATAATGCGCGCACAATATCAAGATAGGTGATTCAATTTTTGCGCACACATAAGGCAATATAGTGTATGCAATTTTTGCGGGAGGATTTGCAATGCCGAAGACCTTGCTGATCGAGAATGGCATGATCGTCACCATGGACGCCGGCCGGCGCGTCTTCGACAAGGGCTATGTGCTGGTAAGCGACGGGCGGATTGCCGCCATCGGCGAGGGAGCGCCGCAGGCGGCGGAGGGGGCGGAACGGATCGACGCCGCCGGCATGGTGGTGATGCCGGGCCTCATCGACACGCACGCCCATGCCGGACACATGCTGACCAAGGGCCTCGGCAGCAATTCCGAGGACTGGATGACGGTCACCGGCCGGATCTACGCACAGGCCACAGATCCGGAATTCTGGGCCGCTGAAGCGGCGCTTTCGGCGGCCGAGCGCATCAGGTGCGGCACGACCACGGCCGCCCTGCTCTTCGGCGGCGGGCCGGACATCATGCGCACCGAGGCTCCCGAGGCCGCCGAGGCGCATCTCGGTGCCATCGCCGACATGGGCGTGCGCGAGGTGCTTGCGGTCGGGCCCAACCGGCCGTCAATGAAAAGTGCATACCGCCGGTACGAGAGTGGCTCCTGCCGGGATGTCGCCGTCCTGCCGGAGGCGCAACTGGACGTCAGCGCCGCACTGATCGACGCCTGGACGGACCGCAGCGACCGGGTACGGCTGGCGGTTTCCCTCCCGGTCTTCAATGCCGAGGAACTAAAGGATACCGACGTGCTCGCCCTTTCCCGAAAGGCGCGGCAGCTAGCCGCTGAAAAGGGCGTGCTCCTCGTCCAGGACGGCCACCGCGACGGATCGATCGCCGCCAACGACGAAAAACTCGGCCTTTTCGACCACCGTTCGCTGCTCGCCCACTGCATCGACCTCACGGACGGCGACCGGGCCGTCCTGAAACGCACCGGCGCCAAGGTGGCGCACAATCCGAGTGCGCTGATGTCCGTCTTCGGGCGCTGCCCGGCACCGGAACTGAGGGCCGAGGGCATCACCGTCTCCCTCGGCACGGACGCGGCCGCGCCGGACCGGTCTTTCGACATGTTCCGCAACATGTTCCAGGCGCACCGCTATCATGCGCGCCATTTCCGCGACGACGCCGTGCTGCCGCCGATCGACCTTCTCGAAATGGCGACGATCGAAGGCGCCCGCGCGCTTTGCATGGAAAGCGAGATCGGCTCGCTGGAGACCGGCAAGCGCGCCGATATCCTGCTCGTCGACATGCGCCAGCCGCACCTCTGGCCGCCGGTCGATCCGGTGCAGCGCCTCGCGCGCTTCGCCAACGGCGCGGACGTGGACACGACGATCGTCGGCGGCCGCGTGCTGATGCGCGCGCGCAGGCTGGTCGGGCAGGACGAAGCCGCCATCCTCGACCGCGCGGAAAGGGCCTTCCGGCTCGCGATGCAGCGCGCCGGGCTCGCTTGAAAGGAAAACAGCCATGACCGCAGACATCCTCATCCGCAACGCCCGTCCCATGGGCGGCGACCCGGTGGACCTCGTCATCCGCAACGGCCGCTTCTACACGGACGGAGGCGATCGGCCGGCACGGGAAATCGACGCCACGGGACATATCGTGCTGCCCGGCCTGGTCGAGGCGCATACCCATCTCGACAAGACGCTGATCGGCATGGACTGGTTCGATAACCGCGTCGGCCCGACCCGCAACGACCGGATCCTCGCAGACCGCAGGGCCAAGCGCGAGCTCGGCATCGACGCCCGCCGGCAATCGGCCAGGCAGATCCTGCAAACGCTCCGCTACGGCGTCCTTTCCATCCGCAGCCATGTCGACGTCGATACCGAGATCGGCCTTGCCAATATCGAAGGCGTCCTCGAAACGCGCGAGGCGCTTCGCGATCTGGTGGACGTGCAGCTCGTCACCTTCCCGCAGAGCGGGATGCTGACGCGCGCGGGCACGCTCGAGCTGATGGACGCCGCCATGAAGGCCGGCGCGGACATCGTCGGCGGCATCGATCCCGCCACCATCGAGCGCGATCCGGTGCGCCATCTCGATGCGGTCTTCGCGCTCGCCGACCGCCACGCAAAACCCGTCGACATCCATCTGCACGAGCCCGGCGAGCTCGGCGCCTTCTGCCTCGAGCTCATCGTCGAGCGAACCCGCGCCCTCTCGCTGCAGGACCGCGTCATGGTGAGCCACGCCTATTGCCTCGACATGCTGGAGCCTGCGCGCCAGCAGGTGCTGATCGAAGCGCTGGCGGCGGAGCGGATCGCGGTGATGACCGTCGGCAGCCCTTCGGCTCCCGCCTTGCCGCTGCGCCTGATGCGGCAAGCCGGACTGGCCGTCGCTTCCGGCTCGGACGGCATCCAGGGCACCTGGGAGCCCTGGGGCAACGGCGACATGCTGGAACGGGCAAAGTACCTGGCGCAGCGCAACGGCATGACCAACGATGCGGACCTGGCCGAGACCGCCCGCATCTGCACCTTCGGCGGCGCCGAAGCCATCGGCCTTGCCCGCTACGGCCTTTCGGAAGGCGATTTCGGCGATCTGGTGCTGGTGCCGGCCCGCACGCTCGCCGAGGCGGTAGCGCTGACGCCGCAGAAGCGCACGGTCATCCGCCGCGGCCGCATCGTCGTGCGCGACGGCGTCCCGGCCGACGACCTGCCTCATATCGCGTGACTCCGAGGAGGCACCATCCGCATAGCGAGGCACAGCCTCTTTACCAGCAGATATTTGCATGCATAATACCGAATAAATTGCATACAATTATGGAATCAAGAATGAGCCATCTCATGGACATCCGCACCACCGAGATCGAACCGGCTGACAGGACCGCCTTCGATTTCACCGCCCTCACCGCACGTGAGCGCTACAAGCTGATGATCGGCACGATCATTCCCCGGCCGATCGCACTGGTGACGACAGTCGACGAGCATGGCCGCTTCAATGCCGCTCCGTTCAGCTTCTTCAACTGCCTCTCCGCGGACCCGCCGATCCTCGCCATCGGCGTCGAGAACAATCCCGACATGTCCTTCAAGGATACCGGCCACAACATCCGCATGACGGAGGTCTTCACCGTCAACATCGTCTCGCACGCCATTGCCGAGGCGATGCATGTCTGCGGCACGAAGTATCCGCGCGGCATCGATGAATTGAAGGAAGCCGGCCTGACCGCCATGGCCGGCGAGAAGATCGCCGCGCCCTGGATCAAGGAGGCACCGGCCGCCTTCGAGTGCCGCCGCCACCTCACCCTGGAACTCGGCAGGTCGCGCCAGATCATCATGGGCGAGATCGTCTTGGCGCACTACCGCGAAGGCGCCGTGGACGCAGGCCTGCATGTCGACCCGAACGTCATCGACGCCATCGCCCGCCTGGGCGGCGATACCTGTTCGACCATTCGCGACCGGTTCGAGATGCTCACGCCGAAGCTGGCCTGAGCATCGCCGCGACCGCCCATCCCGCGCTCCAGCGCCTGTCGCAAGGCTGGAAAAGCACTCCGGCATCGGACCGATGCCTTGAGGAAAATTTACCGCTTGGCTATAGGGGCAACACACGGCATTTACGCCGTTATCGCCAGTCGCGCCTTGCCGAACGCCTTGCAGCGCAAGTAAAATTTTACTGAAAACGATTTCGGTTCTCGGGCTTCTGTGGCACGATGGGCGGATGAGGGAGCGGAATGTCCGAATGGTAACGATCAAGGAAATCGCCAAGGCCGTCGGCGTATCCTCCGCCACGGTCTCGCGGGTGCTGAACTATGATCCGGCCTTGTCGATCTCGCCGGCGAAACGGCAGGCGATCATCGAGACGGCCGAGGCGCTGAACTACGAGACGCCGCGCAACCGCAACCGGGCAAACGGACAGGCCGCGCCGAGCCTGCTCACCAGGCTCGTGATCGTGCATTTCCTCGAGCCTTCGGACGAGATCGCCGACCCTTATTATGTCGGCGTGCGCCTTGGCATCGAAAACCGCTGCCGCGACCTGAAGACGGAGATCGTGAAGGTCTTCCATTCGGATGCGCTGCCGGAGGCCGGGCTCCTCGAAAGCGCCTCGGGCGTGATCGTCATCGGCAAACACTCCGACGACGAGATCGCCTGGCTGACGGAGCATGCGCGGCACCTCGTCTTCGCCGATTTCGACCCGAGGAGCGACCGGATCGACAGCGTCTTCTCCGATGTGGGGCTTGCCACGGAAAAGATCCTCGATTCCCTGGAATCCAGCGGCTACAGGCGCGTCGGCTTCATCGGCAGCCATGAGAAGCTGAACGGAAGCGTGCAGCATTTCGCCGAAAAGCGCTGCGCTGCCTACATCGACTGGCAGAAGAGAAAAGGCACCTTCGATCCCGACCTCCTGGCGCTCGCCGACTGTTCCGGAGGGCAGAGCCTCAGGCTCGAAACGGGCTATCGCCTCGCGCGCGACCTCCTCGCGCTGGCCGAGCGGCCGGACGTCATCATCACCTCGAACGACAACATGGCGATCGGCGCCTATCGCGCGCTTCAGGAGGCGGGCCTTGCGATTCCCAAGGATATCGCCGTCATCTCCTTCAACGACATCCCCGTCGCCCAGTTCCTGACGCCGCCGCTCACCACCGTGCGCATCCATGGCGAGCATATCGGCGAAACGGCCGTCGACCTCCTTTTGGAGCGCCTTTCCGGCCGCAGCTTCGGCAAGCAGGTCCGCATCGCCACGGAACTGGTCTGGCGCGAGAGCTGCCGCAAGCCGCGGAAATCCTGAGCCTCGGGAATCCCTTACAGGCATGATAAATTTTTACTAAATTTTCCTTGCGCGTTACCCGAAATTCGGTAAACCTTGCGTGGGCGGCAGGAGAGGAGACCTGCCCCGCCAGTTTCGTGGGAGGAAACGATGAACAACAGGATATTGTCGCGCCTTGCGGCCGGTGCATTTGCCGGCGCGGGCTTCTTGGCGTCCACCGGCGCCTTTGCCGGTGAAGTGACCATCTGGTGCTGGGACCCGAACTTCAACGTCGCCATCATGAAGGAAGCCGCAGCGCGCTATACGGCGAAGCATCCGGAAACAACCTTCAACATCGTCGACTTCGCCAAGGCGGACGTCGAGCAGAAGCTCCAGACCGGCCTTTCCTCCGGCACCACCGATGCGCTGCCGGACATCGTGCTGATCGAGGACTACGGCGCGCAGAAATATCTCCAGTCCTTCCCCGGCGCCTTCGCCGAACTGTCCAGCAAGATCGATTTCTCCGGCTTCGCGACCTACAAGGTCGAGCTGATGACGTTCGACGGCGCCGTCTACGGCATGCCGTTCGATTCCGGCGTCACCGGCCTCTACTACCGCAAGGACTATCTCGAACAGGCAGGCTTCAAGCCGGAGGACATGCAGGACCTCACCTGGGACCGCTTCATCGAGATCGGCAAGGAGGTGGAAGCCAAGACCGGCAAGAAGATGCTCGGCCTCGACATTAACGATGCCGGCTTCGTGCGCATCCTGATGCAGTCCGCCGGCGGCTGGTACTTCGACAAGGACGGCAACCTTGCCATCGAGAACAATGCCGCTCTCAAGGCCGCGCTCGAAACCGAGCAGAAGATCCTGCAGGCGAACATCCACAAGCCGGCCGCCGGCTGGACGGAATGGGTTTCGACCTTCACCTCCGGCGACGTCGCGACCGTCACCACGGGCGTCTGGATCACCGGCACGGTCAAGGCCCAGGCCGAACAGGCGGGCAAGTGGGGCATCGCCCCCATTCCGAAGCTGAACGTCGAGGGCGCCACGAACGCCTCGAACCTCGGCGGCTCCAGCTGGTATGTGATCGAGAGCTCGGCCGAGAAGGACGAGGCAATCGATTTCCTCAATGAGATCTATGCCAAGGACCTCGATTTCTACCAGAAGATCCTGACCGAGCGCGGCGCCGTCGGCTCGCTGCTCGCCGCCCGCACCGGGGCCGCCTATTCGCAGGCGGACGACTTCTTCGGCGGCGAAAAGGTCTGGCAGAACTTCTCGGACTGGCTCGCGAAGATCCCGGCGGTCAATTACGGCATCTTCACCAACGAGGTGGATACCGCCGTGACCGCGCACCTGCCCTCGCTCGGTCAGGGCGCGCCGGTCGACGAGGTCCTGACGGCGATCGACAGCCAGGCCCAGGGCCAGATCCAGTAAGGTTCCTCCCGGCGGGCGGCGACCGCCCGCCCCGCTGCCGGAATGCCCCGCCTCCAGGCCGGGCATTCCGGCCTTGTCCCTCGGCAATGAAGGTCGTTCCATGGCTGCCGGCAAAACAGGCGGATTGAAGCGCTACTACGATCTGAACGGCTGGCTGTTCATCGCCCCGTCGATCCTGCTCATCTCGATCTTCCTCGTCTATCCGATCCTGCGCTCGCTCTACCTGTCCTTCTTCTCGGGCAGGGGCATGATGATGAAGTTCGCCGGCTTCGGAAACGTGGTGCGGCTGTGGAACGATCCGGTCTTCATCCAGGCGCTCACCAACACCGTCACCTTCTTCGTGGTGCAGGTGCCGATCATGATCGTGCTGGCGCTGATGCTTGCCGCCGTGCTCAACGATGACCGGCTCAGGTTCATCGGCTTCTTCCGCACCGCGATCTTCCTGCCCTGCGTCGCCTCGCTGGTTGCCTATTCCGTGCTCTTCAAGAGCATGTTCTCGGTCGACGGCGTGGTGAACCAGGCGCTGATGGCGGTCGGCCTCATCGCCTCGCCCATCGGCTGGCTGACGGACCCCTTCTGGGCGAAGGTCCTGGTGATCCTCGCCATCACCTGGCGCTGGACCGGCTACAACATGATCTTCTATCTCGCGGCCCTCCAGAACATCGACAAGTCGATCTACGAGGCCGCCAGGATCGACGGCGTGCCGGCCTGGGCGCGCTTCCTCTACATCACCGTGCCCATGCTGAAGCCGGTGATCCTCTTCACCACGATCATCTCGACCATCGGCACGATCCAGCTCTTCGACGAGGTCTACAACCTGACCGAGGGCAAGGGCGGCCCGGCGAACGCAACGCTGACGCTCTCGCTCTACATCTACAACCTCACCTTCCGCTTCATGCCGAGCTTCGGCTACGCCGCGACGATCTCCTACGTGATCGTCGTCATGGTGGCGCTGTTCTCGTTCCTCCAGTTCTATGCCGCGAGGGACCGGTCATGAACGCCTCACGCCTCTTCGGCACGGCCCTGCAATATGCCTTCCTCGGCGTTGCCGCGTTCCTCTCGGTCTTCCCGTTCTTCTGGATGGTGATCAGCTCGACGAACACGTCGATCGAGATCATCGGCGGCAAGACCAGCTTCGGCGATGCGCTGCGCACGAACGTCACGAACTTCTTCACGCAGGTCGACGTGCCGCTGATCTTCTGGAACTCGGCCAAGGTGGCGGTGCTGGCGACGGTGCTCACCATCGCCGTCTCCTCGCTTGCCGGCTACGGCTTCGAGATGTTCAGGTCGAAGGCGCGCGACCGCATCTATTCGCTGGTGCTCCTGACGCTGATGGTGCCGTTCGCGGCACTGATGATCCCGCTCTTCATGATGATGGCGCGCACGGGGCTCATCAACACGCACGTCGCGATCATGCTGCCGACCATCGCCTCCGCCTTCATCATCTTCTACTTCCGCCAGTCCACCAAGGCCTTCCCGGCGGAGCTGCGCGATGCCGCCAAGGTGGACGGGCTCAAGGAATGGCAGATCTTCCTCTATATCTACGTGCCGGTGATGCGCTCCACCTATGCGGCCGCCTTCGTCATCGTCTTCATGACGAACTGGAACAACTACCTCTGGCCGCTCATCGTCCTCCAGTCGAACGAGACCAAGACGATCACCCTCGTCGTCTCCTCGCTCGCCTCGGCCTACTACCCCGATTACGGCGTGGTCATGATCGGCACGATCCTCGCCACGCTTCCCACCCTCCTCGTCTTCTTCGTCATGCAACGCCAGTTCGTCCAGGGCATGCTGGGCTCGGTCAAATAGGAAACTGAATTCATGCGCATCATCGAGAACTTCAACGCCAACTGGCGCTTCCGCCACGGCTTCGACCGGGCGCAGGCAGGCGCGCTGCAGGAGGGCGAGACCGTGCGCCTGCCGCACAGCGCCGTCGAGCTGCCCTACAACTATTTCGACGAGACGGAGTACCAGAAGCCCTTCACCTACCAGAAGGTGCTCGACTGGAGGCCGGAATTCGAAGGCCGCGAGGTCTTTCTCGTCTTCGACGCCACCATGGCCGACAGCGTGGTCTATCTCAACGGAACCGAGATCATCGCGCACAAGGATGGCTACACCCCCTTCGAGGCCCGGCTGACGCCGCATCTGACGCGCGGGCGAAACCTCGTCACCGTGAAGATCGACGGCTCGGAAAACCCCGAAATCCCGCCCTTCGGCGGCCAGATCGATTATCTCTGTTATGCCGGCCTCTATCGCGACGTCTGGCTGAAGGTCGCAAGCCCCGTGTCGATCGCCAATGTGAAGATCGAGACGCCGGATGCGCTAAAGGAGGCGAAGACCGTCACCGCCCGGGTCTTCCTCGCCGATCCGCAGGACCTCGCCGCTTCCGGCTCGCTCACCGGAAGGATCAGCCGCAAGGACGGAAGCGAAATCGCGGCCTCCTCCGTCGCCGTCAGCGGCAGGCAGGCGACGCTCACCTTCACCGGTCTTGCCGGCATCGAGCTATGGGACATCGACAATCCGGCGCTTTACACGCTCACGCTGCATCTCGAAACCGCGCATGGCGCGGACGTGCTGACGCGGCGTTTCGGCTTCCGCACCGCGCTCTTCACGCCGGACGGCTTCCTGCTCAACGGCAGGCCGCTCAAGCTGCGCGGCCTCAACCGGCACCAGAGCTGGCCGCACACCGGCTACGCCATGGGCCGGCGCGCGCAGGAGAAGGATGCCGACATCCTGAAATACGACCTCGCCTGCAACATCGTGCGCACCTCGCACTATCCGCAGTCGAAATGGTTTATCGAGCGCTGCGACGAGATCGGCCTGCTCGTCTTCGAGGAAATCCCCGGCTGGCAGCATATCGGCGGCGAGGCCTGGCAGAAGGAATCCATCGAGAACGTGCGCCGCATGATCGAGCGCGACTGGAACCATCCTTCCATCATCATCTGGGGCGTGCGCATCAACGAGAGCCAGGACAACCACGATTTCTACGCCGAGACGAACCGCCTCGCCCGCGAACTCGACCCGACGCGCCAGACCGGCGGCGTGCGCTTCATCACCAATTCGGAGCTCCTGGAAGACGTCTACACGATGAACGACTTCATCCTCGGCAGCGAGGAACTGCCCGGTAACAACCGCGGGCGCGTCGTGCTGCGCGACCGGGTGGAGACGACCGGCATCACCCGGCCGATCCCCTACATGATCACCGAGTATAACGGCCACATGTATCCGACCAAGCGCTTCGACCAGGAACAGCGCCAGGCCGAGCACGTGACCCGCCACCTCCTGATCCTCGACGCGGTGGCCGGCGACGGCGACATTTCCGGCTCCACCGGCTGGTGCATGTTCGACTACAACACCCACAAGGATTTCGGCTCGGGCGACCGCATCTGCTATCACGGCGTGCTCGACATGTACCGCATCCCGAAATTCGCGGCCTATGCCTATGCCTCGCAGGGCGATCCGAAGGACGGCGTGGTGCTCCAGCCCGTCACCTTCTGGGCGCGCGGCGAGCGCAACATCGGCGGCGTTCTGCCGCTGATCATTCTCACCAACTGCGACTATGTCGAGGTGAAATTCGGCGAATGGCCGGCCAAGCGCGTCCATCCCGACCGGGAGACCTATCCCCACCTGCCGCATCCGCCGGTCGTGCTCGACCTGCGCAGCGTCACGCCGCAGGAATTCGGCACCTGGGGCCGCGTCTGGCGCGAGGGCACCTTCACCGGCTATGTCGACGGCAAGGCGGTGAAGACGCTGACGCTGCCGGCCGATCCGGTCCCGGCGACGCTCGAAGTGTGCCCCGACGACACGGCGCTGCGCGCCGGCGAGAAGGATGCGGTGCGCGTCGTCGTGCGCGTGCTCGACCAGTGCGGCAACCTGCTGCCCTATTTCGAGGAGCCGGTCTCCCTTGCGCTTTCCGGACCCGGCCGCATCATCGGCCCGGCCGATCACACCTTGAAGGGCGGCGCGACCGGGTTCTGGATCGAGGCGGGCGAAGAGCAAGGTCAGCTCGAACTTACCGTAACAAGCCGCCGCTTCGCGCCCCGGTCCGTCACCTTCACCGTCAGCTGAGACTTTGCCATGGCCGATGTTCGCCTCACCGACATACGCAAGCGCTTCGGAGCCCTGGAGATCATCAAGGGCGTGGACCTGGCGATAGAAACCGGCGAGTTCGTCGTCTTCGTCGGCCCGTCCGGCTGCGGGAAATCGACGCTCCTGCGCATGATCGCGGGCCTCGAGGACATCACCTCCGGGGAGCTTGCCATCGGCGGAACGGTGATGAACGACGTCGATCCGGCAAAGCGCGGCATCGCCATGGTGTTCCAGTCCTATGCGCTCTACCCGCACATGACGGTGCGTGAGAACATGGGCTTCGCGCTGAAATTCGCCGGCATGGCGAGGGAAGAGATCGACCGGCGCGTCGACGATGCCGCCCGCATCCTCGAACTCGGCCCGCTGATGGAGAGGAAGCCGAAAGCGCTTTCCGGCGGCCAGCGCCAGCGCGTGGCGATCGGCCGCGCGATCGTGCGCGATCCGGACGTCTTCCTCTTCGACGAACCGCTCTCCAACCTCGACGCGGAGCTGCGCGTGCACATGCGCGTCGAGATCGCCAAGCTGCACAAGGCGCTGAAATCGACCATCATCTACGTCACGCACGACCAGGTGGAGGCGATGACGCTGGCCGACAAGATCGTCGTGCTGCGGGGCGGCGTGGTCGAGCAGGTCGGCGCACCGCTCGACCTCTACGATGACCCCGCCAACACCTTCGTCGCCGGTTTCATCGGCTCGCCGCGCATGAATTTCCTGACGGCCCGCGTCATCGCCGCGCAATCCGGCTCGGTCACCGTGGCGCTCGCCGGCCAGCCGGACGTGGAACTCAGCCTTCCCGTCCGCTCGCTATCCGCAGAAGCCGGCGACGAGGTCAGCCTGGGCATACGGCCCGAACATTTCCTCCCCGCCGGAGAAGGCGACGCCGACCTGACGCTCGACGTGGACGTCGCCGAGCATCTCGGCAACACGAGCTATGTCTATGCCGACATCTCCCCCGATGAACGCATCATCGTCGAGCACGAGGGCTTCCGCGGCGCAGATGACCACAAGCGCCTGACCGTCGGCCTTCCCGCCGACCAATGCTTCCTGTTCGACAAAGCCGGCGCCCGTATCCGATAGTCGGGCCGGCCCGCGGCTGCGCGCCGCGCCGCGCTTCACGCAAAGGGCCGTGCGGTCGGCATTTCGGCGGGCGACGACCTGGAGGCTGCCGCCGGTCGCCGGCAGTGCCGCAGCGGGATGCCCGTGTGGTCGAACAAGCAGGTTAGCCGCACCCTCCTTCCCACCGGTCTTCAAGGCCCTTGCCCGCCTTCGGCGCATGGGCGACAAACCGCTTCGGCTTCACACTTCTTTACATTCGGCCCGAAAACGAGAAGCCCGCCTTCCCTATGGTGCTCCCATCCCCGCATGAGCGGCATCAAAGCAGGAGCAGAACGATGAGCAACGACACGAACCACAGCCATTCCGATGGACATCGGGCCCAGGAAACGACCGCACCGGCGCGCTCCTCCTGGAAGAAGGCGGCCGTGATCGGTGTTTCGAGGAGGCGGCAGGCGGATGGGGCCTCGGCCTTGCGCTGGTGAAGCAGATCGCCGAGCTCCATGGGGCCGCGTCCGGTACGAGCGACCGGACAGCGCAGGCGCGCGCTTCCTGGTCGAGCTGCCGCTATCGCTCGGGCGGACTGAACGCACCGGACAGGCGATCCCGGCCTCGCAGCCCTTTACATTTCTTCACATCCGTCCCGAACCGCAGAAACCCGGGACCGGTACGGTGCTCCCGTCAACCAGTTACAGGAAGGAGCACGATCGTGACCAAGGCAGCGAACCACCGTCACCGCAAATCGCTCGTCATGGACCTCGAAGCGAACGAAACGTCGCCGTCTCGCATGGACCAGGCCGAGAAGGTCATCCCGGCGCCCGGCGCAGGATGGGACGGTCCCTCGCCTATCCCTGGAACCCGTCCACCGCCCGGCCCAGGCTTCTCTTCCTCGTCGCCGTCGTGCTGGCGTCAGGCGCCGCCGCTTCCTCCGTGTCGTCGAAGCCGCAGCGTCGCGGGGCTGAGATGGACGAGCAACCCGGCAATGGCGGATCGAGGGATGTCGCTCCCTGCGCGAGCGACGTGGTGGCGATTTCCGGCGACCCCGAGATCACGGTGATGATCGAGCGGCTCTCCGTCAAGTCCGCACGCCGGGCCGGCATCGCCTCCGCGGTTATGGAGGTGACGACGGCCGTTCGGGACGATTTGACCCGGCGTTCCGGACACGACCGGGACCTTGCCTGACAGCCCGCGCACGGGTGGCAGGAGGACCTGAATGCGGAGCCATCGACGGCGGCCCTATGCAGGCGTCGAAGCTAGCGGATTTCACGGGCCAGCGCCTGCAGGCGCGTGAACGCATCATAGCGCCTTGCATGGAGAGCGGCGGCTTCGCCTCCGGCCGGCTGATAAGTGCGGTCGGTCGCGGAAAGGGCCGCCATCGCTGAGCGCACATCCGGAAAGGCGCCGCCGGCGACGCTGCCGAGAATGGCGGCGCCGAGCAGGACCGGCTCTTCCGCCCGCGTCGCCAGCAGCGGCTTGCCAGTCGCGTCGGCGAGAAGCTGGCGGACGAGATCGAGCTGGCCGGCACCTCCGCTGATGACGATCTTGTCGATCGGCGCGCCGGCTGCGGCTTGCGTATCGATGATCTGGCGGAGCCCGTAGCCGATGCCGCAGAGACCCGCGACATAGAGCGAGACGAGATTGTCGAGATCGCGCTCCATGCCGAGGCCGACGATGGCGGCGCGGGCATGGGGATCGGCAAAGGGCGCGCGGTTGCCGAGGAATTCCGGCACGACATGCAGGCCGTCCGCCAGCGCCACGGCACCGGAGAGCGTCTGCGCCCTTTCCGCCGCCAGCCCGGCAAGCAGGACCGGCAGGGAGAGGCCCCTTGCCCTTGCCAGCGCCGCAGCTTCGCCGGCGGCCGGATGGAAGGACAGAAGCTGCTCGATGGCGGCGCCCGCCGCCGACTGCCCGCCCTCGTTCAGCCACATGCCCGGCACCATGGCGGAAAAATACGGCCCCCAGACCCCCTGCACGAAGACCGGCTCGCGGGTCGAGGTCATCGTGCAGGACGAGGTGCCGAAGACGTAACCGAGATTGTTCTCCGGCGGACCGTCGGCACCCACCGTCCCAATCCCTCCCGCATGGGCATCGATCATGCCGGCACCGACCGGCGTGCCGGCGGCAAGGCCGAGCTCGGCCGCCGCACGCGCGCCGAGCCCCGCGCCAAGCGGCGTGCCGGGCTCGACGACACGCTGGCCGATGCGGGCAAAATCCTCGTCCGCCAGAACGCCGAGGCCGATGCCGCGGAAATAGCCGGGATCCCAGCGCTTCTCATGCGCCAGATACGTCCATTTGCAGGTGACCGTACATGTGGAGCGGGCAAGATCCCCCGTCGCCCGCCAGGTGAGGAAGTCCGCAAGGTCGAAGAACTGCCAGGCGGCATCGAAGACCTGCGGGCGGTTTTCCTTGAGCCATAGCAGCTTCGGCGTCTCCATCTCGGGCGAGATGCGCCCGCCGACATAACGCAGCACCTCGTGGCCGAGCGCGTTGATGCGTTCCACCTGGTCCACCGCCCGATGGTCCATCCAGACGATGATGTCGCGCTCCGGATCCTCCGACGGGCCGACGGGAAGCGGCGCGCCGTCCCTGCCGAGCACGACCAGGGAGCAGGTCGCGTCGAAGCCGATGCCGGCCACCTGTTCGGGCGCGATCCCGGCCTTGGCGACGGCGTCGCGCACCGCAGCGCAGACGGCAGCCCAGATTTCCGTGCTCGACTGCTCGACCATCGCGCCCGCCTCGCGGAACAGCGAAATGTCGCGCTTGCCCGAGGCCAGCATGCGGCCGGAAAGATCGAAGAGGCCGGCGCGCGCGCTTCCCGTGCCCACATCGACGCCGACAAGGTAACGTTCGCCGCCCGCAGGGCGCGCGGAGGAAGTATTGCTCATGGTTCTACCGCCTGCAAATCAGGAATGCCTTTGACGAGCGGCCCGAGGCCGCCCGCCGTGTGTCTCACAGATCGACGCTGTTCGGCAGGATCACCAGATCGCGGATCGTGACGTTGCGCGGCCGCGTCAGCATGAAGAGCACGGCGTCGGCGACCTCCTTGGGCTGCATCAGGCTACCGTTGGCGAGCGCCTCGTCCATCTTCTCCTTCGGCCAGTCGTCGAGCAGCGCCGTCACCACCGGGCCGGGCAGCACCGCACCGACGCGCACGCCATGCTGCGCCACCTGCCGGCGGGTCGAGTGCACGAAGGCCTGAACCGCGAATTTCGAGGCGGTGTATATCGGCTCCCAGACGACGGGCACGACACCGGCGATCGAAGAGGTAAAGAGGATGTCGCCTGTCTTCTTCTCGATCATGTAGGGCAGCACCGCGTGGACCGAGCGGAAGGCAGCGTTGATGTTGAGGTTCAGCATGCGGTCCCAGGCATCGGGATCGCCTTCCGCCACCGGCCCGCCGATATAGGCGCCGGCATTGGCATGGAGGATGTCCAGCCCGCCGGCGATGTCGAGGATGCGCGGCAGCATGCCGGAGACATCCGCGGGGTTCAGGAGATCGACGACGAGCGGCAGGGCGTTCGGACCCAGCTCCTTGCAGAGCTGCTCCAGTTTGTCCTCAGCCCGGTCGATGAGGACCACCTTCGCGCCCTCGGCAAGCAGGGTGCGGGTGCATTCGAGGCCGATGCCGGATGCGGCACCCGTGATGGCGGCGATCTTGCCCTTCATGAGGTCAGCCATGTTCCAAACTCCATTCCAGTATCTGTCACGCGCGGCCGTGGCTGACGCGCGAGCGGCGGGCGAGCGAGTCGACGATGACCGCGATGGCGAGCACGCCGCCGGTGATCATGTAGCGCAGCGACGACGAGAGGTTCAGCAGCGTCAGACCGTTCGAGATGGCCTGGATGACGATGATGCCGAGCAGGGCCGAGTAGGCGCTGCCGCGCCCGCCGAAGAGGCTGGTGCCGCCGATGACCGCCGCGGCGATCGCGTTGAGGTTGACGTCGCCCGTGCCGGCCTGCTGGCTCGAGGAGGCAAGCCGCGAGGCCGAGAGGATGCCGCCGAGGGCCGCCAGCGTCGAGCAGAGCACGAAGGCGCTCATGTAGATGCGGCGGACATTGATGCCCGAGCGGCGCGCGGCTTCCTTGTTGCCGCCGACGGCGAACATGGAGCGGCCCCACTTCGTGCGCGTCAGCGCGTAGTTGAGGATGACGGCAAGCGCGACGAAAAGGGCGAACATCCACGGAATGCCACGGCCGAGATTGAGGTAGAAGACAGCCGCTTCCAGCGCCACCGTCAGCACGACGGCCTTCAGGATCAGCGCCCGCATCGGCTGGGCGGAGAGGTTCGCGGCAAGCCGCTGGCTGCGGGTCCTGAGGCCACGGCCTACCATGACGAGGCCCGGGGCGAGCGCCAGCGTATAGGACAGCCAGTCAGGCATGATCAGGATCTGGCCGAAGCGGACGAGCGAGGAGGCATAGGGTAGGTTGATCGAGCCGGTCGGACCGAGGATGTAGAGCTGCATGCCGAGAAGCGCGAGCAGGCCGGCGAGCGTGGCGACGAAGCTCGGCATGCCGAGGCGATTGTAGAGCGTGGCGTAGAGCAGGCCGACCCCTGCGCCGACGACGAGGGCGGCAAGGATGGCGCCGACGATGGGCCAGCCCTGATTGACCCAGAGCACGCCGACCATCGCCGAGGCAAGGCCGCTCATCGAGCCGACGGAAAGATCGATCTCGCCGAGCACCAGCACGCAGACGATGCCGAGCGAGATGACACCGACCGTGGCGCAGTCGAACAGCAGGTTCACCAGGTTGTTCGGCGCAAGGAAGATCGGGTTGAGCGCGGAGAAGACGGCGGAGATGACGACGAGGCCGACGGCGACCGGCAGCATGCCGAGGTCGCCGGAGCGCACCCGGTCGATGAAGCCGCGCGCCATGGCGGCGAGGCTGTCGTCGTGGCGAACGCGCTCGTCGCTGCGGTCCAGCATCGGCTGGACATTCTGGGATGGATTCGGGTTCATGCGGTTCCTCCCTGGTTTTCCTGGACATGGCCGGCCTTGCGGTCGGCGCGTCGCGAGACGGAGTTGTCCGTTGCGCCCGTGATGGCGGAGACGAGCTCCTGGTTCGAGGAATCCGGCGTGAAGACGCCGTTGTTGCGCCCGAGCCTGAGCACGACGATGCGGTCGGCGACGGCGCGCACGTCCTCCATGTTGTGGCTGATGATGATGACGCCGAGGCCGCGGTCGCGCACCCGCTCGATGAGGTTCAGCACCTCCGCCGTCTGCGCGACGCCGAGCGCGGCCGTCGGCTCGTCCAGCATGATGAGCTTGGGATTGAGCAGCAGCGAACGCGCGATGGCGACGGTCTGCCGCTGGCCGCCGGAGAGCGAGGCGATCGGCTCGCGGACCGAGGGAATGCGCGCGGCAAGCTCGCGCAGGAGCGTCCAGGCGCGCACTTCCATAGCGACTTCATCGAGCGCCCAGGGCGAAAGCTCGTGGCCGAGGAAAAGGTTCGCGACGACGTCGAGGTTTTCGCAGAGCGCAAGGTCCTGGAATACGGTGGCGATGCCGAGGTCGAGCGCCTTGGCGGGGCTGTCGAGCGTCACCTGCTGGCCGCAGAACTCGATCGTGCCGGACGACGGCTGGTGCACGCCGGCGAGCACCTTGACCAGCGTCGACTTGCCGGCGCCGTTGTCGCCGACGAGCGCGACGACTTCGCCGGCCTTCACCTCGAGCTCTATATCCGTCAGCGCGGACACGGCCCCGAAATTCTTGGATATGCCGCTAAGACGCAGCACCGGCTCTCCCTTGGCGGGAGCATTTTGAAGCGTGGCTGTCATGGCCCTCAACCTTTCGACTGATCGGGGTGTCCGGCCGAGAAATGGCCGGACACGATGGGCTGGATTAGTTGATGATGCCGAGCTTGCGGCAGCCTTCAACATATTCGCCGGTGCAGACCTCTTCCGGCTTGTTGATGCCCTTGTCGAAGATCTCGGCCTTGATGTTCTCCGCCGTCACCACAGCCGGAACGAAGAGCTGCGAAGGTGTCTCGTAGAGCTTGTGCGTGGCTTCCGGCGTTTCGCCGTTCAGCAGCTTCACGGCGACGTTCGCGGCCGCGGCAGCCACGATTTCGGAAGGCTTGGAGATCGTGTTGTACTGATCGCCCGAAATGATCAGCTGGAGCGCCGCGATCGTCGCGTCGTTGCCGGTCACCGGCGGCATTTCCTTGACGCCCGCCGCCTTCAGCGCCGCGATCGCGCCGCCGCCCGTGCCGTCGTTCGCCGCGACGATGCCCTTGATCTCATCGCCGAAGCGGGTGATCTGGCCGGCGGTCCATTCCTGCGCCTTCGGCGGCGCCCAGTCCGGCGTGTCGTATTCGGCCAGCGTCTTGTAGGGCGAGGCGTCGAGCGCGGAATCGATGCCGTCGCGGATGAGGCCGGCAGCCGCATCGGTCGGCGAGCCGTTGATCTGCAGGACCCCGGAACCGTCCGGAACGCCCTTGGCCTTCAGGTGATCGACGAGCGACTGTGCGATCGCCTTGCCGATACCCTCGTTGTCGAACGAGACGTAGTAATCGGCCGGCTTGTCCGGGATCGGACGGTCATAGGCGATCACCTTGACGTCCTGCGACTGGGCGATCTCGACCAGTGCGGCAGCGGCGGCGGAATCGACCGGATCGAGCACGACGACCTTGGCGCCCTGCGCGATCACCGAGTTGAACTGCTGCTGCTGGAGCGCGACGTCGGCATTGGCGTTCTGGTAGATCACCGTGCAGCTCGGGCACAGCTTCTCCATCTCGGCCTTGAAGCCGGGATAGTCGTGCTGTTCGTAACGGGTCGAAGCCTGGTCGGGCATCAAGAAGGCGACGGTCGCACCTTCCTGGGCAAAGGCGGCGCCGCCAAGCGACAGGACGAGGCCGGTCGATGCGAGCAGATAGGTAAGCGTCTTCATTGGGTTCCTCCACGGTTGACTTTCGCATTGATGTTCGCCGGCGACCTCAAGCCGCCAAGGGCGACAGGCCCGACCGCCGCCGCGCATCTGTGATGCGCGGATCATCGTTCGCTGGGGCCATGCCACAACGTCCGGCCGGTCGATGCTCCGTCTGACTCCTCCCTTGGGTCAGCCTTGCTGTTCAGGCAACTTCATCGATGGAGCATGCTTGCTCAATCGATGAAGCAAGAATTGCCACCAAACGCCATTGGTGTCAAGGTGGTTCGCGAAACGGAGATGAAATGTGAACCGGACGAGTCAAACCAAAAGGACGACCATCTACGATCTGGCGGAGCTGGCGGGCACCTCGGCCAGTGCGGTCAGCGCCGTCTTGAACGGCAACTGGAAGAAGCGCCGCATCAGCGCCAAGCTTGCCGAAAAGATCACCCGGCTCGCCGAGGAGCAGGGCTATGCGCTCAACATGCAGGCGAGCGTCCTGCGCCGCGAGCGCTCCAAGATCATCGGCATGATCGTGCCGAAATACGACAACCGCTATTTCGGCTCCATCGTCGAGCAGTTCGAGGCGCTGGCCCGCGAGCGCGGCCTCTTCCCGATCATCACCTGCACCCGGCGCGATCCGGCCCTTGAACTGGAAGCCGCGCGCGCCATGCTGTCCTACCAGGTCGACTGCCTGATCGCGACGGGGGCGACCGATCCCGACCGCGTGATGGATCTCTGCGCCGCCGCGGGGGTCAGGACCATCAATCTCGATCTTCCCGGCTCCCGCGCCCCTTCCGTCATCTCCGACAACTATGGCGGCGCGCTCGAGCTGACCCGCCGCGTGCTGGCCAATTGCGAGAAGGAGTACGGCGAGAAGACACCCCTGCTCTTCGTCGGCGGCCGCGGCACGGATCACAACACGATGGAGCGTGTACGAGGGTTCCGCGATGCGCATGCGGAGGCGGGTGTCGCAGTCGACGAAACGCTGGTGCTGACCTGCGGCTATGCGCCCGACAAGGCGGAAAACGCCATGAAGCAGCTTGCCGAGCGGGTCAGTCCCCTGCCGCGCGGCATGTTCGTCAACTCGACCATCTCCCTGGAAGGCGTGATGCGCTGGATCCGCCGCTCCGGCCACTATGCGGACCGGGTGCCGCAGCTCGGCTGCTTCGACTGGGACCCGTTCGTCGCCATGCTCGGCGACCATATCGAGATGGTGCGGCAGGACGTAACGAAGATGCTGGAAGCGGTCTTCGCCATCATCGATTCCGGCGCGACGGACCTGACCGTCGTGCAGATTCCGCCCATCGTCGAAAAGATCGGCTGAGCCGCTGCTCCGCCACCCTTCGGCCGGGCCGCTTCCTGTCGTCTCAGGCGAAGGCGTGGGCCGAAGCGGTGTCGAAGGTCAGCCAGGCACGGTCGCCGCGCGCGAGGCTGGAAATCGCCTCATGGCCGAACGGCAGCCGCACCGCGAGATCCGTACCCGTGCTGGTCTCGGTGCTGACCTCGATATTGTTGCCGAGGAACGTGATGTCCCGCACCGTCACGGCCAATCCTGCGGGAACCGCCGCGCGCGCGAGGGAGAGACGCTCCGGTCGCAGCATGAGGGATGCCTTTGCCCCGTCGCCCGGCGCTCCGTGCAGCGGCACGCCGTCGACGATGGC